>DASXOA010000255.1:0-9304 GCA_036494675.1 Rugosimonospora sp.
AGACACCACACCAACGACTCACCCGACAACCCCCACACCGCAACCGACCGGCACTCCTCCAGTGCCCGCCCCACCTCACCCAACGCCTCCCGCACAACCCGACCCTACGACCCACCTACGACGCTTCCCGACACCCACCGAGGTCACCTGTCCCTTCTCGCAGGTGACGAAAACCCGTGAAACAGCAACGATTTCCGCCCACACAGCAGAACGGAACAGCAGGACGGAACAGCAAGGCGGAGCGGCACCCGGGGTGGGCGTTGATAGCTTCCGGTTGATGACCCGAGGCGGTCGCGGCGACAGCGATTTTGGCGGCGGTGGTAGCTGGCATGAGTACAGCACCCATCATCGAAACCTCAACCACCGACTCGCCCGGGACCGATGGCGACGCCACCGCCAAGCCAGAACCACCGCTAAGCCAGAACCAGCCACCACCGATCGCCAGAGCCCGGACTAGGGCTGTCCTGTCGGTCATCTAGGGACAGATGTTCATCGACGCCTGCGTGGTCGGTCGGGTGAGTTGACGGACAAGGCGCGGGCGGCGATCGAGCCGTTGCTACCCGAGCCCGGTGTACGTGCCGGCCGGTGGCGAGACCACCGGCAGGTCATCAACGGGATTTGTGGAAGCTGCGCACCGGGGCGCCGAACGACCCGACCAGATCGCCCGCCGCGCCGGCAAGGGCCGCGCTGGCAAGGGCCGCGTCGGCGGACGACCACCCGACTTCGAGCCGTCTCGAATCGCCGGAGCGACGCGGCTCATGCTCAGAAATGCTCATCAACTCCCGGAACCACAGTGGTATCCGAGTCCTAACACTCACCAATGCATCGGCGGCGCGTCAAGGTGCCCGCTTCTGAAACTGGTTGCAGAGCGGGGTGCCAGGTCGCCGCCCATATCGACCGGTGAACATCCTTGACAAGTTGCAGCAACCAGCGCAATGGTTGTGCAACTCATCGACGATCCGCTGTCGTCCAACGCGGAACCCCACACGGAGATGGAGTGCGTCGCCGTGGCCGTCACCATTTACGATGTCGCGCGTGCCGCCGGAGTCTCGGCCGCCACGGTCTCGCGCGCCTTCAGCGTTCCGGAGCTTCTGCGCGACACCACCCTGCGACGGGTGCTGGACACGGCGAACGGGATCGGCTACCGGCCGAGCCGGGCCGCGCGCGGCGCGCCGGCCACCGGCGCGACGGGCAACCTCGGCGTGATCGTCCCCGACGTGACCAACCCGTTCTTCCCCAGCGTGCTGAAGGGCGTCCAGGCCCGGGCGCACGAAGCGAACTACGCGGTGTTTCTGGGCAACGCGGAGGAAAATCCCCGCGCCGAGGTGGAACTGGTCCGGGCCATGGCCAGGCAGGTCGACGGCGTCATCATCTGCGCGCCGCGGATGTCGCCGACGGAGGTGAGAGAGGCGCTGGGCCGGACCCGGCTGGTGCTGGTGAACCGGCGCGTGTCGGGGGTACCGGCGGTGGTCATGGACAACGTCGGCGGCATGCGACAGGCCATCGACCACCTCGCCGCGCTCGGCCACCGGCGGATCGCCTACCTGGGCGGCCCGGGCACGTCATGGTCGAACCGGGAGCGCAGGCGCGGCCTGCGGCGCGCGCCGCGGCACGGGATGGCGGTGGTGGAGTTCGGCCCGTTCGCGCCGGGGTTCGAGGCCGGTGTGCACGGCGCCGACCTGGCCCTCGCGGCGCAGCTGACCGCGATCATCTGCTACAACGACCTGATGGCGCTCGGCGTGCTCAGCCGACTCGCCGACCGCGGAGTCCGCGTTCCGGGGGAGGTCAGCGTTCTCGGGTTCGACGACATCCCGATGGCGGCCATGTGCAGCCCGGCGCTGTCCACCGTGGCGATCCCGCAGGAGCAGGCCGGCCACAAGGCCGTCGACCTCCTGGTCGACCTGCTGGGGCACGGCAGGGACGCGGACCACGATGTGTCGTACGCGATGGCCACGCAGCTGACCGTGCGCGGATCGACCGCCGTACCGGCCGGGGCCCGGCTCCCGACCGCTCCCCGCCCGCGTCGGGTCGCCCGGCGGCGATGACGCTCCGTCGGACCGCGACCGTAACGCTCCGCGCCAAGCCGCGGCGATGACGCTCCGTCGGACCGCGACCGTAACGCTCCGCGCTAAGCCGCGACGGTGGCGCTCCGCCGGACCGCGACGCCGGGCCGCGAGACGGCCGATCACCGGCGGATCATCCGCTCCCACCAGTGCGGCGGGATGAGAGCACCGGTGGTCTGGACGTCGGTACTGACCGCGGTGTTCGCGGCCGTCAGCCTGAGCTTGCCGACACCCACCGCCGCCGCGATGCGGTCCGGCACCGTGGCGTTGGTATCGAGCCGGTAGCTCAGTCCGGGCCAGCCGAGCACGTCCAGGTCGTCGGACGCGACGAGCGTCGTACTCTGACCCAACGGCCCCCGTACGGTCGCCACGAGCTGCCCGGCCTGCACGGCACGGTACAGGTGCAGCACGCCGGTACCCATCTGTACCAGGCGGCGGGTGGCCGTGAACGCGTCCTCCACCTCGGGCCCCGGCCCGAGTACGGCGCCGATGACCTTGAGCGGGTGCCCCTCCACGCCGATGTCGGCCGCGAAGACGAGGCAGCCGCCGGCGGCATCGGTGGAGCCCGTCTTGACGCCGACGATCCCGTCCTGCCCGAGCAGCGTGTTCACGTTCCTGATCACCCCGGCGACCGGCACCGTGGCCTGCGGCATCGCTACGATCTGCGCGAGCGCCGGTACCCCCATCGCGGCGCGGGCCAGGGTGACCTGGTCGGCGGCGGTGCTCACGGTGGCCGGATCGAGCCCGGACGGGTCGGTGTACCGGGTGTGCTTCATCCCGAGTCCGTCCGCGGCGTGGTTCATCTTCGCCACGAACGCGGCTCTGCCGCCGGCGTCCCAGCGGGCGAGGATGTAGGCCATGTTGTTGGCGGACGGCAGCAGCAGAGCCTGGAGCGCCTGCCGTTCGGTGAGCACCTCGCCCGCGGCGACCTGTACCAGCGACTGGCCGGCGGCCAGCTCGTCCGGGTACGCGGCGGCCTCGTCGGCCGATACGGTCAGCGTGGGGCCGTTCTCGTCCGGGCGCATGGGGTGGTCGCGCAGCACCAGGTAGGCGGTCATCACCTTGGTGACGCTGGCGATCGGCACCGGCTTCGATCCGCCGGAGGAGCCCAGGCCGCCGAGCCCTTCGACCTCGAGGACGGCCTGCCCGTCCTTCGGCCAGGGCAGCACCGGCGGGGTACCCGGGATCACGTACGTCTCCGGTACCGCCTGGATGACCTGCGGCGCCGGCATCGGACCGACCAGGCGCACCGCGGCGAGCCCGGCGGCGGCGAGAACCGGCACCAGCACGGCCACGTACAGCCACAGCCGTCGACGGCGAGCCGGCCGCGACCCGGCCGCCGGCTCCATATTGGTCTTGGTCAACTCAATCCCCCGCTGCCGAAATCGCGAAACCGGAGCCGCCGTCCGAGAAACGCGGCCCTCGTCGCCTCCCGACCTCATCGCTTACCCGATAACCCGCGCGACTAACGCGACATCCCGGTCCAAGTCACCCGAAAGCGGCCATCGTCTGCCCGGATTCCCCGGCCGCACACCTACCGCACCGCGCCTCGTCCGGCACCCTCACGGTGTCGAGCGGGGCGCGGTGGTCGTCCGCGGGCCCGCTGCGACGTCGCGCCCCACCCGCCACGCCCGGCTCCGTCCCGCCAAGCACATGGGCGGGCAACGGAGCGGGGATTGCCGCGGTCGACGAACGACACGTCGCTGGCGTTTCCTGGCGCGGCGCCGGTAACTTGGCGTCGGGCTGCTGCGCACGCCGCTCGCCGCCTGCCGAGTCCCGACCCGATGTCACGCCGGCCCGTACCGCGCGAAGGGAGCGCAGTGAGCGACGTTGAGGCACGCCTGGACCGGATCCGCGGCGCAGCCCCGGTGCGGGAGCACACCGCGCGTACGATCGCGGCGCTGACCAGCAATCCGGGCTGCTCCCGCCGGGCCGTTCTGGACGCGGCCGGCCTCGACAAGCAGGAGCTGGCCGGGTATGTCGGCTTCGCGGTCCCGGCCGGGCAGTCCCAGTTCGCCATCACCCGGGGCAACGCGTTCGAGGCGCAGGTGAAGGCCGACGGCTGCGCCGGGCTGCTGCGGCTGCTGTGCGAGCGGCTGGGGCTGCCGGTCCCCGATGTGTCCTATGCGGACCTGGAGCCGGCCGGCGCCGACCAGAGTCTCGACGCGCGGCACGCCCGCACGCGCGAACTGCTGGCCCGGTCGCTGGCCGCCGGCTCAGACGGCGCCCCGGACGACGGCGGCGCCCTGCTCGACCACCCGCTGCTGCGGCTGGACGTCGGTGGCCGCACGGCCTATCTGGAGCCGGACCTGATCGCCGTCAAGCTGCGCGACCAGTTCCACGTCGTGGAAGTCAAGTCCTTCGCGGTGATCGATGGGCAGGCCGACGGGCGGAAGGTCGCCGCGGCGGTGACTCAGGCCGCGGTGTACGTGCTGGCCCTGCGCGGGCTGCTCGCGGAGCTGGGGTACGGGCCGGAGACCGTGGCCGACGATGTCGTGCTGGTCTGCCCGGAGAACTTCGCCAACCGGCCCACCGCCGTGCTCGTCGACGTCCGCAAGCAGCTGACCGTGCTGGCGCGGCAGCTGTCCCGGCTGGCACGCATCGGCGACCTGGTCGCGACGCTGCCCCCCGACCTCACGTTCGATCTCTACCCGGACAGCTCCGGCATGCCGGGGCGACCCGCGGTGGAGGTTGTCGGGGCGTTGCACGCGACCGAGGCGCGGTACGCCCCCGAGTGCCTGGACGCGTGCGAACTGGCGTACTTCTGCCGGAACGAGGCCCGCGGGCAGACCGCCGCGCTGGGCCGGTCCGTCCGCGACGAGTTGGCCGGCATCCCGGACGTGGCCGGTGTGCTCGGTCTGGCCGAGGGCACCCGGGCGCCGGACGCCGACCAGGTCGAGGCGGCGCAGTTGCTGCGGCTGGCCGCCCGGCTGCGCGCCGAGTCGCTGTCGGGGGTGGCATGAGCGAGCGGGCGGCTCGGGGTCACCGCGTGGGTGTGCCGCAGGCGGGCGACGAGCGTGGCGAGGCGGTCGCGTGAGTACGCTGACGGCGCTGGCGCGGGCCGAGGCGGTACGCGCGGGGCGGGCGCAACCGATCGCGACGGTACGCCACGTGCACGTCCACGACCGGCCGCTGGTCCTGATTCCGTTGACGCTCGCGGGGGAGGCCAACGCACCCGTTGCGGCGATGGTCGGCGACGATCCGGACTCGCCGCGGTTGCTGGCCGTCGCCCAGCCGCGCAACCGTGACCAGCGCTTCGCGTTCGCCGCCGCCCTGGCCGCCATCATGGTGTCCTATGTGGACTCATTCACCACCGACGTCGAGGCGGTGGCCGGCGACCGGGGCCGGGACATCCGGGTCCGGTACGCCGACGCCCCGCAGATCCTGGTACCCAACCCCGGCGGCATCGACTTCGCGCGGCTGTTCGGGCGCTCCACCCGCTTCCGCCGCTCGTACGGCGACTACGCCGTCGACCCGGCGGTACCGATGCTCGGCCGGTGGCTGACCTTCTTCGCCGAGCGGGCCGAGCACCCGGGCTCGTGCCTGCTGCTCGCCGCGACCGACGCGCTGGCCCTGCACTGGGCCAGCGGCCAGAGCCTGGTCGAGGACCAGAACCTCGCCGCCCTGCTCGGCTGGATCGACCCACCCGTCGGGCTGACCGGTGCACAGGCCGCGGCGGCGGCCGAAGACGCGCGGGTATGGCCTCCGGCCGGACCGACCACCGATCCGGTCTTCGACAACACGGTGCTGGCCCCGCTCATCCGGGCGGGCGACGTTCCCGCGCTGGAGAAGGCGCTGACGGCCGCGCTGGAACCGACGTGGGGGCTCATGTGGCGGGCCGTCGAACGGCTGCGCCTGCTGCCGGCCGGTTCGCGGGTCGCCGGACGCTGGGACGCCGACAAGGAGGCGTACACGGCGCACGCGCAGCACCTGAGCGACGGCGGGCCGCCGCAACCCCGGCGGGACAGCGCGACCGCCGCCGCCCAGCGCCTCAACCGGCTGGAGCGGGCCCAGGCCAGCTATGCCGCGCAGCGGGCCTTCGACGACCCGCTGGTACTCGCCGAGTACCGGCTCAGCGGCGAGGCGTTCGTCGGCACCGTCACGGCCGCCGAACCCGAGCGCGTCGAGGGCGCCGGCCGGTCCCGCAAGCTACGCCCGCACATCACCGTCGCCACCGGCGATCCGGTGCGCCTCGCACCCGGCACCACGTTGGCCGCCGCCACCCGCCCCGGCCAGAAGGCGACCCTGCTGGACGTCACCGAGGACAGCGTGCTGCTCGAACTCTCCGGCGGCATGGGCCGGGCCGCCACACCCACGCCGGGCAGCGTTCCCGAGATCGGGGAGCGGATCTGCTACTCCAGCGTCACCGACGGGTACCAGCCCGTCGTCGACTTCCCGAAGCGGGAGGACACGCCGTGGACGCACGGCGGGCCGCCGGCCGGGTACGAGCCGGCACCCGTGGACGAGGACGCCTCCGAGGAGTGGTCGTGACCGCCGACATCCTGCCCGCGGTACTCGCCGATCTGCGGTCCGGGCGGCACCGCGGCGTGGTCGTCGACTCCCCACCGGGAGCCGGCAAGTCCACGCTCGTGGTGCGCGCCACCGCCGAACTCGCCGCCGGGGGCGATCCGCTCATCGTCATCGCGCAGACCAACGAACAGGTCGACGACCTGGTGGTGAGGCTCGCCGAGGCGGTGCCGGACGCGGCCATCGGTCGGCTCGCCGCGCAGGACTACCAGCCTCCGGCGCGGGTACTGGCCCGGCCGGCCGTGCGGGTCGGGCGGAAGCTCGCCGAACTGCCCGGCTGCGGGATCCTCATCGGTACCGCGGCCAAGTGGGCGACCATCGCCGACCGGGTCTGGCCGTGGGCGATCGTCGACGAGGCGTACCAGATGCGTTCGGACATGCTGCTGCGCGTCGCGAACCTGTTCGAGAGAGCCCTGTTCGTCGGCGATCCCGGCCAGCTCGACCCATTCTCCACAGTGGACATCGATCGCTGGACGGGCCTGACCTGGGATCCGATGCAGAGCGCGGTGGCCGTGCTGCTGAGCCATCACCCGACGATGCCGGTGCACCGGCTGCCGGTCTCCTGGCGCCTGCCGGCGAGCGCCGCTCCCGTGGTGGCCCGGGCGTTCTACCCGTTCACCGGGTTCGAGGCCGGAACCGTTGCCGGGCAGCGGCGGCTCACGTTGGCGACACCACCGTCGGACGGGCCGGTGGACCGGACCGTCGACCTCGCGGCGGCCAGCGGATGGGCGCTGTACGAGTTGCCCGCCCGCCATGCCGTGCGTACCGACGCGCAGGCCGCCTCGGCGTGCGCCGAACTGGCGACCCGCATCCTGGAGCGGGGCACCCTCGCCCATTCGGAGCGCTCGCCGGCCGGTACGCCGGTCAGCGCCGACCGGATCGCGATCGGGGCGGCGCACCGGGACCAGGTCGCCGCGATCCGGTCGTTCCTCGGCCCGGCCGGCGACGGCATCACGGTCGACACCGCCAACCGGCTGCAGGGCCGGGAGTACGACGTCACCGTCGTGCTGCACCCGCTGTCGGGGCGGCGGGACGCGAGCGCGTTCCACCTGGAGTCCGGGCGGCTGTGCGTGCTGACCTCACGGCACCGGCACGCCTGCATCGTGGTGGCCCGCGCCGGCATCCCGGAGCTACTGGACGCCCACCCGTCGACCGAACCGGTGCATCTCAACGTACCGGTGAAGTTCCCCGACGGATGGGAGGCGCACCAGGCGACGATGAGCCACCTGGAGCGCCACCGGATCCGGGCCGCGTGACAGGCGGCGCTCACGCGTCCCGTCGGTGCAGCGTCACGGCCGCGATCAGCGGTGCGACCGTGGCGTAACCGATCAGGCTGACCGCGGCCCATCCGGTGCCCAGCAACCCGGCGATGTGGTGCTGCGAGGACAGGACCTGCGCCGCGGTCGAGGGCAGCGCGTCGCTGAACCGGGTGTCCCACGGGGACGGCAGGGCCGAGGCGATGCCGGGGACGAGGAAGAACAACGCGACGCTCACGCCGATCGCCGCGGCGGTGTGCCGCACCAGCGTACCGATGGCCAGGCCGACCACGGCGACGACGCCGACGTAGCAGCCGGCGGCGACGGTGGCCCGCAGCGCGTGCGGGGCGCCGAGGCTCAGTCCCTTGTGGACGGTCGACAGCTCGGCCTGGGTCACCAGGAAGCAGCCGAACGTGAGCAGTTGCCCGAAGACCAGGGCCACGACCGCGATCACCGCGTACTTCGCCGCCAGCACGGCCGCGCGTTGCGGCGCCGCGGCGAACGTCGAGCGGATCAGCCCGGAACCGTACTCGCCCGTCATCGCGAGCGCGCCGAGGGCCGCGATGATGAGCTGCGCGAGCGCGAGGCCACGGAAACTCATCGCCACCGGGTCGATCGGGATCGGACCGTGCGGCGAGCCCTGACGGACGTACGCGACGTTCGCGTGCGCGACGGCGCTCGGGATGAGCAGGGTGGCGACGGCGGCGGCGACCAGCCCGGCGTAGGTGGACCGCAGCGACCACAACTTGATCCATTCCGCGGTGATCAGGTCTAGGGCCCGGCGCGGGCGGCTGCCGCTGCCGGGAGGAGTCAGCCGGGCCCGGTGTGGCGTGGCGATGGTCGTCATCGGATTCCTTTCGTGGATACTAGGGCCTTCAGGCCGGAGAGGAAACGGAACGCGTGCGGAGCACGGGTAGGGGTAGCCGATCCGCCGCCAAGGCGGATGGGCGTCTACCCGCCCGCCTGCGCGGTGTTCACAAACAGTCCTGTTAATGTGTGAGCCGTGGCCAGGACCGTGAAGCGGGCGTTCAAGTACCGCTTCCATCCGACTGACGCGCAAGCCGCTGAGCTTGCGCGGACGTTCGGCTGCGTCCGGAAGGTCTACAACCTCGCGTTGGCTGCCCGCGCCGAGGCGTGGACGCTGCGCCAGGAACGCGTCAACTACAACACCACCAGCGCGATGCTGACCGCTTGGAAGAAAACCGACGAGCTGGCGTACCTCAACGAGGTGTCCTGTGTGCCGTTGCAACAGGCGTTGCGGCACCTGCAAGTCGCGTTCGCGAACTTCTTCGCCAGGCGTGCCCGGTACCCCACGTTCAAGAGCCGGAAGAAGTCCCACCGGTCGGCGGAGTACACCACCAGCGCGTTTCGCTACCGCGATGGCAGGCTCACCCTCGCCAAGATGGCCGAACCCCTGGCGATCGTGTGGTCCCGACCGCTGCCCGACGGTGCGGCCCC
>DASXOA010000256.1:0-8435 GCA_036494675.1 Rugosimonospora sp.
AGCACGGCGTCGATGACGGTGTCCGGCCCGGCGCTCAAGGTTCCGAACGATCGCAGTGAGGCATGCACACACACCGCGACGCCGGGTGCCGCCAGCCCCTCGAGCGCCTCGACGATCTGCGCCGTGCCGGTCGCCGTCATCCCGCCCTACCGTTGGGTCCGGTAGTTCACGTCGACGCTGACGTGCCCGCTCAGGCCGGACAGGTCGATGGTCTCGGCGACCGGGTCGAACGCCTTCCAGTCGCGCCCGTTGACGAGTACCGCGGCGATCCCGTACCCCTTGGGCGCGCGAAGCCGCAGCGACAGGCTCTCGAGCGGGTCCCTGCTGGGCACGTCCACCCGGGCGTGCACACGGTGGTGCTCGATGTTCGAGGTGATCTCGTAGCCCACCGGACCGAACTCGGTCGGGAAGTTGGCGATCCGGATCGTCTTGCCCTGCTCGAGCCAGCCCCGCGGGGTGGCGTACGCCAGGTTGAGCCCGCGCGGCAGGTCCAGCTCATCGCTCGCGGTGCGCACCAGCATGGCCCGCAGTGCCTGCAGGTACGCGGTGTTGTTCGCGGTGTTGGGCGGTAGGTACATGGTCCGGTAGTACTCGTCCGGCGCCCAGCCCTGCGCCGGTGTCCCGCAACCGGGCAGGCCCTGGCAGCTGGGAAACTTGGTGGAGATCGGGCCGATATTGTGCGCCTCCCCCGCGACGAACGTGTCGCGGGTCATCCCGTGCGCGAGCTTGCCGTAGAAGGTGAGCACGATCTGGTCTGCCTCGTCGTTGTCGGCGAGGTACTTGAGTTGCTCGGTTTCGTACACGTTGCAGTCGCCGGATAGCCGCGAACGCAACAGGCCGAGCAGACGGCTGCCGTAGTTCAGCATGTACTGAATGGTGCGCCTGGCCTCGTCGCTGCCCGGCGGATAGACCCGGGCCGCGAAGCCGTAGTGGACGACCAGGTTGAAGTAGCCGCCGAGGGTGCTGCCGGTGATCGGATCCCACGGCTGGGTGCCGTCCAGCAGCTCCACCGGGGTGAACAGCGCACCGTCCGGCAACTCGACCTGCGAGCTGCGGGCCGCCGCCTGATAGTAGCCGAACAGGTCGGCGGCGAAGGCCGCGTACCGGTCGGCCAGGTCCATGCGGCCCAGGATCCGCCACACCTCGGCGATGTTCTGCGCACCGTGGTGGGCCACGCCGATCTGGTGCAGGCCGTAGACGCCGGACTTGATGTCGCTGGAGTACTGCTGGCGCTCCAGCAGATGGTTGGGGTCGGCGGCGTGTTGGGCGATGAGGTCTTCCAGGTACCCGACGTAGGTGGCCTCGTTCTCCTCGATCAGCGAGGCGTCCTTGGTGAGGTGGTAGTAGTCGGCGGCGTGGAACAGCTTGGTGCCGATCTCCCAGTTGCGCCGGTCCGCGCCCTTGGTCAGGGGCAGCAGGTCCTGCAGGGCGGAGCGGTACACGTCGGTGAAGCCGAAATGCCCCAGCGTTTCGACGGTGTCGCTGCTTTCTGGCTGGTAGAACGCCTCGTAGTTGTTGCCCAGGCTGTAGCGCCAGGTGGCCAGGAGGTTCTGGATGAGCAGGTTCTTGACGGCCTTGACGGCCAACGGCTCAGGCAGGTCGAGCACGGCACCCTGGGCCAGCCGGCCGTCCCAGTACTGTTCGACGCTGGCCAGTGCCGCGGCGTGGCCGGCCGAACCCGGGTTGACCGCCGGGGCCGGCGCCGCCTCGTTGACCCGCACCAGGTAGACGGTCGCCTCGCCAGCGGACAGGTCCAGTTGGTAGTCGAGGTGGGTGCCGTCGAAGGTGGCCCCAGGGCTGAAGAACAGGTACGTGTTGTCGCCGAGCACCAGGCTGTTTCCCGAGACCGTCAGGCCGCAGCCGTTGGCGCCGCAGTACTCCAGGAAGCGGACGGTGGCGTGGGTGGCCGAGCCGGATCCGCCTGCGGTGATCTTCACGTAGCTGACCAGCTGCTGGGTGCCGGGCAGGAAGGTGGCGAACGACTCCTGGGTATAGCGCACACCCTGGGCGTCGACGTACCCCACGTCGAGCACCGGAAGGTAGCCGCGATCCAGCCGGGGGCCGTCGAGACGGCCGATGGTCGCACCGAAGCGCTCGCTGCCGTCGCCCACGAAGATCTGGGTGTTCCGGTAGGTCGACCGGTTCGTGATGATCTGGCTGCCGTCGGCGACGTGCAGTGCGATCGAGCCGCGGCCGGACAGCCCGCTGGGCATGCCGAACGGCAGGTAGTGCACGCCGGTCAGGGTCAGCGGCCCGCCCGTCGCCGGCCCCGCGTACATCAGCGGCTTGAGCAGGTCCTTGATGTTCTCGTAGGTCGGCCCCTCCGGCCGGGCGAGCAGCTGGTTGCCCCACAGGTCGGCGTTGGAGTTCAGGGCCGCGTCGACGGCCGCCTTGTACTCCGGAGTGAGCGCGGGCAGCCCAGTGCCGGTGGTCGCGGCGGCGCCGGTGGTCGCGGAGCTGTCGGCGTAAGCGGCGCCGGCCGTACCGCCGACGAGGCCGGCAGCTGAGGTGGCGAGCGTGGAAACGAGAACTTGACGTCGGGTCAGAGCCATGTTGCCCCACCAATCCGTACTTCGGAAGACGTGCGGTTCAGAATACGGAATCTCTGTTTCGTATACGGTACTCTAAAAAGCCACCGTCACTCCTGTCAACGTTCACCCCGGAGGCGCCGATGCTCATCGGTTACGTCAGCGACGAGGATTTCGTGGCCGTTTCCGGTGCGTTACTCGAGTTCGAGGCGCCGGACGGCGCGGCTCGCCAGGCCGTCTCGTCGGCATCCGGCGCGGTCCGGCTGGATCCCGCTCCGGCCCCCGGCGAGTACCGGGTCGTGGTCGCCTGCCCCGGGTACGGCACCAAGCTGACCCGGGTACGGCTCGGCGCCGGGCCGCCAGTCCAGATCCGGCTGCTGCGCTCGCGCCTGCTCGGCTACGTATGGCCCAAGGCAGTGCGCGCCGGCGATCCGTACGAGCTGCGGATCTCCTCGCCGCACCCGTACCGCTGTGAGCTCTGGCGCTACGGTGCCACCCGGGAATTCGTCGCCCACCTCGGGCACGGCGAGCATCCGCCGGGAGCCACCGCGCAGGTGACCCCGGACGGCGACCACACCGGTACCGGAGTCGGCTGGAACCAGACCGGCCTGTCGCTCGGACCGGGCCTGTCCGCACCACCCCGGCTGCTGTCCGCGCCGGCGCGCAGCGGCCTGTACGCGGTGCACGTGCTGGCCCGGGACGGCTCGGTAACCACCTGCCCGTGGGTGGTGGCACCGGCCCGCCCGACCGCCGACATCGCCGTGGTGGCCAGCGACCTCACCTGGAACGCGTACAACGCCTTCGGCGGGCGCAGCAACTACCTGCACGCCGGTGGGTTGCCCGCGGCACCCGACACCAACCGGCGCCAGACCCTGCCGCGTTACACGACCCCCGCCCACGAGGAGTGGGGTCGCGACGCCTACCCGCCGCTGAGCTTCGACCGGCCGGAGCCGGAAAACCAGATCCCGCTGGACGAGCGGCTCGACGGCCCGATCACCTGGCGGGACGCGTGCGCGCTGGCCGCGGCCGACTGGCGGCTGCTCGGCTGGCTGGAACGCGCCGGCTACTCCGCCGACGTGTACGCCGAGACCCAGCTGGCGCGCGGCGAACTGGACCTGACCCGATACCGGGTGCTGGTACTGGGCGCGCACCCGGAGTACTGGACGGTCGGCATGTACGAACAGGTGAAGTCCTGGGTGCACGACGCCGGTGGGCGCCTGGTCTACCTGGGCGGCAACGGAATCAACTGCGCCGTAACCCTCCATGACAACGCGAGCATGACCGTGCTCAATGGAAACGCGGGGGTGCTGGAGCCGCGCCGCGCCGAGGTGGAGAGCAGGTTCGGTCTCGTCCACGAGCCCGAGGCCCGGCTGCTCGGCGTCGGGTACACCCGCGCGGGGCTGTTCACGGCCGCGCCGTACCAGGTCCTGCGACCCGATCACTGGGCCTTCGCCCGCACCGGGGTGGGCGCCGGCGACCTGATCGGCACCCGTACCCTCAGCACCCGCTTCCCCGGCGGCGCGTCCGGCCACGAGACCGACAAGCTCTCGCCGAGCTCCCCCGCCGGTGTCACCGTGCTGGCCCGGGGCACCAATCCCGGCAGCGGCGGCGCCGAAATGGCCACCTACTCCACCGGCAGCGGCGGCGCGGTGTTCGCCGCCGGCTCCATCAACTTCGTCACCGCGCTACCCATCGACGGCGTGCTGGACCGGTTGCTGCGCAATGTGCTAGCCCGCTTCCTGACCCCCACCCCTACCGGCCTGAAAGAGGAATAGCTCATGGATCCCGATTCCCTGCTCGATACCGCCAGGCTCGGCGCGCCTCGGCCGCTCGGCACCCGACCGGCGGTCGCCGCCACGACCGGGCCACTCGACGGTCTGCTGCGCGTCTCCGGCCAGATCGCGGTCTCCGGCGGCGAGCTGATGGCCACCGGAAAGGTCGGTGCCCAGGTGGACCTGGGCCTGGCACGAGCCTGCGCCCGGCAGTGCGCCATCAACGTGCTCGACGTCGCCCGTCAGCGGCTGGGTGGCCTGGCCGGGGTGCGGGCGGTGGCGCGTCTGCGGGTCTACGTGGCCAGCGACCCGAATTTCACCGACCAGCACCTGGTCGCAGACGCAGCAACCGACCTGCTGCACGAGGTGTTCGGCGCCGTACCGCACGTGCGCACCGCGCTCGGTGTGGCGGCCCTGCCGCGCGACAGCCCGGTCGAGATCGACGCCGACCTGATCCTCGGTGTCGAAGCAGTCCGCGGATCAGGCGAATGAGGCCGGCATGCCAGAACTGACCATGTTCGCCTACCCGTGGGACCTGGCCGGCGCCGACCCGGCCGCGACGGTTGGCGAACTGATCGATCTCGGCGTGGATCGGCTCGCCCTGGCGACCACCTACCACTCGGCCCAGACCATCGCACCGCGACGCGACACCCGGGTGCACACCCAGATCGAGGCTAACGTCGCCCACCTGCCCCTGCCCGAGCGTTCCTTCGCCGATCTACGCCCGGCGGCCGGCACGCTCGCCCGCCAGGACCCGGAGCTGTTTCCCCGGTTGGCCGCCGCGGCACAGGCGGCCGGCCTCAAGATGACCGCGTGGACCGTGACCCTGCACAACTCCGACTTAGCCGCCGCCCGTCCGGAGGCCGCCCTGAGCAACTGCTTCGGCGATCGCTCGGCGCACGGGCTCTGCCCCAGCAATCCCACCGTCCGCCGCTACGTACGTGACCTGTGCGCGGCCGTCGCCGCCTACCGGTGCTTCGACGAGTTGATGGTGGAGAGCGTGACCTACCTGCTGGCCGGCCACGGACACCCGCACGAACTGTGGGGTGTGCGCCTCGATCCGGCCACCCGGTTCCTGCTGTCTCTGTGTTTCTGCCCCTCCTGCCTCGCCGCGGGCGAACACCGGGGCGTCGACGGGAACGGGCTGCGCGCCTGGTGCGCGGCCGAACTGCGGCGCACCTGGAACGGGCCGCTCGGGCCGGTCCGCCGGCCCGATGACGGCGCCGAGCTGTCCGGGCTTCTGCTCGCCCGGCCCGACCTGTACGCCTGGGCGCGGATGCGCACCGAGCTGGCAACCTCGCTCGTCGCCGAGATCGCCGCGAGCGCTGCGGGCACCGGCACGGCGATCGCGGCCGGAACGGCGGTATGGGCGCGACCAGCACCGATCGGCTGGCTGGAGGGGGTCGACCTGGCCGGCCTGGCGCAGGTGTCTGCCCGGATCACGCTGATGCCCTACTACCCCGACCTCGCCGATGTGGCGCGTGACCTGGACTACGCGCTGGCCCTGGTGCCGGCACAACGGATCCAACTGCTGCAGACGTTGTGGCCCCGGCACCACAACAGTGTGGCGGCGCTACTGTCCAAGGTGGAAGCCGCGGGCGCAGTCGGGATCGACCACATAGGACTGTACAACTTCGCCTTGGCGCCGCAGCCGGTGCTGCGTTGGGTGCGACAGGTCGCCGATCTCATCCATCGCGGCGGCTGACCCGACATCAGCCGCGAGGAGCGCTGCGCCCAGCAACGTCCCGCCCAGCAAACAAGTCCGGCCTCTTCAGTACGGGACGCGGCTAGGTGACCTCGATGCACCCGTTGAATTGCCACAATGGGTTGGTCACCGTGTCACCATCGATGGTGACCATGGTTCGAAGCCCATTGATTTCCTGCGGGCCGTCGCCGTCGGCCGTGTAACAGCCGTCGGTCTGCACCTCAAGGTCGTAGATCGCGGTGGCCGTGGTACCCAGGCCCGCGGTGCGCCAGACGATGTTGCAGATCCAGTCATCACCCGCTCCGGAACCGGGCCGATTCGCCGCGTCGCGTCCGCAGCTGGCCCTCGCCGCGAAGCTCGCGGCTGGCACAGCCGGCTGACCCAGCTTCGCCAGACGCAGCACGTAGAGATTGGCGAAGGTCGACTGGATGGCGGGGTTCAGTCTGGCACTGGTGATCGTCGTGGTGCTGCACCCAGTGGCGGTGCAGGCCAGGGCGCCGAGCGCGAGACCGACTGCCACAGCGCGCAGCGCTATACGTCCGCGGAACATATCAGCCTCGAATCTCGTCACGTCGGGCGGCGAGGCCGTAGGCCGCGCCGAGCAGGAAGACGAAGTAGACGGCACTGACGATGAGGTCCTCCACGAGCGGCCCGTAGTAAGGCGTGCCGGTGAGCAGTCCGTGCCAGGCGTTGAAGGAGGACGAGAGCAGCGCGACCCGTAGCACGTCGGGCCAGTTCGCCATCGACGCGAGTTGCATACCCAGCCCGATGGCAACTGGTACCCCGATCCCAGTCGGGCTGTTCCTGGTGGCGATGGAGATGAGAATGCTCATCGCCGCGAAACCCAGCACGGGCGGGATCGAGCTGGCCCAGGCCGCGAGCACGAGCGGGATGGTGTGACTGACAGGCATCAGCGTGCCGGACAAGTCGACCAGCGGTTGGCGACCGACCAGCAGCAGGCCCGCCGCCGTGCTGCTCAGCGCCAAAAGCACCACGTTGAGGGTCGCGTCGCCGAAGGCGATCAGCGACTTGGCGACGAAGAGCTGCCGGCGCGTGCAGGAACGTGCGAGGATCGTCGGCCAGGTACCGAAATGGTCTTCGGAGCTGAAGATATCCCCGGAGACAAGGCAGGTCAGCGCCGGCAGAGCCCACTGACCGCAGAATCCCAGGACTACGAGCGGGATGGACGATCCGGACTCGTGCACCCACCGGCCGAACAGCGTGTCGTACGGAATGGTGCTCTGCACCTTGAGCGCAATCACGAGGACGAACGGTGCGAGCACGCACAGGGCGGCGGCAAGCCGTACTCGCCACTGTCCGGCGAGCTTGGTGATCTCGGCCCGGCATGCACGGCGCAGTCCGTGGCCGTGGTTGCGGGCCGGCAGCGTCAACGCGGTCACGACGACACCGCCTCCTTGTCGGGCGCGCCCGTTGCCGCGGCCCGATCGTCAGTGAGTCGCAGGAACATGCTCTCCAGCGACGTTTCTTGAAGCTGCAGGTGTTCGACGGCGATGTCCGCCTTACCAAGCGAGATCATGTACTCGTGCATCGCGGTCCGACTGCCTCGGACGATCAGCCCGTCGCTGTGCGCGTCGCGGTCGACCGCGATCGGCGTCCGCGTGGCCCCGAGCTCGAGCGCGGCGCGGTCGTCGCTGGTGCTCAGCAGGTACGACGGTTCGGGAGCCAGTGACCGCATCTGACTCAAGGCACCGTCGAAGGCGACTTCACCGTCGCGTAGTACGGTCACCGCCGAGCACATCGCTTCGATCTCTGGCATCTGGTGACTGCTGACCAGAACGGTCCGTCCGTTGGTGGCCAGGTCGGTGATCAAGGCTCGGATGTCGCGCATTCCGGCCGGATCCAGGCCATTGGTGGGTTCGTCGAGCACGAGCAGCAGGGGGTCGGCCAGCAGTGCCGCCGCGATGCCGAGCCGCTGCCGCATACCGAGGGAGAATCCACCGACCTTCACGTCGGCACGCGACTCGAGCCCGACGCGGTGCAGGACCTGGTCGATACGCGCCGCAGCGCCGTCCCCGTCGAGGTGGGCGAGCAACTGCAGATTGCGGCGAGCGGAGAGGTACGGGTAGAGCCGTGGGCTGTCCACGAAACCGGCGACCCCGGCCGGCGCCACGCCGCCGGTGGCAGGTCGACCAAAGACGAGCATCTCACCCTCGTCGGGACGGATGAGGCCGAGCAGCGCTCCGAGCAAGGTGGTCTTGCCCGCGCCGTTCGGCCCGAGCAGGCCATGTACGGCACCGGTCTCGACGCGCAGGCTGATCTCGGCCAACGCCCGGACGTCGCCGTATCGCTTGCTCAGTCGACGCACGTCGACAGCGGGACCCGCGTGAGCAGCTGAGTTCATGGGAGCGTGTCCTTAGAAATGTGAGCAGGTCTTGCCCGCGCCGCAACGGCGGCGCGGGCAAGAACCAC
>DASXOA010000257.1:0-3609 GCA_036494675.1 Rugosimonospora sp.
CCGACCTCTATCACCTGCTGCTCCTGCTGGCCACCGCCTGCGATGAGACCGGTTCCCGGGGCCTGCGGGCGGTACCGCCTCCGCCGCCAGACCCCCGGGACCGTTTCGCGACTTACCAGCGCGAGCGCGCCGCGAGTCGGCCGCTGCTGTGGCCCGCCGTCCAGGAACACGCGCACGAAGCGCTGCCGAGGCCCGTGGTCCACACCGTGGTGACGGTACCCACCAACTCGGGCAAGTCTTCCGTCGCCGAGCTGGCCATTAGCCAAGCCCTGTGCCGGGCTTGGGTCCTCTACCTAGCGCCGACCAACGCGCTTGTCGGTCAGATCCGCCGGCAGATGGCCGACGTCTTCGGCCGGTCGACGGTACGCGAGTTCCTGGGCGGCGCCGAGTACACGCACCCCACTCCAGGCAGCGGATTGTTGTCGGCGGTGTTGAACACGAGGAAGCAGCGGCGGGGTGGCGTGGGGTCCTCGGGGCCGTGCCGGCCGAGATGGCGGCGGTAAGGGCCGCGAGGGTGCGGGTGGTGGGGGTTCGCCGAGCGGTGTCGCTTGCGGGGTGGAAATGTGGTCAGCATGGATCGGCATCGGTCGGTCCAGAACCAGGAGGCCGACTATGGACCCGAGCGCTACCGACGATCCGGCCGGCTTCGCCGACATGGCGTTGCGGCCGGAGATTCTCCGTCCGCTGGCCGGTCTCGGCTATGAGGAACCGACGCCGATTCAGCGGGAGGCGATTCCGCCGCTGTTGGAGGGGCGCGATTTGCTCGGGCAGGCCGCGACCGGTACTGGGAAGACCGCGGCGTTCGCCCTTCCGGTCCTGCAGCGGATGCCTCGGGGGCGCGCCGACCGGGAGCCGATCGCGTTGGTACTCGTACCCACGCGCGAACTCGCCGTCCAGGTCTCGCAGGCGTTCCACCGCTATGGCCGTGACCTGGAGGCGCGGGTCGTGCCGATCTACGGCGGGCAGCCGATCGGCCATCAGTTGCGGGCGCTCGATTCGGGGGTCGACGTGGTGGTGGCGACGCCGGGGCGGGCGCTGGACCACATCGCGCGCGGGACGCTGAGGCTGGGCCGTCTGGAGACGGTGGTTCTGGACGAGGCGGACGAGATGCTCGATATGGGTTTTGCGGAGGACATCGAGTCGATCCTGGAGGGCACCCCGCGGCATCGCCAGACGGTGTTGTTCTCGGCGACGATGCCCTCGCGCATTGACGGGTTGGCCCGCCGGTATCTGCGTGACCCGGTGCGGATCCAGATGGGGCGTGAGACCTCCACGCCGGGCGAGGTTCCGCGGGTGCGGCAGAGCGCCTATATCGTTGCCCGCGGCCACAAGGCCGCGGCGCTTGGGCGGATCCTGGATGTCGAGGCGCCCACCGCCGCGCTGGTGTTCTGCCGTACCCGGGAGGAAGTCGACCGGCTCACCGAGACGATGAACGGACGCGGCTACCGGGCGGAGGCGTTGCACGGCGGGATGAGCCAGGAACAGCGCGACCGGGTCATGGGCCGGCTGCGGGCGGGGACCGCCGATCTGATCCTGGCGACCGATGTCGCCGCCCGTGGACTGGACATCGAGCAACTCACGCACGTCGTGAACTACGACGTCCCGTCGGCGCCAGACGCGTACGTGCACCGGGTCGGCCGGGTCGGCCGGGCCGGCCGGGAGGGCGTGGCGATCACTCTGGCCGAGCCGCGGGAGCACCGGATGCTCAAGACGATCGAACGGGTGACCCGGCAAAGGATCGCGATCGAGAAGGTGCCGAGCGTCGCCGACCTGCATGCCCGGCGTCTGGAACTGACCCGGGCGGCGTTACATGAAAGCCTCATGGAGGACGACCTGGAGCGCTTCCGGGTGGTGGTCGAGACGCTGACCGACGAGTTCGATGTCATGGAGGTGGCCCTCGCAGCGGTGAAGCTCGCGCATGAGGCCGGCGGCGGGACGGTGGACGAGCAGGACATTCCGCAACTCGCCCCGAAAAGTGAGCGGGAGGGGCCGGCCCGCCGGGATTCCGGTAGGCGCGACGGTGGGCATGAGCGTGCGGCCGCGGGCGGTGTGACCCGCATTTTCGTCGGTCTGGGACGCAGAGCCGGGATCCGTCCGCAGGATCTGGTCGGCGCGATAGCCGGCGAGTCGCGCCTGCGCGGGAGCGACATCGGCGCGATCGAGATCGCCGACCGGTTCTCGCTGGTCGAGGTACCGCGTTCGATGGCTGACGAGGTGATCTCGGCGTTACGTACCACTACGATTAAGGGCAAGAGGGCGACCGTACGCCTGGAACGCGACCCGGCCCGGTAACCGCCGAGCGTGGCAGCGGACCGCCAGCCCCGGTTGCCGGGTACGCCGGTGATCGGCTACCCCGCCGGTCGCGGTCCGGCCACGGCCGTCGCTGCCCCCGGCGGGTCGGGGCGCACGGCCGGCCCTGGCGGAGCAGGGGCTCAGCCGGCCAACGCCGCCCGGGTCCGCTTCGAGAACTCCCGCGACCTGATGCGGGTCGTCGCCGACACCGCGCCGCACGACAGCGCCGCGGCGCAGGCCCTGCGGACCGCGCACGCCAGCCTCCGCGGTCGCCCGGCCCGGACCGCGCAACGGCTGCCGAACTCGGCGCGCTGCGCGACGGCGTCGATGTTCTGGAAGCTGTGTTGGTGACCGCTGGTGCCCGTTCTTGACCGGTGGCGGCACGGGTCACTGGCCCGTGGATGGCCCGTTCGGTCTTGATGCGGGTATGCGTTCTTGGCGCTCGGCGGCAACGGCCGGCAGCACGTCTGCTGCTTCTTCCGTTGCCTTCCACGCCGCCGCGCTTGCGGTGCGCTCCATCGACAGAGCCGCCAGCGGAGTGATGGCCGACCAGCCAGCTACCCTGCTGTCCATGGTAGAGCCCGATATCGTCGAATTCGGGTCTTTGCCGGGCCGTCGACGGTGGTGGCGCTGGGCGATCGCCGTCGTGGCTGCACTGTCGGTGGTCACGCTGGTCATCGTTCACAGGGGACCGGTTCACCGCGCCGCCGCGGTCCAACCCTCGATCACCACACCGCCAGAGCCATCGCTGATGGGCGATTCCGGCTACGGTACCCAGGTTGACGGCGATCAACTGATCTTCTCGCTGAGCCTGCACAACCTCGGCCGCGCCCCAACGAGCCTCGACCGGCCAGCCGCCTCACCACTGGCCGGGGCCACGATCACGAGCACGGGCTTCGAAGAGGAAAATTATCTCGGCGCCACAATCAGCATGGGGGTGACCCTGCCGGTAGGTGGCACAGTCGAGCTTGTAGTCCGGTACACAGTCGACTGTGCTGCCGTCCGATCGCAGTGGCCATACCTCGGCGACATCACGCTGAGATTGACCAATGACTCGGGATCCAGTAGCACGCGATTTCAGCTACCGACGATTCGCTCAATGCCATCGCCGGTACCCTGCACGCCGCCGAGCAGCTGAGCAACGGGGCGTCCGGAACATCTCGCCGCAGGGCACCACGCTCGTGTCCGACGGTCGAAGTCTGGCGCTAGCGCCGCAGCTACCTGCGTCTGCCACCCCGATGCTCCTATGGATCGTCAGGGTGTGGGCAGCGGTTTCAAAGCCGCGTGCGAGAGACGAGTGGCGGCATCGGCTACCCG
>DASXOA010000258.1:0-3313 GCA_036494675.1 Rugosimonospora sp.
CTGGGCTTACCGAACACTCGTCTTCAAACCGCACACACCCCCGGGCGCCGACCCGGAGCCAGCCGAACCGGCCGCCATCCCCGCCCAGCGCGCGCATGTCGAGGACCGGTTCGACATCCTCGCCGCCCCGCTGGAGGTCGACCTGGCCGCCGACCTGGTACCCGGGGCAGACCTGGGCACCGACCGGTGGCGCGGGGATGCGGCACTGTCATGACGCGCTCCGGTACCGGCCGGGAAGCCGACCTCTTCTACGAGGACCTGACCCCAGGGATGGTCTTCGACCTCGGGGTGGCCGACGTCGACGCGGCGGAGATGCTCGCGTTCGCACGGCGGTTCGATCCGCAGTGGTACCACGTCGATGAGTCGCTCGCCGCGGAGAGCGCGTACGGCGCCGTGATCGCCAGCGGCTTCTACACGGTCAGCCTGTTCATGCGCGCCTATGTCGACCACGTGCTCGATCGGGCCGCCGCGGCCGCGTCGCCCGGCCTGGAGGAACTGCGCTGGACCGCCCCGGTCTACGCGGGCGACCGCCTGGCGGTCCGGCTGGAAGTGATGGACCGGGCGCCGTCCCGCGCGCGGCCG
Source organism: Rugosimonospora sp. (assembly GCA_036494675.1). Classification (GTDB taxonomy): domain Bacteria; phylum Actinomycetota; class Actinomycetes; order Mycobacteriales; family Micromonosporaceae; genus Rugosimonospora. The sequence continues at coordinate 583 of DASXOA010000258.1, forward strand.
GGCTTCGGCACAGTCGTCCTGGCGGCGACCATGACCCGACTCGGGGCCGACGCCGAGCCCGAGGACGACGTGCTGCGGACCCGGTTCCGCGGCTGGTTCGCGCTGCGCGCCCCCGCGGCGCTGTAACGACCGGCACTGTAACGGCCGGCCGGGTTCGACCCGCGCCCCGCTCGTTTCGCCGCACCGGCGCACCGCCGGTTCCGGCGCACCGCCGCGACGGATACCCCCGACCGCTCGCCCCCGGCCGGCGCGCTGCGCAGCGCGCCGGCCACGATCGGCGAGGATCAGTCGTCGTCGCCCCTGCTCTTGCCGCGCGACGCCCGGGTGCTCCCCTTGGCCGCCGTCTCCCGGTCGTCGTCGTCGCCCCTGCTCTTGCCGCGCGACGCCCGGGTGATGTCCTTGGCCAGCGCCTCCCGGTCGTCGTCGCCGAACGTGTGCGAGTCGTGGTCAGCCTCGACCAACTCGTACAGTTCGCTCTGCACCTTCTCCACGCGCGGGATCTCGCTCAGCACGACCTGGCCCCGCTCGCCCGCCGACTCGATGGTCAGCGTGCCGCAGCCCAGCATCCGCTCGAAGAACGTGTGCTGGAACGAGACGTCGTTGACCCGGCCGAGCGGGATGTCCCGACCCTCCCGGGAGAAGACGCCCTCCCGCATGATCACTCGCTCGTTGGTGAAGACGTAGTGCGTGGTCCGCCACTTGAGCCACGGCCACACAGTCAGCCAGCAGACCAGTATCAGCCCGATCACGCCGAGCACGACCAGCGCTACGTTGGACCAGCCCTCGTCGGGCAAGAAGAACCAGGCCGCACCGATGCCAATAATCACCACGACCAGCACCAGGACCGGCCGGACCATCGCCTTCCAGTGCGGGTGGAGGTGGATCTCGACGCGCTCATCTCTGGTGAGCACACTCTCCGGGAATCCCACCACAACCTCCTTATAGACAGACGGAAGTGACGGTAGCGGTATCCCGCCAGTTTTTGGGTCAGGCGTCCGTCTATCTCAGGTGAACTATGTCCCCCGAAGCGAGCGCCGTCACTTCCTGGTCGCCGTGCGTCACCAATAGTCGTCCGTCACCGTCCACATCGGAAGCGGTACCGGTGAGCGCGGCGTTGCCCGGCAGCGTCGCGCTGATCGACGTGCCGAGCGTCGCGCACGCGATCCGGTACGCGTCGCGCAGCCCGGACGCCTCCGGATCGCCGGCCACCTCGCGCCAGCGCCGGTACCAGCCGGCCAGCTCGCGCAGCACCGCGCGCAGCAGCGGATCGCGATCGGTGCACGCGGCGCCGGCCAGCGCCAGCGAGGTGGCATCGGCACGGGGCAACTCGGAGCGCTCCAGCGTCACGTTGAGCCCGATGCCGACCACCACCGCCCCGTCCGTCAGCGCCTCGGCCAGGATCCCGGCGCACTTGCGCTCGTCGATCAGGAGGTCGTTGGGCCACTTGAGGACGGCGTCCACCTCGCCGATCCGCCGTACCGCCTCGGCCAGCGCCACCCCGGTGAGCAGCGGCAGCCACCCGTACCGGTCGACCGGCACCGCCGGTCCGGGCCGCAGCAGCACGCTGACCGCGAGCCCGGCCCGGGGCGGCGACTCCCACCGCCGGTCCAGCCGGCCACGCCCGGCGGTCTGCTGCTCCGCGACCACGATCAGCCCCTCGGCGGCCCCGTCCCGCGCGGCGGCGGCCACGTCGGCGTTGGTGGACTCGGTCCGCTCGACCACCTCGAGCGCGGTCCACAGTCCGTCCGGCGCCAGCAGCGCCCGGCGCAGGGCGCGGGCATTCAACGGCGGGCGGTCCAGGCGGGTGTACGGCGACGGCACGCCCCGACCCTACCCGCGGCGTACAGCCGCAACCGGCGGTGAGGTTCATCCTCGATCGGGGCCGCCACACCCCGGCTCCGGCCGCGCGCCGGGAAACGGCCGCTAGCATCGCCACCATGACTGGGCAGCACACCGAGATCGACATCCACACCACCGCCGGCAAGCTCGACGGGCTGCGAGAGCGGATCGATGAGGCGGTGCACGCGGGCTCCGCACGGGCGGTGGAGAAGCAGCACGCCCGGGGCAAGAAGACCGCCCGCGAGCGGATCGACATGATCCTGGACCCCGGCTCGTTCGTCGAGCTGGACGAGCTGGCCCGGCACCGCTCCACCGCCTTCGACATGCCGGAGCGCCGCCCGTACGGGGACGGCGTGGTGACCGGGTACGGGACCGTCGACGGCCGGCCGGTGTGCATCTTCGCCCAGGACTTCACGGTCTTCGGCGGCTCGCTCGGCGAGGTCTTCGGCGAGAAGATCGTCAAGGTCATGGACCTCGCCATGAAGACCGGCTGCCCGGTCATCGGGATCAACGACTCCGGTGGCGCCCGGATCCAGGAGGGCGTCGTCTCCCTCGGCCTGTACGGCGAGATCTTCTTCCGCAACGTGCGCGCGTCCGGGGTGATACCGCAGATCTCGCTCGTCGTGGGCCCGTGCGCGGGCGGCGCCGTCTACTCCCCCGCGGTCACGGACTTCACGGTGATGGTCGACCAGACCTCGCACATGTTCATCACCGGCCCGGACGTCATCAAGACGGTCACCGGTGAGGATGTCGGCTTCGAGGAGCTGGGCGGGGCCCGCACCCACAACACCAAGTCGGGCAACGCGCACTACCTGGCGACCGACGAATCCGACGCCGTCGACTACGTCAGGGCGCTGCTGTCCTACCTGCCGTCCAACAACATGGACGACGC
>DASXOA010000259.1:0-37045 GCA_036494675.1 Rugosimonospora sp.
CCGGGCAGCCGGGTGCCGAGCAGCCGTCCGACCAGCAGGAGCAGCCGGCCTCGCGCCAGCCCACCGGTCGGGCCGGCAGGGTGGTCGCCGTCGGCCTGCTCGCGCTGTTGCTCGCCGGCGGTGGCGGAGTCATCGGCGGCCTGGTCGTCCACGCCACCGACTCGTCCAACTCGGCGAGCGGCTCGTTGGCGCCAGCGCCGACCGTGGATCGCTCGACGCTCAGCGGCATCGTGAACAGCGTGAAGAACAGCGTCGTCTCGATCCAGACCTCGGACGCCGAGGGCTCCGGCGTGATCTTCACGGCCGACGGGTACATCGTGACCAACAATCACGTGGTGGCCGACGCGACCGGCAACACCGTCCAGGTGACCCTCGCCGACAGCAAGACCGTGCAGGCGACCATCGTGGGTACCGACCCGAAGACCGACCTGGCCGTGGTGAAGGCCCAGGGCGTATCGAACCTGACCGCCGCCAAGTTCGCCAACAGCGACGGCATCCTGGTCGGCGACACGGTACTGGCGATCGGCAGCCCGCTGGGCCTGAGCGGCTCGGTCTCCGCCGGCATCGTCAGCGCGCTGCACCGGACCATCGAGGAGACGCCGGACCAGCAGCAGCAGCCGCAGAACCCGTTCGGTCAGCAGCAGCCCCAGCAGCCCCAGCAGCAGCAACAGCAGCAACCGCAGACCAACATCGCGGGCGCGATCCAGACCGACGCCTCGATCAACCCGGGCAACTCGGGTGGCGCGCTGGTGAACACCCGCGGCGAGGTGGTCGGGATCAACACCAGCATCCTCACGGCCGACGGGGGCGACGGTAACGGGGTGGGCTTCGCGATCCCGGCGAACCGGGTCAACCAGGTCTCCCAGGAGCTGATGAAGGGTCAGAAGGTCAGCCACCCGTACATCGGCATCAACGTCGGCACCGCCGACGGCAACGCGGGAGCGTCGGTGACCAGCGTGGTCGGCGGGAGCCCGGCGGACAAGGCCGGACTGAAGCAGGGCGACGTGATCGTCAAGGCCGACAACTCCGACATCCACAGCAGCGACGACCTGTTGGACGTCGTGCAGTCCAGCAAGGTGGGCGAGAAGCTCCAACTCACGGTGAGCCGCAACGGCTCCACCCAGACGGTCCCGGTGACCGTGGGCGAATCGTCCTGACAGAAGCTTTGCCTCCTCCCAGAAAGGCGAGCGGCGTGACCTCCGGGGGTCACGCCGCTCGTCTGTTGTCGTGCGTTCCGGTCAGTCCAGCCAGTTGAGGGACCGGTCGACCGCCTTGCGCCACAGGCCGTGCCCGCGGTCCCGCTCGGCGGCCGGCATCCGGGACTGCCACTGGGCATCGGCGCGCCAGTTGGCCCGCAGTGCCTCCAGGTCCGGCCAGAATCCGACCGCGAGTCCGGCGGCGTAGGCCGCGCCGAGCGCGGTGGTCTCCGCGACCGTCGGCCGGACCACGGGCACGTCGAGCACGTCGGCCTGGAACTGCATCAGCAGGTCGCTGGCGGTCATCCCGCCGTCCACCCGCAGTTCGGCCATGTCCACGTCGGACTCCGCCACCATCGCGTCGGCGACGTCCTTGACCTGCCACCCGGTCGCCTCCAGCGCGGCGCGGGCCAGGTGCGCCTTGGTGACGTAACCGGTCAGGCCGGCGATGACCCCCCGCGCGTCGGTACGCCAGTACGGGGCGAAGAGGCCGGAGAACGCGGGTACGAAGTAGCAGCCGCCGTTGTCCTCGACGGTCGCGGCCAGCTCATTGATCTCGGGGGCCGAGGAGATGATGCCGAGGTTGTCGCGCAGCCACTGCACCAGTGCCCCGGTCACCGCGATGGAGCCCTCCAGCGCGTACACCGGGCGGTCGGTTCCGATCTGGTACCCGACCGTGGTCAGCAGGCCGCGCTCGCTGCGTACCGGCGTGGTACCGGTGTTGAGCAGCAGGAACGATCCCGTGCCGTAGGTGCATTTGGCCTGCCCGGGATCGAAGCAGGTCTGGCCGAACAGGGCGGCGGACTGGTCGCCCAGGGCACTGGCCACCGGTACGCCGCCGAAGTCGCCCCGGGCCTCGCCGTACACGTACGACGACGGCAGGATCTCGGGCAGCATCGCCGCGGGTACCCCGAACGCGTCGACCAGCCGGTCATCCCAGTCCAATGTGGACAGATTCATCAGCATGGTACGGCTGGCGTTCGTCACGTCGGTCGCGTGCCGGCCGGTCAGCCGCCAGATGAGCCAGGTGTCGAGGGTACCGAAGATCACCTCGCCGGCCTCCGCCCGCGCCCGCAGTTCCGGACGCTCGTCGAGCAGCCACCGGATCTTCGGCCCGGCGAAATAGGTGGCCAGCGGCAGCCCCGAGGCATCCCGGAAGCGGTCCGGCCCACCGTCGGCGGCCAGTTCCCGGACGATGCGGTCGGTGCGGGTGTCCTGCCACACGATCGCGTTGTGCACCGGCTCGCCGGTCGCGACGTCCCACAGCAGCGTGGTCTCGCGCTGGTTGGTGATCCCGATCGCGGCGAGGTCGGCGCGGGACAGGCCGGCGGCGTCCAGGGCCGCGCGGGTCACCGCCTGGACGTTGTGCCAGATCTCGGCCGCGTCGTGCTCGACCCACCCGGGACGGGGGTAGATCTGCTGGTGCTCGCGCTGGTCGAGCGCGACGATCTGCCCGGTGGCGTCGAAGATGATGCAGCGCGTCGAGGTGGTGCCCTGATCGATCGCTGCGATGTATCGAGAGGTCACGCGGACAGTCTGCCAGCCGGGCCCGGCCCGCCCGCCCGGCGCCGTCGCGCCCGGGGATGCCCCGGCCGCGGGGACCCACAAGGGCCGTTGACGTGGGCCATCCGCGACGGCAACCCGTTCCGGCCGATCGGTGGATGTCTGCTAACCGACTGTCTGTACGTCCCGGCTGCCGGGCGGCCATACCCTACGGCCCGGGATCCGGGGCCGTGCCCGGTGCTACGGCGACGAGGTGGGCCCGTGACGATCGCGCAGACCCGGATGGGCGTGTGGGAGGCACTTGCCGGCAGCGCCCCGGGGCGCCCGGTCGGTCCCGCGGATCCGGGACTCTGGGCCGCCGTCGCCGAGCGGCTGAACCCGGCCAAGGCCCGGCCGCGGCTGCGCGAGGGCATCGAGGACGTGCGGTTGACCAGTGTCCGGGGGGTCGACTATGTGATGGTCCGTTCCCCGGACGGCTCGAACGCCTGCTACCTGCGACTGACCCCCGACGAACTCGCCCTGGCCCGGTTGATGGACGGCACCCGGACCGTCGCGCGGCTGGTCGCCGAGTTCGCGAAGATCAGCAGCCGGCTCGCGCCGGACCAGGTCACCCGGGTGGTCGCCGACCTGGCCGGCAACCGGATGCTCGAAGAGTTGCCGGTGGACGCGTTCCGGCGGCTGGACCGGGTGCACCGCCGGCCGTGGCCGGCGCGCGTGGGCCGTGGGCTGCTGGCGTTCGCGCGCGGCCAGCGGCTCGTCGTCGCCCGGATCGACCCGATGATCACCTTCTTGTACCGGGCGGGTGGACGGCTCCTCTTCACCCGGGTCGCCTCGGTGCTCCTGGGCATCGTCGCGCTCGCCGGCCTCGCGCTCTTCGCCTGGACCTGGATCCTGGGCAGCCAGCCGGTGTTCCTGGCCGGCGGCTCGTACGCGCTGGGTGCCGCCGTCCTGCTCGGCCTCAACGTACTGGCCCTGGCCTGCCACGAACTGGGCCATGCCCTGGCCACCAAGCACGTCGGGCGGCGGGTGCCGGCCGCCGGGTTCCTGGTCTACTTCGGCATCCCGTCGGTGTTCGTGGACACCACCGACGTGTGGATGGCCGGGCGGCGGGCACGGCTGCTGACCACCGCCGCCGGGCCGGCCACCGGGCTCGTGCTGGCCGGCGTGGCGCAACTGGTCGGGGTGCTCGATCCGGCCCTGGCGCCGTGGTGCTTCAAGCTGTCGTTCGCCTGGTACGTCAACGTCGGGTTCAACCTCAACCCGTTCCTCGCGCTCGACGGCTACTACCTGCTGATGGACTGGATCGAGGTGCCGAACCTGCGGGCCCGCGGCCTGGCCTGGGTCATCGCCCGGCTGCGCCGCCGCCCGCCGGCCTTCGGCTCGCTGGACCGCGAGGGCCGGCTGGTCGCGTTGTACGGGATGCTCTCCGTGGCCTGGCTGATCATCGCGGCCAACCTGGCCTACCGGGTGTACCTCGACCGGGTCGGCGGCCTGATCGTCGGACTCTGGGACGCCGGCTGGGTTCGCCGCATCCTGCTGTTCGTCGTGGTCGCCGGGCTGGCGGCGCCGATGGTGTGGGCGCTGGTCTCGTGGCTGCACCGGCGGTGGCGGCGTACCGTGGCCCGGCTGGTGGAGCGCCGGGTGGCGGCGGACGCCCCGCGCCGGTACGACGCGCTACGCGCCTCCGTGCTGGGCCGGCTGCCGGCCGACGCGCTGACCCGGGTGGCGGCCGATGCCCGGTGGGTGCGGCCGCGTACCGGCGAGCAACTGGTGTTCGCCGGTGCCGCACAGCCGTCGGTGTTCGTGGTCGTGGACGGGGCGCTGGAGGGGCGCCGGCCGGGGGACCCGTCGGGCACCGTCCGGCAGCGGGTCGGTGCCGGGGGCGTGGTCGGGCTGGCTGGCGCGCTGACCGGGGCCGCGTCCGCACTGGCCTGGCACACCGCCGGTACCACTCTGCTGGCCGTACCGTCCGCCACGGTGGCCACCGCCGTCGGCCCGCTGCCGGGACCGCCGCCCGGCGAACGCGACGAGCTGGAGGGGTTGTTCGACAGCACGCCCGCGCTGGCTCCACTGTCCCTTGAGGACAGACTCGGCCTGGTCGCGGCCTCCCGGCTGGTGACCGTAACGCCGGACGCCTCGCTGGCGCTGACCGGGGACGGCGACGCCGCCGTCGTGGCGTCCGGGCTGCTGGTCACGCCGGACGGTACGGAGCTGGGTCCGGGTTCCCTGATCGGGCCGCTCGGCGGTGCCCCGGCCGGCCCGGTCGCGACCGCCCGCAGCCATGTGCGCGCCTGGATCCTGCCGGCCATGGGCGGGCTGCCGCTGCTGCTGGACCCGGAGCGGTCCGGTGGCCCGACGGGCGGGTCGCCGGGTCCCGGTCGTGCGCCCACCTTCGGCGTACATTCCCCGTCCGGGTACCCGCCGCTGGCCGCGCCTCCCGGTCCGCCCCCGGACTCATCGGACGAGGTGGACCGCCGCTTCGAGCGCAGGCTGTGGTGGCTGCTGATCCTGCTCCTGCTGCTCGGCCTGCTGCTCACCGGCCTGAATCTGCTGCCCGGCGTGGCCTGGTCGGAGATGCCCGAGGACCATGCGCTGCTGGGCGTGGACCGGGGTACGGTCACGGCCACCGTGGACGGCACCCGGCGCGTGCTGCACCGGGGGGACAGGGTGTACGTGTCGTCGACGGACCGGATCGTGGTCGGCGACCGGTCGGACGGCCGGCTCACGTTCCGGGGCGGCGGATACGCCGTCCTTTGTGGAGGGACGCGGGCACTGGTCGGGCCGCTGTCCTCGGTGGGTCGGCCGGTGGCCCCGGCGGGGTCGCTGTCCCTCTCGGCGGGCAAGCTGCTGGCCTACACGGCGGGTACGTCGCCGGCATTCCTGCCGCTGAGTCTGCGAGTGTCCACAGCGGACGGTCATCAGGCGGCGAACGACGGGCCGGCCCGGTACTCGATGGGATGGGACGGGCTGGACGCCTCGTCGGGTACGGTCACCCGGGACGGTCTCGCAGTCCCGGTCACCGGTGACGAGTTGGGCTGCGGTGACGGCTCGCTGAACCCGCTGCCGGGCGGTGGCCCGGACTCGCCGTCGGACTCGCCGTTCCCGCCGGACTCCGCGTCACCGTCGAGCTCACCGTCGGTGCTGCCGTCGGTCACGCCATCGGCGCCGACGCCGGGCACCTCGCCGACGCCCCGCCGCACCCCGACGCGGGCACCGACCACCGCGCCGGCCAGGCCGCCGACCAACCCGCCGCCAACCACGCCGGGCCCCCCGCCGAACCAGCCGCCCACCCCCACCTTCCCCAACGAGCGCGACCCGGGGGGCGGCACCCTCGACACGCTCTATGGGCAGAACGCCTGCAACGGGGGGCAGACGGCGATTCTCTACGAGGTCTCCGTCACCGACGACAACGACACCCAGAAGCAGTTGAGCGTCACGCTGAACTGGAGTGGCAAATACCTGTCGGGGTCGAAGACGATGGGCATCCGTGGCACGGTCTTCTACGCCGAACTCGGTCCGTTCACCTATCAAGAGGACGGCAACGGCTCGGGGGACAATCTGTCCATCTCGATCACGGCAACCGATTCGGGGAAGTTGTCGAAAACGATCAGCGGCAAGCCGGTGAGCGTCCTGCCGTGCCGCGTCATCACTTAGGAGTACAGGTGCTCTGTTGGTTCTGCGCCAAGGCCGCGCGGGGTACGTGCCGGTTCTGCGGGCGTGGGCTGTGCGAGGACCATGCCCGGTTCGGGCCGTACCTGCTCGAGGTACACCGTTCGCAGTCCCGGGGGCGTGCGGAGGGCCTGGTCGTCGAGGATGCTGTCCAATGTGGAACGTGCCGGCCGCGACCCCAGCCGGTACCCATGCCGGAACTTGATTAGGGACCACCGACATGAGCGACTTTGACACGGTGCTTGAGCGGCTGCTCGTCGACCACTCCTTCCGGGCCGCGCTCGGCGCGGACCCGGCCGCGGCGCTCGCCGGCTATCGGCTGTCCCCGGACGAGGTCGACCTGCTGCGCTCGCAGGTGAGCGCGGAGAGCGGCGGCGAACGGACCGTCGAGGCGCGGACCAGCAAGGCCGGAGTCTTCGGCCTGCTGAGCCCGATCGGCGGGCTGAGCGGCGGCAGCGCGGAGGCGGGCAGCACGGTCGGCAACGCCGGCTTCGGGGCGGTGAGCCACGCAGGCTTCGGCCCGGTCGACCAGGGTGGCCCGGGTGCCGGCGCGGGCACCGCCGGCGCGGACGGCCTGGGCCGGCATCTCGGCGAGGCGTTCGGGCCGGCCGCGGGGTCGGGCCCGGGCGCGGCGGGCCACGAGGGCTTCGGCGTCCTGAACCACGAGGGCTTCGCCGTGGTCGGCCAGCAGGGTCCGGGCGAGCCGAGTCACGAGGGCTTCGGCCCGGTCAGCCATGAGGGCTTCGGCCCGGTCAGCCACGAGGGCTTCGGGCCGGTCCACGGAAGCCCGGTAGAGGGCGGGCCGGTCGTGGGCGGCGGGGACCACGTGCCCGTCGGGTACCACCCGCACATCGACGCGGACGGCGACGGTACGTGGGACCACTACACCGCGGTCCAGCACTCCGACGGCAGCGTGGACATCTACGAGGACCGCAACCACGACGGCATCGTCGACTTCGACGGCCACGACCAGAATGCCGACGGCATCATCGAGCGTGCCGACTACGACGAGAACTTCGACGGCGTCGCCGACACGCACATGGCGGACATCAACGGGGACGGCTGGCTGGACACCCGTACCGCGATCCCGCCGACGGCCAGCTGAACTCCCGGGTACCTCAGCCGGCGGCCCGGGCGGCCCGGGCGGCGACCGCGCGCAACCCGATCGCGACCGTGGACGAGGGCAGGCACGGCCGGGCCGAGTCCAGTACCTGCTCGGGGGCGAACGGTACGTGCACGAACCCGCCCACCAGCCGGCCCGGGCGCCGGGTCGCGGCCCGGTGCAGCAGGCCGTACATCACGTGGTTGCACACGAAGCGGCCGGCCGAATCGGATACGGCGGCCGGGACCCCGGTCGCCCGTACCGCCGCCACGCACTCCCTGACCGGGATGGTGGCGAAGTACCCCACCGGGCCGTCCGGCTCGATCGGTCGGTCGACCGGCTGCACCCCGGCGTTGTCGGGGGCGGTGGCGTCGTCCAGGTTGACCGCGACCCGCTCGATGGCCAGCCCGGTGCTGCCCCCGGCCTGACCGACCGCGATCACGACGTCCGGATCGAGTAGTTCGACCGCGTCCCACAGCACCTCGCCGGCCGCCCCGAAAACGCAGGGCAGCAGTTGGGTGTGCAGGTCGACGCCGGGGATCGCCGAGGCCGCGGCGAGCCGGACCGCCGCCCATGAGGAGTTCAGGTCGCCGCCGTTGAAGGGTTCGAAGCCGGTGAGCAGTATGCGAGGGGACACCGGGACATCCTCGCATCAGGCCTGACGGCGGCCATGATCGAGTCGGCCGGGCCGGGCCCGGGTGTCACGCCGCCGGGTGCAGTTGGGGCAGTGTCGCGCCGACCGCGTCCATCGCCAGCAGGTACGCCGAGTCGGTTTCGGCCAGGGCGGTGGCGATCTCGTCGAGTGCCGGCTGGTACCCGCACAGCAGTTCCTGGCCGCGGAAGTCGTCGGCCGCCACCCGGGCCGCGGCGAATTCGAGCACCGCCGGCAGGAAGTCGGCGCGTTCGTTGTCCGCGCGCGTGAAGCCGGTCCTCCGGTACGCCTGAACGAACGTGACGTCGCCCGGACGGCTCAGGAACAGCAGGCAGCCGCCGGGCGAGAACGTCGCCATGTATTCCTCCACGGCCTCCTGCGGCCCCGCCCCGCGCAGGTGTTCGGCGAGCGTCGCCAGTGGCGCGCCGACGTCGCCCGGCAGCATCGCCGCGATCTTGCCAATGTGACCGAGCTGGCGATCGAGCGCCACGGTCGGGAAACGCAGCAACTGCGCCGCGAGCTGTTGGGCGATCCCGATCACGGCCGGCTTCACGAGCGCCTCCCCGTTGAACTGGACAATTCGCGCCTTACGCTACCAGAACACAACGAAACGCTCGGGTGTCCGCGTCGAACCGCTGGGCGGTCATCGCTGCCCGTGCCAGCCGTGGTGCAGGCCATCGAGGCATCCACGGGCCGAACGGGGCGGGGGAAGACGCCGCCGCGGCGGCCGGTGCCGCGCCGCGCGCCGAGCCGGTTCGGGCCGGCCGTGGCACGATGATCGGGTGTCAGGCAACCCGGTGGCGTTCGTGCTCGGTGGCGGCGGCGTTCTCGGCGCGGTCGAGGTCGGCATGCTCCGTGCGCTGCTCAGGCACGGTATAACGCCGGATCTGATCGTCGGGACGTCGATCGGCGCGGTCAACGGTGTGCTGGTGGCCGCCGATCCGACCGAGGCCGTCACCGAACGGCTGGGCCGGCTATGGGCCTCGCCACAGGCCCGCGAGGTGTACGGCGGCTCCACGTCCCGGCAACTGGTCCGGGTGGCCCGGCGCGGTACCCACCTGCACTCCCCGAAGCCGCTGCGCGACATGCTGCATCGCGAACTGGGATCCGTGGCCAGCTTCGCCGACCTGCCGGTCCGGTTCGAGTGCTGCGCGGCCAGCATCGAGCGCGCCGCCGAGCACTGGTTCGCCGAGGGGGACCTGGTGCCGGCCGTGCTCGCCTCGTCGGCGGTGCCGGGCCTCCTCCCGCCGATCGCCATCGAGGGCGAGCACTTCATCGACGGCGGCATCGTCAACTCGATCCCGGTCGGTCGCGCGGTGGATCTGGGTGCGCAGACCGTCTACGTGCTCCAGGTCGGCCGGATCGACCGACCCCTGAAGGCCCCCCGGTACATGTGGGACGTGGCCAAGGTCGCCTTCGAGGTGTCCCGCCGGCACCGGTTCGCCCGCGAGATGTCGAAGATCCCGGACACGGTCGACGTCTACGTGCTGCCCACCGGCGGCGGCTCCGACCGCGACGACTCCCCGCTGGCCTACCGCGATCTGGCCGCCGCCGCCCGCCGGATCAACCGGGCCTACGAGGCTTCCGTGGAATACCTGGACGCGATGTCGGTATGAGACCACCGCCACGCTGGCTCCGTCGGGTGCTGCTGGCACCCGTGGTGGTGGGGCTGGCGCTGGGTCTGGTGGGTACGGCGCCGGTGTGGGCGCTGCTGACGCTGGCCGGCTCGCCGCTGGTACCGGGGCGGCTGCGGCCCCTGCGGCTGCTCTGGATCACCACGGTCTACCTGCTCGTCGAGGCCGTCACGCTGGCGGTGATGTTCGCGCTGTGGGTGGGCTCGGGCTTCGGCTGGAAGGTACGCGGGCCGGCGTTCCAGCGGGCTCACTACCGGCTCTGCGGCCGCGTCATGCGGGTGTTGTACCGGCAGACGAAGTGGGTGCTGCGGCTGCACGTGGCGATCGAGGGTACGGCGCCGGACTCGGTACCGGTCGGCCGCCCGCTGCTGGTACTGAGCCGCCATGCCGGGCCGGGCGACTCGTTCCTGCTGGCGCATGCGCTCATCAACTGGTACGACCGCGATCCGCGCATCGTTCTCAAGGACGCGCTGCAATGGGATCCGGCCATCGACGTGCTGCTCAACCGGCTGCCCAACCGGTTCATCGCGCCGGACCGGGGCCGAGGCGCCGAGGCGGAGACGGAGATCGCCTCACTGGCCACCGGGCTCGGCCGGCACGACGCTCTGCTGATCTTCCCGGAGGGCGGCAACTTCACCCCGCGCCGGTGGGAGCGGGCGATCGCGCGGCTGAACCGCCTGGGATTGCAGCAGATGGCGCGCCGCGCGCAGCGGATGCACAACGTGCTCCCGCCCCATCCCGGCGGGGTGCTCGCCGCGCTCGATGCCGCGCCGGACGCCGACGTCATCATGGTCGGGCACACCGGAGTGGATCACCTGATGACCATCGCCGACGTGTGGCAGGCGCTGCCGATGGACAAGACCATCATCATGCAGTGGTGGCTGGTGCCGCGCGCGGACGTACCGGTCGAACCGGAGGCGCGCATCGAGTGGCTGTACCGGTGGTGGGCGCACATCGACCTGTGGATCGAGGCCAACCGGCCGGTGCCGATCGCCTCCGTCAATTAGCGCGCCTCTTTCGGGGATATATCGGCGAATCGGCCCGCGCCTTGACTCGGTAGATCAAGATTGGACGCGGGTGAGCCGCGCGGTCGGTTGTCGCGAATGGTCGCACCCGGTCGGGTCAGGACCGGGCGCGGGTAACGGGGGGCGACGGCCGGCCGCGCGGCCACTGTGCGAGCGCGGCCACTGTGCGAGCGCGGCCAACCGCTGCATCCGCACCGCACCGGCGAACGGCGCGGCGGGCCGGGCCGGGCCGTCAGATCGGCAGCCTCAGCTGCGACGGGCGGGCCTCGTCATGCCAGATCTCCTGCGTCACCGGCCGTAGCTCGGTCGCCGAGCCCAGCGGTTCGCCGGTACCGCAGTTGCGGGCGTACCGCGGGTGGGCGCCACCGGCCAACTGCACCCGGATCCGGTGGCCGCGCCGGAACACGTACCCCATCGGCCACAGTTCGACCTCGACGGCGCGCACCCCGTCCTCGTCGGGCGGGAACATGCCCGGGCAGACCCGGACCAGTCCATCGCTGAGGTTCTCCGACCGGCCGCCCGGATCGACGTCGCAGACCCGGATGAACACGTCGAAGTACTCTCCGTCGGCCCGGACCCGGATGGTCGCCGAGACCGGCCCGATCGCCTCGACGTCGGCGCTGCACTCCTCGCTCGTGTAGACCACGGTGTCCGGCCGGGCCTCCACGGCACGGTTGTCGCGCCGGCCGGCCTCGCGGGTCAGCAGCGCCCCGCCGGGAGACGGCGTCGGATCCGAGGGGTCGTACCGGAACCGGTCCGGCTCACCGCCGGGCGGCGGCGGAGTCGGAGCCAGCCCGCCATCGGGATGCAGGAACCACGCCGTGGTGCGCGCGTGCGGGGGCCAGGCGGAGAGTTCCCGCCACTCGTCCACCCCGCCGACGTGCACCCGGACCCCGCCGCCCGTGCCGCCGTTCATGGCCGCCCGGAACCAGGAGATGCCCTCGCGCATCGAGGCGCCGAGCAGTCCCGGGTCGCTGTGCGTCCAGTCGCCGATCACCAGGCGGGGTGCCGCCCCGGCCGCGCGCAGGGTGGCGTAGTCGCGCAGCTGCCACGGCAGGAAGATGTCGTACCAGCCACCGACCATGCACACCGGCGCCTGTACCCGCGCCACGTCGGCGTTGCCGCGCGGCGTCCAGTACGGGTCGCCCGGGTCGCAGTGGGTCAGCCAGTCCTGGAAGAACGCGACCTCCCGACCGGTCGCCAGCCCGTCCACTTCGGACAGTGGCAGGTGCGCCCAGGCCCGGCGCAGCCGCCGCTGCGCCCGGTGCTGCTTGTAGGCGAAGGACAGCATGGAGCCGCCCTGGTTGCTGGTGAGCGTGGCCCAGTTGAGGATGGTGTCCAGCGAGTATGCGCCGCCGGCATAGGTGGGGTCGCGGAAGGCCGCGGTCGTGACGGCGGTCAGCATGCCCTTGAGGGCCGGGCCGGCCTCGGCCGCGATGGCCCACTGGGTGAATCCCAGGTAGCTCGGCCCGTAGGTGAACAGGTTTCCGTCGAACCAGGGCTGCCGCTCGATCCAGGCCACCGTGTCCAGCCCGTCCTCGCGTTCGTAGCGCAGCGGATCCCACTCGCCGCCGGAGTCGAACGTGCCCCGGCAGCTCTGCACCACCACGTGGAAGCCGCGCTCGGCCAGCAGCCGGCCGGAGAACAACCCGACGACGCCGCCCCGCCCGTACGGCGTGCGGACCAGGATCGTCGGCACGCCGGGCAGCCGGGGCTCCCAGTGATCGGTGCGGAGCACGACGCCGTCGCGCGTGGGTACCGCCAGATTCCGGTGGACGCGGACCGCCCGGGTAACGGCGGGCGGCAGGCGGAACAGCCGCTGCATGGCGCGACTGGGCAGGCTCACGCCGGTACCCGGGCCGGTGTGCGCAGTGCATTCATCCCTGCACCGTACCCAGTGATCCTCAGCGCGCGCACCACCTCTCTACGCGCGTCAGGCGGTGCGTACCACGCAACGGAACCCGATGTTCCCGGCGAACCCGTGCACCGGGTACGGCCGGCCGTTCCAGGTGCCGCCCTTGACCACCTTCTGCGGTACCGGCCCGCCCACCGGGTACCAGTCGGCGGTCCAC
This sequence comes from Rugosimonospora sp., assembly GCA_036494675.1. Lineage (GTDB taxonomy): Bacteria > Actinomycetota > Actinomycetes > Mycobacteriales > Micromonosporaceae > Rugosimonospora. The sequence continues at coordinate 12,854 of DASXOA010000259.1, forward strand.
TCCCACACGTTGCCGAACATGTCGTACAGCCCGTACCCGTTGGGCGACCCGGCAGCGACCGGCCGGGTACCCGCCGCACCGCCGGGATCGGTCGGCTCCCGGGCATCGTGCGCGGCACACGCCCACTCGGCCTCGGTGGGCAGCGCCTTGCCGGCCCAGGCCGCGTAGGCCACCGCGTCGGCCCAGGACACGTCGGTCACCGGGTGGTCGGCCCGCCCGTCCGGGGACCGCCACCCGGCCCGGCCCGCCTCCTGGCAGGCGGCCGTACGGTGCCCGGTCTCGAGCGTGAACGCGGCGAACTCGTCGTTGGTGACCGGGCAGGCGTCGATCCAGAAGCCGTCGACCGGCCCGAATTCGCAGCTACCGCTCGGAATCCACACCATGTCCGCTGAGGGAGGAGGTCCTCCCGGTCCGCGATGTGGGGTGATGGAAACGCACTGACTCACGAGCAAAAGGTACATTTCTCTGCGGCTCACGGGGGTCGAATCAGCGGATACCCCGCGCCACCAGTTGGGTCGGCAGGACCGTGGTGACCGGCCGCGAGGTGTCTCCGGCGATCCGGCGGAACAGCAGCCGGGTGGCCTCGCGGGCAAGTTCCCGGGGATCGTAGGCGATCACGGTCAGCGGGCGCGGCATCAGGTGGGAGAGTTCGAAGTCGTCGAAGCCGGTCAGCGCCGCATCGCTGCCCGACTGCCACAGCCGCTGGAGCGCACCGACGGTGATCCGGTTGTTGGTGCCGAAGAACGCGGTCGGCGGGTCGGCCAGGCGAAGCAGGTCGGCGACCGCGTCCGCGGCCGCCTCGGGCGTTCTGACCCCATCGCGTACCAGCGCCTCGTCGTACCGGACGCCGGCGGCGGCCAGGGCGTCGCGCACCCCGGCCAGCCGCTCGCGCATCGTGTAGACGGCCACCGAGTCCAGCAGCACGCCGACGCGCCGGTGGCCGGCGGCCAGCAGCAGCCCCATCCCCTCGTGAGCGCCGCCCCGGTTGTCCAGCAGTACCGTGTCGGCCAGCAACTGCCCCGGCGGCCGGTCCAGGAATACCACCGGCATGCCCATCTCGACCTCCCGGCGCAGGAACGAGTGGTCGGTACCGGCCGGCACCACCAGCAGCCCGTCCACCCGCCGCTGGCACAGATCGAGGAGCAACTGCCGTTCGCGCTCGGGATCCTCCTCGGAGGACGCGGTCATCAGCAGCGTGTCGTGAGCCGAGGCGATCTCGGCGGCGGCGCTGGCGATCGCCGCGTAGAACGGGTTGTCGATCTCCTCGATGAGCAGCCCGATGGTCGCGTTGACCCGGCCGGAGCGCAGGTTGCGGGCGATGTCGTTGCGCCGGAACCCGAGTTCGGCGATCGCCGCCAGCACCCGGTCGATCAGCGCCTGCGCCACCGCGGGTTCGCCGTTGACCACGCGGGACACGGTCTTGAGACTGACGCCCGCGTGCCGGGCGACGTCGACCATGGTGGGCCGGCGCGCGGCACCCGGCACGGCCTTCGGGACAGACATCTGTCTATGGTTGCAGACCGCGCCTACCCTGAAGGGGTTCGCCCGGGAAGGGGTGGGGCGCGGTGGTCTGGCTCGGTGCGCTGTGGCGCCTCTTCGGGGCGCCGGGGCTCGCGACCCTGCACGAGGTCGGGCCGGCCGGGTTGCTGGCCGGCACCGCGGCGGCCATCGGCGTCCTGCTGATCGCCGTCCTGGCGGTCAGGCTGCTGACCCGCCGGGCCGTCCCCGGCCGCGTCGCCCGCCTGCGGGCCCGGATCCTGCGCGAACAGGCCCGCCGGACCGGCATCCCCCGGTACGCGGATCCGGACGCCCCCGGACGCTCCCGGCCCAGAGCACCCTGCGCGGCCCACGCGGCCGCCTGACCCGACCTCCCCGGCATCCCGGCGCTGTTGCGCCGAGAGCTGTTGCGCCGAGAGCTGTTGCGCCGAGGGCCGTGGTTCCCCAAGCCGTTGCGCCGAAAGCTGTGCGCCGATGGCCACGCCCGGACGGGCGGCCGCATCTGGTGTCACCCCATCAGATCCGGCCCGAGAGGTTTACCCATGTCCATTCCGTTCATCGACGACGCGATCGCCGTCGGCTATCCGCTCATCGTTCACATTGCCGCCGCGCTCGAACCGGTCGGTGGCGCGGCCGCCGCGATCGTGCTGTGCACCGTCGTCCTGCGCCTCCTTCTCCTGCCGCTGACCCTGGCCGCCGTGCGCGGCGAGCGGAGCCGCGCCGTACTCGCTCCCCGGGTGCGGGAGCTTCAGCAGCGGTACGGCGGGGACCGGGCCCGGCTGGGCACCGAGCTCACCGACCTGTACCGCGTCGAGGGTGCCTCGCCGCTGGCCGGGTGCCTGCCGGCCCTGGTACAGGCGCCGTTCTTCATGATCACGTACAGGATCTTCAATGCGGCGCGTATCGCCGGGCACGCGAACGTCCTGCTGACGCACGGGCTGTTCGGGGTGGCGCTGTCCACCCGGCTGATCGGCGGCGGCCACCCGCTGGTGTTCGTACCGTTCCTGGTCGTCCTGATCGGCCTCGGTGTGCTGGCCGACCGCCGGGCCCGGCGGGTGGCCGCCGCGAACGACGCCGCCGCGCCGACCGGGATCATGAGGCTGCTGCCGTACCTGAGCGTGGCGAGCCTGCTGGTGGTGCCGCTGGCCGCCGCGCTGTACCTGGTCACCACGATGACCTGGACGGCCGCGGAGAGCGCGGCGCTACGCCGGGGCCTGCCGGCTCGGGCACGGTGACCGGCCGGGCCGGCGCCGGTCGGGGCACTGTGACCCGGCGCCGGCCCGATGGCCCTGACCTGCGCCGGCTACGCTGGTGGCCATGCGCCGGTTCCTGTCGCCGCGCTGGATTGCGCGGCACGTCGCGATGATCGTGCTGGTCGCGGCGTTCCTCAGCCTCGGCTGGTGGCAGATCGGCCGGGCCGAGGGCGGCAACGCGCTGAGCTACGGGTACGCGTTCGAGTGGCCGGTCTTCGCGCTGTTCGTGATCTTCGTGTGGTACCGGGAGATCCGGGGCGAACTGGGCGACCCGGTCCCGAAGGCGCCGAAGAAGCCGGAGGAGCCGGGGCTGCGCGCCACGCTGCCGGTACCCGCCCGGCCGGTCGTCCAGCCCGACCCGGCCGATCCGACCGATCCTGAACTGAACGAGTACAACGACTACCTGGCCTGGCTGAGCGCCAACCCGGACCTGAAACCGGCCGACTACCGCCGGGCCTCGGCGGCAGCCGCGGACACCCCGATCAGGATCTCGGACCGCCGCCCGGAGTGAGCAGGCCGCGCTCGAACGCGACCGCCACGGCCGCCGCCCGGTCCTTGACCCCGAGCTTGCCGTAGATGTGCAGCAGGTGGGTCTTGACCGTGGCCTCGCTGATGAACAGGTGCTTGGCCGCCTCGCGGTTGGTCGAGCCGCGGGCGATGAGCCCGATGACCTCCACCTCCCGCTGGCTCAGCGGCTCCTTGGCCGGGGACCGCACCTGGCCCAGCAGCCGGGTGGCCACCGAGGGGGAGAGCACCGCCTCGCCGCGCGCCGCCGCCCGTACCGCCCGGAACAGCTCCTCGCGGGGTGTGTCCTTGAGCAGGTACCCGGTGGCACCCGCCTCGATCGCCGGCAGCACGTCGCTGTCCGTGTCGTAGGTGGTGAGCACCAGTACCCGGGCCGGTACGCCGCGTTCCCGCAGCATCCCGATCGCGCGTACCCCGTCGGTACCCGGCATCCGCAGGTCCATCAGCACCACGTCCGGGCGCAGCGTCTCGGCCAGCGCCACCGCCTCGGCCCCGTCGGCCGCCTCGCCCAGCACCTCGAACTCGCCGTCGCCGGTCAGCATCCCGCGCAGCCCGTCGCGTACCACCGGATGGTCGTCGACGATCAGCAGCCGGATCACGCGACGCTCCCCGCCGGGATGGCCGGCACGCTGGCCGAAATGGCGGTGCCCCCGCCCGGTTCCGACTCGATCTCCAGCAGTCCGGCGATGCGCTGCAACCGCTGGCGCATGGCCTTGAGCCCGAAGCCGCCGTCCTCCCCGCTCGGCGCGCCGGAGGGCGCGAAGCCGACCCCGTCGTCACGCACGTCCAGCGTGACCTGATCTTCCATGTAGGACAGGGTCAGCCCGACCCGGGTCGCGCCGGCGTGCTTCGCCACGTTGGACAGTGCCTCCTGCGCCGTGCGCACCAGCGTCCCCTCGATCTCCGGATGTACGGATCGGACCGTACCGGTCGTGGTCACCTCGGCCTTCAGGCCGTGCAGGGCGGACCAGTGCCGGGCCACCTCGGTCAGCGCCTCCGGCAGCGTGGCGCCCTCCAACTGCTCCGGCTGGAGGTTGCGGACCGACCGGCGGGCCTCCGACAGGCTCTGGCGGGCCAGCCCCATCGCCAGATCCAGGTGCCGCTGCCCGTCCGCCGGCCGGTCGTCGACCGGGCCGGCCGCCTCCAGCTGGGTGATGATGCCGATCAGCCCCTGCGCGATGGTGTCGTGGATCTCCCGGGCCATCCGGGCCCGCTCGTCGAGCATGCCGGCCTCGCGCGCCTGGGTGAGCAGCTGCGCGTGCAGCCCGGCGTTCTCCGCCAGCGCCGTCTCCAGCTTGCCGTTGGCCTCGGCCAGCTCGCCGATCATCCGCTTGCGCCGGACGCCCTGGGCGCTGGTGATCCAGGCGAGGAACGACATGGCGCCGGCGATGCCGATGTTGAATGCCGCGGCGACCAGGTACGCCACCACGCCGGGGCCGCTGGTGAACACCGCGAGCCCGCCGACCTGCGACAGCGCGGACAGTGCCGCGGTGGCCGCCACGCCGACCAGTACCAGCCGGCCGCGCAGGGCGTACACGGCGTGCAGGTACCCGGCGAACGCGAAGTACCCGAACACCGGGCTGCACGCGATCAGCGCGAAGACCAGCGCCAGCAGGCCGACGAAGTAGACGACCATCAGCCACCGGCGCTGCTGCCAGTCCGGATGCAGGGTGACCATCCAGAACATCCAGGCGAACGCCAGCCCGGTCAGGCTGATAGTCCAGGTCAGTGACAGCCCGCCGATGTACGGCGTCGCGACCACGGCCAGCACGGCGGCGACCGCGAGCGCGAGGTACGGCACCCACCTGATCAGCCGGTCGAGCCGCTGCTCCCAGCCGTCCAGGTGCTGCAGCGTCATCTCCGCCATGCCCGGTCCCTTCTCCCGCTCCGGCTCTCCGGCTCCGGCCGGGCGCGCTTGCGCGCTCCCGGCCGGTCCGCTCCGTTCCGCCGCTCGCCGGCCGCCCCCCGTCCGGCCCGCCGGCTCACTCCCAGCGGAACAGTCGGGCGGCGGCGCCGCCGAACACCAGCACGTACGCCCCGAGGACCGCCAGGCTCACGGCGTGCGGCCAGGATCCCATGGTGGCGTCGTGCAGGGCACGTTCGCCAGCGCCGAGCGGGGTGAAGTCGGCGATCCGCCGCAGCAGTTCCGGCATCGCCTCGCGGGGTACCCACAGCCCGGCGAAGAACATCACCGGGAAGAACAGGATCACACCGATCGCGTTGCCGGCCTTGGCGTTGGGCGCCACGGCCGCCACGAACAGCCCGATCGCCAGCAGCGCCGCCGCGGCCAGGATCAGCGCGAGCAGGAACCCGGCGAACTGCCTGGGCAGTGGCACGTCGAAGGCGATCCGGCCGATGGCCAGCACCAGTACCACCGACACCAGCGCGACCAGCAGGCTGTTCACCAACTGGGCGACCAGCAGCATCGCCGGGTGGGTCGGGGTGGTTCCCAGCCGGCGCAGGATGCCCTTCTCCCGGTAGCCCGAGAGCACGGCGGGTGTCCCCTGCAGCGCCAGCATGGCGATGGCGAGCGTGATGGAGATCGTGACGTACAGGTCGATCACCCGCACTCCGCCGAGGTCCGCCGAGGGCTCCCGGAACGACGGGACGCTGCCCAGGATGGCCACCAGGATGGCAGGGAACGCCACCGTGAAGAAGACGGCCACCGGCTCCCGCAGGAACAGCCTGGTCTCGGTGGTGATGAGCTTGACGTTCGCGTTCATGGCTGTCTCTCAATCCGAGTCAGTTGTCGATGGTCCGGCCGGTCAGCGCGACGAACGCGTCGTCCAGGCTCGCCTGGTCCACGCGCAGGTCGGCGGCCACGATCTGGTGGCGGGCGAGTACCGATGCGACGGCATGTAGCAGGTTGCCGGTACCGGTCACCACGACCTGGCTGCCGTGCCGGGTCACGTCGACGACCTCGGGCAGCCCGGTGAGCAACGTGTCGTCCAGCGGGGCCGAGGGCCGGAAGCGGATGCGCTGCTCGGCCTTGACCTGGGCGATCAGGCCGGCCGGGGTGTCGATGGCGACCACCCGACCCGAGTCGATGACCGCGAGCCGGTCGCAGAGCCGCTCGGCCTCCTCCATGAAGTGGGTGACCAGGACCACCGTCACGCCGCGGTCGCGGATCTGCTCGATCAGGTCCCAGGTGTCCCGCCGGGCCTGCGGGTCCAGGCCGGTGGTCAGCTCGTCCAGGATCGCGATCTCGGGGTTGCCGACCAGTGCCAACGCGATGGACAGCCGCTGCTTCTGGCCGCCGGACAGCTTGTTGAAGGGCGTGTTGCGCTTGTCGGTCAGGCCCAGCTCGTCGATCAGCTGCCGCCAGTCGGCGGGCTCCCGGTAGAAGGAGCTGAACAGCTCCATCGCCTCGGCCAGCCTGATCTTGTCGTACAGCTGCGCCTGCTGGAGTTGTACGCCGACCCGCTGGCGCAACTGCCCGCGGTCGCGCTGGGGATCCAGGCCGAGTACCCGAAGCGTGCCGCCGTCCGGCTTGCGTACTCCTTCGATGCACTCGACCGTTGTGGTCTTGCCCGCGCCGTTCGGCCCCAGAATGCCGAAGATCTCGCCCCGTTCGACGGCGAATGAGACGTCATCGACGGCGACCGTCCCGCGGTACCGCTTGTGCAGGTGACTGACCTCGATCACCGGCGTGCTCATCGTGTCCATGACACAAAGCCTCGCGGAGCGCGGCGGCCGACGAATCGATCAGCCAGCGAGAACCCGGCGTGGCTTCGGTGGATCGCGACCGTCAACCGGCGGGCCGCCCCGGATCAACCGATCGGTGGATGCGGGCCCGGCGCGCGGCCGCCCCGGCCGGAGGCGTGTCCGGCGTTTGCCGGTGCGCTCCCGGGCAAAACTGGGGGGTGTGGCCTGTCGGTGTTGTCCGGCGTGATCCGGACGGGACATCCGGGTTGCGGCGCTCTGCCTATCATGCCCTCAACACGGGGAGGGGCGGCGCGGATGGGTGCTGAAGGCCCGGCGGGACGGCGGTCGTTGAAGGCGGTGCTGGCCCTGCTGATGGTGCTCGTGCCGCTGGCCGGCGGCCTCGGGGCGTGCGCGCCCGCCAAGGCCGCGCCGGCCAGCCGGCCGAGCCCGATCGCGTTCGCGGCATCGCCGGCCAGGCCACCCGCGCAGGCCCTGTCGGCCGGCTGCGGGCACCTGGTGGCGCCCGGCCCGGTGACGATCGATACGACCATCGGCGGCAGGCCGCGAACGCTGCGGGTGTACCTGCCGATCGAGTACACCGGGAACCAACCGCTGCCGCTGCTGCTGAACCTGCACGGCAGCGGGTCGACGGCGGCGAAGCAGGAGAAGGGCACCGGGCTGGACGCGACCGCCGACGAGCACGGCTTCATCGTGGTCTACCCGGAGGCCGCCAGGCACAGCGGTACGGGCTTCTCGTGGAACGTGCCCGGCACCCCGTCGTTCACCCAGCGCGGCCCGAACGACGTGGCCTACCTGGGTGCCGTCGTCGGACTGATGCGCCAGCGGTACTGCGTGGACGGCGGCCGGGTCTACGCGTCCGGGTTCTCCGGCGGCGCCCGGATGGTCTCCCAGTTGGCGTGCACCCCGCCGGTACGGCTCGCGGGCGTGGTGATGTCCTCCGGCATCCGGGCACCGGCGCCGTGCCACCCGAGCGGCGGCGGGGTACCGGTGCTCGCGTTCCACGGCACCGCCGACACCTCCAACCCGTACGACGGTCACGGGCAGTCGTACTGGACGTACAGCGTGCCGGTGGCCGCGGCCCGCTGGGCACGGTACGACGGCTGCCGGGACCGGGCGGCGATCAGCCAGCCGTACCCGGGCGTGACGGTGACCTCGTACCGGGGCTGCCGGGGCACCGCCGCCGTCGAGCTCTACACCCTGGCCGGCAAGGGGCACCGCTGGCCGCTTCCGGCCGGCGCGTTCCAGCCCAACGAGATCCTGTGGCGGTTCCTGTCCGGGCAGGGGCTACCGAACCCGTCCGCCCAGCCCTCGTCGACGCGGCCCGCGCCGTCGGCCCAACCCTCGCCGTCGACGCATCCCGCGACCTGACCCCCACCGCTCGGCCGAGTAACGGACGAGCCCGTGCGCGGCGCGCTCGGCCGGGTCCCGCACGTTCGGCCGGGTCCCGCACAAGCCCGGGCCCCGCGCGGGCCCGGGCCGGCGCGGTCAGGCCTGGTGGACGGTGAGCGTGCTGAACGCGCCGAGGTGGATGCGGTCACCGTCGGACAGCGGTACCGGGACGTTCTCCTCGATCGCCTCGGCGCCGTCGTTGAGATAGGTGCCGTTGGCCGAGCCGAGGTCGACCAGCGCCCAGCGGCCGTCCGGCGACGCCACCAGCATCGCGTGCGCATGCGACACGGCGGGATCCGTGGGCGGACCGGTGAGGTCGATGTCCGGCTCGATGCCCCGGGACCGGCTCTGCCGGCCGATGAGCATCTGCGGGCCGTGCAACGCGAACCGGCGCTCCGGGCAGAACGCGGGGAACGCGATCGGCTCGACTCCCGGGTCGGCGATCGCCTGCATCCGGGCGTGGTACGCGCGGTCGGCGGCGACGGCCACCCGCCAGGCGGTCGCGGCGGCCGGTTCACGGGCCGGCAGCGGCATCCCCGTCGCCGGCGCCGAAGTCACGTCCGCACCGCCAGACGACGCACCACCCGACGCTGCGCCGCCCGACGTCGCGCCGGCGCCGCCGGGTGCGGCGCCGCCGGGCGCGGCCCCGCCGGGTGAGGTCGTCCCGGCCGAGGATGCGCCGGGCGGCGTCGCGCCCGCCGCCACCCCGGCCGCGGCGGACAGTTCCGCCGCCACGAAGTCGTGGCCGCAGACCTCGCAGAACCGGTCGGCGCGGGGCGTGGCGCAGGTCGGGCACGGCTCGCCGGTCGCCGCCGTACCGGGCCGGGTGGCGGCCGGCGAAGCGGCGGAACCGTTGCCGGGGCCGGCCGGCGCGGACGGGCCACCGATCGGCGTACCGCACTCGTCGCAGTAGTCCGTGTCCGCGGAGTCGTGTCCCTTCGGGCAGGTGGGCATCGTCAGCCCTCCTCGCTCTTCTTGACCCGGATGGTCTTGACCGACCGTACGTTGGCCAGCTCGGCGTCGACGCCGGCGACCTTGGGCTTGAGCCGGACCGTGCCGGTCGGTGCGTCGATCACCTCGACGACCCGGCCGAGCAGCTTGGCGGTGTCGGTGTGCCCCGACTCCTCGGCGAGCTGGACCGCCCGGCCCAGCTTCGAGGTCGCCGTCTCGACATCCCCGGCGTCCCGCGCGGCCAGCCCCTCCTGGATCGCGCTGGCCAGCTCCGCCTGTCCGGTGTAGTGGGCCACCCGTTGATTGATCTTCGTGGACAGTGCGGTGTCGTCGGTCCACGTCGCCAGTACCAGCGACTGGGCGAGCACGCTGTCGCCGCTGACCAGGCTCACCCGGGCCGCGAGGACCTCCTCGCCCACGGATCCTGCCGGGAGTTGAACCGACAGGTGGTAGTCGCGGCTCTCCGCACCCCAGGCGCCGGTCGGGTAGTCGCCGATCCGCGCGCTGACCTGGGTGCGCCGGGCGGTCAGGTCCTCGACCTGGGGGTACGCCTGCTTGACGAACCGCACCGTCGCGCCGGCCGGGGTCCACACCCGCAGCGTCGCCTCGGCGACCGCCTTGCCCATCGCGGCCTGGGTCATCGCCTGGAAGGCGGCGGGCAGCTCGCGTGGATCCTCCAGCCCGTCGGCCGTACCGAGCAGGGTCGACGCCACGATGCGCAACTCGCTGGCGACCCAGTCGGCGCCGACGCCGCGGCTGTCGCAGATGAACCGCCCCTCGCAGTTGCGCAGGGTGGCGGCCAGCTGCTCGGCGGTCTCGTGCTGGTTACGCCCGTCGGTGAGCATGATGGCGTGCTTGACCTCGGCCGGGTGGCCGGCGAAGAGCGCGTTGGCGACGCTGAGCCACTGACCGATCGCGGTACCGCCGGCGGCCAGCAGCCGCTGTACGGCGGCCTTGGCGGCCTCCTTGTTGGCCGGGGTGGCCGGCGCCAGGGAGGCCGAGGGCGGGTACACCATCTGTGCGTCGTGCCGTCCGGCGACGATGGCGAACGCGACCCCGTCGCGCAGCGTGTCGATCGCCGTGGCGCACGCCTTCTTCGCCTCGGAGAGTTTGGTCGGCGGGTTGGCCATCGACCCCGAGCAGTCGATCATGATGACCTCGGCGGCGGACGGCGTACCGCCACCGTCCCGCAGGCCGGTGCCGCTGGCGGCCACCGTGATCACGGCGTCCACGACGTCGCCGCCGGCCGGCAGGTACTGGTTCTGGTAGACCTCCGCCGTGAAGGCGGCGGCTGGCTCACTCATCCGGTCGCTCCTTGCGAAGACTTGGGGGCAGGGTAGGGCAGTACGGCAACGGTCACGTTGTCCTGGCCGCCGGCGTCCAGGGCCAGCTGGACGAGGCAGCGCGCGACGTCGATCGGGGTACCGGCCGGGGTGGCGGCGGCCAGCTCGGCCGGCTCGGGCCGGTACCGGAAGAGCCCGTCGCTGCACACCAGCAGCCGGCCCGGTCCGTCCGGCCGGATGGTGACCAGGTGCGGCGTGGGGTCCCCGGCGTCGGCGCCGAGCCAGCGCACCAGCGCGCCGGCATGCGCACCCTGCGATGCCTGCGCCACGGGCACCCCGGCGGCGGCCAGCTGGCCGGCCAGCGAGTCGTCGGTGGTCAGCACCGCCGGCTCGGCGCCGCGGTCGGGCAGCCAGTAGGCGCGGCTGTCGCCGACCCAGCCGACGCTCACCGAGTCCGCGGTCACCACGCCGGCCACGAACGTGCAGCTGGGCGGGTTGTTGCCCGGCTCCGCGCCGGCGGCCAGCGCTGCGGCGGCCTGGGCGGCCCGGGCGGCCGCCTCCAGCGCCGGTTCCGGCGCATCGCCGCCGGCCAGGGCGTGCAGCAGTGTCTCGGCGGCGGCGTCGACGGCCGGGTACGAGGCGGTATCCGGGCGGGTCGACGACGAGACCCCGTCGCACACCACGGCGGCCCCGACCCCGGGCAGCACCCCGACCGCGACCGCGTCCTCGTTGTGCCGGTGGCGGTGACCGATGTCGCTGACCGCCGCGAGTACGCCGAGATCCAGCTCGCTGCGGTCGCGGCCGGCCGGACGGCGCTGGCCGCAGGTGTCGCAGTAGCCCTCGGGCCCGAACGCTGTGCCGCCACAGCCGCCGCACTCGGTCGGCGCGCCGGTCGAGGTCAACCAGCGTGGCCGGGGCCGCACGGCGGCGGGGGCCGGGGCGGCGCCGGAGAACAGGCCGCTCCCGCACGCCTCGCAGAAGTGGTCCTTCTCGCCGACCCGTGCGCCGCAGGACGGGCATTCGGTGCCGTGTACCGCCGCCAGGTCGGTGCCGTCCGGCCCCATCAGACCAGCGTCCGGGGGCGTACGGAGTTGGCCAGGTCCACCAGCGCGTGCCGGGCCGTACGGTCCGGTTCCAGCGAGGCCATCGCCCGGTACGAGCGTTCCAGCCCGAGCCGGATGTCCCGTTCGCTGAGCACCTGGCCCAGTACCCGGCCGGCGGTGGCGGCCCGCTGAGCCGGTATCGCGCGCACGGGTACGGGTGCCGGGCCGGCCGCACCGGTGCCCCTGATCACCCAGGCCAGCGCGGTGCGGAACACCTCGACCGCCAGGGCCTCACGGCGCTGCTTGTCCAGGCGCAGCCGCTCCAGCCGGGTCGACGCGTCCACCAGATCCGTCTCCGCCAGGGCGGCGGGCTCCTGGTCGAGGTGCGCACGGACGGCCGCGATCTGCGCCGCCACGTGGTGGCTGGAGCTGTCCGGTACCTCGTCGTAGATCGCCCTCGCGCCGATCCGGTCGCCGGCCGCCAGCCGGGTACGGGCCAGCCCGAACGCGGCGCTGACGAAGCCGTGGTCGACCCGCCAGACCCGTTCGTACAGGCGGGCCGCGCCGGCCAGGTCACCGGCCAGCTCGCAGGCGGCCGCCATCGCGACCTGAGCGGCCGGCTCGCCGGGCAGGGCGTCGTAGACCTTCTCGAACGAGTACCGGGCGGCCGGCACGGCCGACGGGTCACAGAGCGCCAGCAGCCCCGCGTACCAGTCCAGCCGCCAGTCGTGGGTCACCTGTTCCGCGCTCGGCAGGGTGGCCCACGCGCCGGGCAGGTCGCCCGCCTCCAGCCGGGCTCGGACCAGGCGCAGGGTCAGCTCCAGGCTGGTGACCGGCGCGGCCTCCAGCGCGGCGACGGTACTGGCCGGATCGGCAGCCGAGACGGTCGCCAGGAACCCCGCGGCAGGGTCGGCCGGGTCGACCACCGGCAGCGGCAACGCGGCGGCCACCTCGGGTCCGGCCAGCGGCACCCCGGCTGCATCGAGCGGCACCCCGAACGCCCGCCGCTCCGGGGTGAACTGGCCGGAGGCCGCCGGCCTCGGGATCCCGTCCTGCGCGGACAGGATCTCGCGGAGCACCCCGGTCATCTGCTCGGCCATCTCGCCGGCCGACGCGAAGCGGCTCTCCGGATCCGGGTTCGTGGCCCGGCGCAGCAGCCGGTAGTAGGACTCCTGGGCAGCGAGCAGCGGGACGTCGGCGGGCGTCGGCAGCGAGGCGGCGTACCGGGTGCTGAACCCGGTGAAGTCGAAGCTGAGCACGGCCAGCGACCGGCCGACCGTGTACAGGTCGGAGCCGATCGAGGGGCCGATGCCCGCCAGTTCCTCCTCCGGAGCCTGGTAGCCGGGGGTGCCGTAGAGCGCGGACACGTCGTCGCCCATCCGGCGCACCGCGCCGAGGTCGATGAGCTTGAGCTGCTCCTCGGCGTGGATCACGTTGTCCGGCTTGAAGTCGCAGAACAGCAGCCCGCGGTCGTGCAGGTAGCCCAGCGCCGGGAGCACCTCGATGCCGTACGCGAGGACCTGCGCCAGCGGCAGCGGTACCCGGCCGCCGTCCGGGCCACGGTTGTTCAGCGCGAGGTCGCGCAGCGACCGGCCGCCGACGTACTCCATGACGATGTAGCCGACGTTCTCGCCGGTGTCCGGGTCGGGGTGCTGCGCGAAGTCGTGGATCTTCACGATGTTCGGGTGGTCGACCTCGACCAGGAACCGCCGCTCCGCGACCGCCGCCGCCATGGCGTCCGGGTCGCCGGTGTTGATCAGGCCCTTGAGTACCACCCACCGGTCGGTGCCGGCCTCGCTGATGTTGCGGTCCCGGGCCAGGTAGATCCAGCCGAGGCCGCCGTGGGCCAGTGCGCCGAGGATCTCGTACCGGCCGTCGATGAGGTCACCGGGGCTCAGCCTGGGCTTGAACGAGTACCGTGCCCCGTCCCGCGGGCAGAAGCCCTCGACCCGGCCGGGCTGCCCGTTGCGGCCCCGCCCGACGGGCTCCCCGCACTTGGGGCAGAACCGCTGCGACTCCGGCACCGCCGGGTCGGCCTGTACGGCGGTCGCCGGGTCGCGCAGCGGCACCGGCGGCACGACGACCAGGTTCGCGCCGAGCCGCCCCCGTCCCGCCGTGCGGCTGCGGCTGGACCGGCCGGTGCCGGTGGACGCGCCGGACAGGCCCGCACCGGTGGGCGCTCCGCCGCCGATGGTGGCCGACGACGCCGGCCCGGTAGGCGTCGAGCTTCCCTGGGTCCCAGGGGTCGATGACGCGGGTACCGCGCCGGCCGGCGCCTTGCGGCCGCACTCGTCGCAGTACCCGTCGGCCGCGTAGTGACCGGGGCAGCCGGGCCGGAGGCAGGCGGTCATCGGGACTCCTTCGTCGAGGCGATCAGCTCGGCCAGCGCCTTCTGGTAGGCGTACACCGCCTGGGTGGACTGGCGCAGGTCGCAGGGTGCGGTGAACAGGAGATCGTGGGCCCGCTGGTACCGGGTGGACAGGTCGCCGTCCTCGGCGAAGCCGACCCGGGCGGCCTTGGCCCGGTACGCGTCCAGCCGCCCGCGCAGTTCGCCGCGGCGGTCCAGCAGCCCGTCCGCCGCGCCGCGCAGTTCGTCCGCGCGTGCCAGCGCCCGGGTCGCCCTGGCCTCCAGTGTGGACAGTTCCTCGGCCAGCCGGATCCACTGTCTACTGTGGATGTCACCGGGGCTGGGCAGCACGGTGCGCAGGGCGGCGGCCGAGGCCGGTGGTGGCGGCAGGGCCGGGTCGGCGATCTTCTCGTCCACGCGGAGGTACGCGTCCCGTACCCGGGACTCGGCCGCGGCCACCTCGTCGATGAGCGCGCGCAGCGCCGCCAGCCGGGTCGGGTACCCGTCGCGTAGCGCGGCCAGTTCCGCCAACCGCTGCCGTACCGTCTCCAACTCGGCGGTCAGTTCGCGCAGCCGGGTCTGTACCGCCGGGCGAGGCTGCCCGCCGGGCGCGGCGGCCAGCGGATCGCGCAGGCTGTCCGAGCGGGCCTGGTCCAACCGCTCGCCCAGGTTCCGGACCAGTTCCGCGACACCCAACTCCTCGGCCCGGGCTGCGGCGGCGCCGAACGCCTCGGTGAGCGGAGCGAAGCGCCCGGCGACGGCCGACCACGCGGTGTCCACTTCGGACAGATGCGCGGTCACCGCCGCGCACCGCCGCTCCAGCCCGGTGGTCAGGTCGGCCACCCGCAGCAACGCGGCCACCGCCGTGCTGCCGGCCTCGACCGGCAGGCCGGTGGCGTCGACCGCGAGTACCGGCTCGGACAGCAGCAGTCGCAGCGCGTCCCAGTCGTCGTCACCCAGGCGGCGCTGGCCCCGGATGGCCCGGGCCCGGTCGAGCAGTTCGGACAGCGCGCTGAAGTGTGCCCACAGCAGATCCACCTCGGGCGAGATGGTCTGCGCCCGCTCGGCGGTGCGCCCCACCAGCCCGCCGCCGCGCAGGAAGGCCAGACCCGGATGGCTGTCGATGACGAACATGGCCGCGGCGATGCGGTCGTGTGCCGCACCCAGCCCGGTCAGCGCCTGGTCCGCCGAGTGTCGATCCATGGCTCGCTAGCCCGAGTACTTCGACGCCGGCGGGGCGGGTGCCGGGCCGCCGAGCCACTTGTCGTAGAGCTGCGCCCAGGTGCCGTCGGAACGGGCCTGGTCGAGCACCCCGTTGACGAACCGGACGAAGTCGGTGGACGTCTTCTTGATCGCCAGTCCGTGCGGCTCGTCGGTGAATCGGGGACCGACCACCTCGACGTTGGGATCCTGGGCGGCGAGCCCGGCCAGGATGTTGTCGTCGGTCGACACCGCCTGCACCTGGCCCTGCTGGAGCATCACCAGGCAGTCGGTCCAGTCGTTGACGGCCACCGGGATCGGGTGCGACGGGCGGGTCGCGATGGTCACGATCGAGGTGGTACCGGCCGCCGCGCACACCTTCTTGCCGGCCAGGTCGTCGATCGTGTGGTACGGCGAGCCCTTGCTGACCAGGATCTTCTGCCCGGCGTCGAAGTAGTCGGTGGAGAACTCCACCTGTTGCAGCCGCTCGCAGGTGATGGTCATCGAGTCGGCCACGATGTCCACCGTGCCGTTCTGGATGAACGGGATGCGCTGCGCCGAGGTGATCGCGACGAACTTGATCTGGTTGGCGTTGCCGAAGATGGCCTGCGCGACCAGCTTGGCGGTGTCGATGTCGAAGCCGACCACCTGACCCGAGACCGCGTCGCGGTAACCGAACAGGTACGTGTTCTGGTCCACCCCCACGGTGAGGTGGCCCCGTTTGGCGATGTCGGCCATCGAGGAGCCGGCCGGCATCTGGTTCGGTGCCGGCATCGGGCTCGGCGGGCGCAGGCTGGATCGCGGGTCGCAGCCGGTGTCGCCGTCGGCGGCGGCGCTGGGAATCACCGCCGGATCCTGCACCCCGGCCGGGAGCGGCGCCTTGACGGCCGGCACGGCGCCGGCGTTCGGGGCGGTGGTCGAGGCGCAGCCGGCGACCGCGGTGAGCAGCAGACCGGCGGTGGCGACGGCGAAGAGCTTCGTTTTCATCGGTACTCCGCGATCCGTTGCTGGAAGCCGAAGACCATCCCGACGAGCAGGAGGACGGTCAGCGCGGACAGTCCGATGGGCGCGGCGTCCAGCGCGTCGGACGCCGATCGCGCATGGCGGTTGAGTTGCGCGCTCGTGGCCGCGATGCCGGTGGCGAGGTCCTTGTCGAGGCTGTTGAACGTGCTCGCCGAGCTTGCCGGGTCGTCGCCGATGGTCAGCTTGACCGCACCGCTGTAGTCGCCGGCCGTGTCCGCGCCGTCCACCTTCTGGTGCGTGGACTTCCAGGATCTGGCGGCGCCGGCCGCCGAGTTGGCGGCGGCGCGTACCGCCGGATCGGTCGCCGCGGCGCCGGCCTGCTGGAGCAGCCCGCCGTTGCCGTCCTTGCCGATGAGGTCGTTCAGCATCGCGCCGTAGTCGCTGTCGAAGTTGGCGCCGTTACCCCTGGCCACCAGCGTCAGCGCCTCGTCGGCGCGGGCCTGGAGCGCGTCGATGCGGGCCCGGGCGAGCAACTGGACCTGCGCCGAGCCGTCCCGTTGCGCGCTGGACAACTCCCCGCGCACACCGACCCAGGACGCGCCCAGCCAGATCAGTGCGGCCAGCCCCATCGCGGTAGCACCGGCCAACCCGACGTTGAGCAGGCGGTTGGTGCGCCGGGTGAGGTGGACCTGGGCGTACCCGAGCCCGGCCAGGGTCAGCACGGCCAGCGGGATCGCGAGCCAGGGGAACCCGGAGGCCGCGCCGGCGTCCGCGTCGAAGCGGGCGGTTTCCGCCTGGTAGAGCCGCTTGGCCGCGACGAGCAGGTCGTTGCGCATGAGCGCGGAGGCCTCGCGCAGGTAGGCCGCGCCGACCGGAAGGTTGAGCCGGTTGTAGGTGCGCGCGGTCTCCACCAGGCCCGCGTACACCGGCAACTGCGCGGAGATCTCCTGGACCGCGCTCTGGCCGGGATCGCCGGCGGTCGCGCTGGTCAGCGCGGCGCTGGCCGCCGCCAGGTCGCTCTCGTACCGCTGGCGAAGCGCGGCGGGTTCCTGCCCGTTGGACAGGAACGCGCTGGCCGCGACCGCGTCCGCGTCGGACAGCGACCGGTACAGCTCCTGCGAGTCGAGGGTCAGTGGGCCGCTGCGGTTGATGATGGAGTCGACTTCCGACGAGCGCTGCATGACGCCGATGACCGCGGCCAGCCCCGCGGCGATGGCGAGGGCCGCCAGCGCGAGCATCAGGACGGTCAGCCGGCCGGGTGTGCTGCCCGTGCGGGCCGTCAACCGGGTGGCCAGCGACGCGCTCCGGCCGGCGGGGGTGCGGGTGGGTGCACTGCGGGTCGGTGCACTGCTGGCCGGTGCACTGCGGGTCGGGCTCAGCAGTGCCATCGTGACCTCACAAGAACACTCCCGGCGGTGGTCGGATGTGATCACGGTAGTCGCCCGGGTCAAGCCACCGCGCCTGGCCCGCGGTGCGGGTCAGCGGATTCGTGCGGGCCGCGGTCGGTGGCGGCGCCGCAATCCGCGACGGTTACCGCGGGTACCTTCGCGGTTAGCCGGATCGTCATCATCGCCGGACGAAGATGCTCTTCGCATTTGGCGGTGCCACCCGCAGACTGTGGGTGTGTTCGACTTCGACGTGCTGGTGCTCGGTTCCGGACCGGGTGGACAGAAGGCCGCCATCGCCGCCGCCAAGCTCGATCGCCGGGTCGGCATCATCGAGCGCCGCAACATGATCGGCGGGGTGTGCATCAACACCGGGACCATCCCGTCGAAGACCCTGCGCGAGGCGGTGCTCTACCTGACCGGGCTCAACCAGCGCGAGATGTACGGGCAGAGCTACCGGCTCAAGGACGACATCACGGTCGCCGACCTGGCCGCCCGTACCCAGCACGTCATCGGCCGCGAGGTCGACGTGATCCGCAGCCAGTTGTCCCGCAACCGGGTCCAGGTCATCACCGGCACCGGCCGCTTCGAGGATCCGCACACCATCGCGGTGGCCGACGAGGGCGGGCGGGACGTCACGATGACCGCCGAGAAGATCGTCATCGCCACCGGTACCCGGCCCGCCCGGCCGGACAGCGTCGACTTCGACGACTGCACCATCATCGACTCGGACGGCATCGTCCACCTCGAACACGTACCGCGCTCGATGCTGGTGGTCGGCGCGGGTGTCATCGGCATCGAGTACGCGTCGATGTTCGCCGCCCTCGGCACGAAGGTGACCGTGGTCGAACGGCGCGAGCGGATGCTCGACTTCTGCGACCTGGAGATCGTCGAGGCGCTGAAGTACCACCTGCGCGACCTCGCGGTGACGTTCCGGTTCGGTGAGACGGTGGCCTCGGTGCAGCGCCACGCGCGGGGCGCGCTCGCGGTCCTGGAGAGCGGCAAGCGGATCGCCGCGGACACCGTGATGTACTCCGCCGGGCGCCAGGGCATGGCCGAACACCTGACGCTGGAGCGGGCCGGGTTGGCCGCCGACGCGCGCGGCCGCATCGCGGTCGACGAGCACTTCGCCACGGCCGTGGAACACATCTACGCGGTCGGTGACGTCATCGGCTTCCCGGCGTTGGCGTCGACCTCAATGGAGCAGGGCCGGTTGGCCGCGCACCACGCGTGCGGGGAGCCGGTCCGGGCGCTGGGCCGGCTCCAGCCGATCGGCATCTACTCCATCCCGGAGATCAGCTTCGTCGGGCGTACCGAGGACGAGTTGACCGAGGCGCGGATCCCGTTCGAGGTGGGCATTTCCCGGTACCGGGAGCTGGCCCGGGGTCAGATCATCGGCGACTCGTACGGGATGCTCAAGCTCCTCGTGTCGCCGGAGGACCGTACCCTGCTGGGGGTGCACGTGTTCGGCACCGGAGCGACCGAGCTCGTCCACATAGGACAGGCGGTGATGGGCTGCAACGGTGCCGTGGACTACCTGGTCGACGCGGTGTTCAACTACCCGACGCTGGCCGAGTCGTACAAGGTCGCGGCGCTGGACGCGATGAACAAGATGCGCAACATCGATCGCCTGGGGGACTAGCCCGGGTGACCGTCCGTAACCTCGCAAACGGGCAGGATATTGGCGGACGGTAGTCGGTGAAGCAGCCCGCCCGACCGTTAACGGTTACGACATTCCTGGTAAACGTCGTTACGGCCGTCTGTTTTGAGAGGTGTGGGGGCGAGGCTGCGCGTCACTGCCGGTAACTGTGTGACCCCGGGCACGATTACGGCGAGTGGTGTTGCCTGCTCCGACCGTCTCCATGCACGGTGCCTTGGGCGCCAACCCCCGGCGCCTCGCCGCCGAACCCCCTGGCGGCGCACCGAGACCCGAACGGAAAACGATCCGTTGTTCACCTACATCCGGCTCCCCCGCGTCCCCCGCGCGGTGGTGGCCAGACGCCTGGCCGTGTCCGCCACGTGTGCCGCAGCGCTCGCCGTGGCCGCCATCGCCCCGGTGCACCATGAGGCGCTCGCCAGCGCGGTGGCCGGCAACGCTCCCGCGAATCGGCAGGCGCCCGGTGGCGCCGAGCGCGGCAACGCGGTGTCCCGCGGAGTCGGCCGCACCGCCCCGTCCACCGGCCCGGCCAAGTCGCCGGTGCGCGACATCGAACCACCGGCAACGGCGTCGGCCCCGGCGCAGCCGCCCGCCCCCGCCAAGGCGCCCGCGCCGACCAAGGCGCCCGCGGCCGCCAAGGCCCCGGCGCGCCCCACCCCGCCGCCGCTGCCGGAGGTTCCCGGCATGGACCGCTACGAGATGGAGAACGCGCAGACCATCGTGGACGTCGGCCGCGAGATGGGCGTCGACGAGCGCGGCCAGATCATCGCCGTCGCCACGGCGTTGCAGGAGTCGCGGCTGTACAACCTCTACGTGGCCGTCGACCACGACTCCCTCGGCCTGTTCCAGCAGCGCCCGAGCACCGGCTGGGGTACTCCGGAGCAGATCACCACGCCGTCGTACGCGGCGCGGGCGTTCTACACCCGGCTGCTGGACACCACGGCCGACTGGGGCTGCCTGACCTGCGCCGCCCAGCGGGTGCAGGGCAGCGCGTTCCCGGACGCGTACGCCGCGCAGGAGTGGCTCGCCACCTCGATCGTGGGCGCGTTCTACAGCCACTGAGCGGCGCCTTCTCGGGGTGCGCCTCGGTCCGAGGGCAGCGCCTCAGTCCGAGGGCAGCGGCTCAGTCCGAGGGCAGCAGTTCGTAGCGCGGGTTGGCGATGGCCGGCTCGCTGTCGTACCGGCCGACCGTCCCGTGTACCCGGATGGCCTGGCCGGGCGTGATGCCGGGAATGTGGGTACGCCCGTAGAACAGGATGAGGAAGCTGCCCGTGTCGTCGACCACCTCGCAGCGCAGCAGGTGACCGCTGCCGTTGGGGTGCACCTCGATCGACTGGATGACTCCCTCGGCGTCCTGCCGCTGGTGCGGGCGCAACTGCGCGGCGGGCGTGGCGTCCTTCGCGTGGTGGCCGTGCCGCTTCGGGCGTCCGTCCCGCCCGGGCGGCGGCTTCGGCCCCTGCGCCTCGGGCAACTGCTGGAGCTTGTGGATCGCGGCGTCCACGTCGAACGGCACGATCGTCGCGGCCGCGTGCGGGACCCGGCTCACCGCGGCGGCGATCCGGTCGGCGCTGTGCGCGTGCAGGACGCGGGCCGCCAGCCCGTACGCGCGCCGGGGCAGCACCACCGTCACCTCGGTACGCCCGTCCGCGGTGAGCTGTGAGGTCAGCTCGGTGGCGGCCCGGCGCAGCCGGCGGTCCGGACAGTCGCGCAGTTGCAGCGGGACGTCGCCGCGCTGCATCGAGCACCAGCGTTCGGCCAGCCGCGCCGCCCGCACGTTGTCGACGACGAAGTGCACGGCGTACAGCGTGTTGGGGCGCAGGGTCCGGGCATAGCGCACGGCGCGCAGCACGGCCAGGTCGAGGTCGTCGACGAGCACGACGATCACGTGCCGCGCCGGGTTGGGGCCGGAGTCGATGACCGGACCCAGCGCGGCCAGCGCGGCCGCCTCGTCGCGGTACCGGCGGTTGACCCGGATGAGCACCAGGAACAGGATCGGGAACACCACCACGATCAGCCAGGCGCCCTCGGTGAACTTGGCCACCGCGAAGATGAGTACCACCAGCAGCGACAGCCCGCCCGCCGCGGCGTTGATGGCCATCTTGCCGTGCCATCCGCGTCCCCGCTGGGTCCGGTGATACTTGGCCATCCCGAAGCCGGCCATGGTGAAGCCGGTGAACACGCCGATCGCGTAGAACGGCACCAGCGAATTGACCTTCGCCCGGGTGACGATCAGCAGCACGATGCTGATCGAGGCCAGCAGCAGGATCCCGTCGGAGAAGACCAGCCGGTGCCCGCGCCGGGTCAACTGCCGGGGCAGGAAGGAGTCCTCGGCGACGAAACTGGCCAGGAACGGGAAGCCGTTGAAGCTCGTGTTGGCGCCGGTGTAGAGGATCAGCGCGGAGGCGGCCTGCACGGCGCCGTAGATGACGGTACCGATCGTGCCGTGCCCGGCGACGATCCGGGCCTCCTGCGAGATCACCGACGGGTACCCGCTGCGGTACGGCGTCGCGTGGGTCAGGCGGGCGAGCAGCGACACCCCGGCGACCAGGAAGCCCAGCGTCACGGCCATGGTCACCAGCACCTTGCGCGCGTTGACGCCCTCCGGCGGGCGGAACGCGCTGACCCCGTTGGAGATCGCCTCCAGCCCGGTGAGCGAGGAGCCGCCGTTGGCGAAGGCGCGCAGCAGCGTCAGGATCAGCGCGAACGTGACCAGGCCGGTCTCGTGGTGCACCGGGATCGCGCCGGACAGTGCCGGGGCGTCGTAGCGCCCGAGGGTACCGAGCGCGGCCCGGATCAGGCCGGCGATGATGATGGCGCCGACGGCGGCGGAGAAGAGGTACGTGGGGAGCGCGAAGGCGCGGCCGGCTTCCCGGATACCGCGCAGGTTGCCGTACGCCAGCAGGACCACCACGCCGACGGTGATCTCGACGCTGTACGGGCCGAGGGCCGGCAACGCCGAGACGACCGCGACGGTACCGGCCGCACTCTGCACCGCGACCGTGACGACGTAGTCGATGAGCAGCGCGACGGCGGCGATCTGGGCCACCCGGGGGCCGAAGTTCTCCCGGGCCACCACGTAGGAGCCGCCGGCCCGCGTGTACACCTGCACCACCTGCCGGTACGACAGGGTCAGCAGCACCAGGATGAACAGGATGATCCCGGTGATCGGCAGCAGCAGGGTGAAGGACAGCAGTCCGAAGACCGGCAGCAGTTCGATCAGGATCTCCTCGGTGCCGTACGCGGACGAGGAGATGCAGTCCGGTGCCAGGACGCCCAGGGCCAGCGGCCGGGACAGCCGTTCGCTGTGCAGGCTGGCCGTGGTCAGCGGCGGCCCGAGCAGCCGGCGCTTGAGCCGGTAGCGCAGCGTCTCCGGGACCTCGGTGGGCATCCGCGGCGGGGGAAGGTCGGGCGCGAGCGGTGGCTGGTTGCCGGTGGCGGGGGCCTCGGACATGAGCGTCCCCTTTCCCGCGCACCCGCGACCGAACCGGAGGACGCCGTCAGGAAAACGTGACGATGTGAGCGGCCCGCGCCGTCGCACCGGGCGTGTCGCGGTTAACGGTGCCCCAATCCGGTCTCTGCCGGGGGATCGCTACGCGAATTCACCTTTCCGGGGTCCGCGCCGGTGCCACGATCACGATGGATTCCGGGAGGAGGGGTGGCATGGAGGACTTCATCTTCGTCCTGCTGACCCTGGTGCTGTTCGCACTCCTGGCGCTGGCGGTCAAGGCGGTGGAGCGGCTGTGAACGAGCCCGAGTGCGGCGGGGAGGCATCGTGAGCGCGGCGAACATCGCCGGGCTGATCCTGGCCCTCATCCTCGGGGTGTTCCTGGTGCTGGCGCTGCTGTATCCGGAGCGTTTCTAGATGAGCGACCTGACCGCCGGCATCCTGTTCATCGTCTCGATGATCGTCGTCCTGGCGCTGGTCCACGTCCCGCTGGGCGACTACATGTACCGGGTGGTCTCCCGGGAGCGCCACAACCGGGTGGAGCGCGGCATCTACCGGCTGATCGGGGTCAATCCCTCCGGCGAGCAGTCGTGGGGTGTCTACGCGCGCAGCGTGCTGGCGTTCTCGCTGATCTCGATCCTGTTCCTGTACCTGTTCCAGAGAGTGCAGGACGGCCTGTGGCTGTCGCTGGGTTTCCCGGCGGTGCCGCCCGACCTGTCCTGGAACACCGCGGTCAGCTTCGTGACCAACACCAACTGGCAGGCGTACTCCGGTGAGTCGACGATGGGTCACCTGGTGCAGATGGCCGGCCTGGCGGTGCAGAACTTCGTCTCCGCCGCGGTCGGCATCGCGGTGGCCGTGGCCCTGGTGCGCGGGTTCGCCCGCAAGATGACCGATCGGCTGGGCAACTTCTGGGTCGACCTGGTGCGCATCACGCTGTGGATCCTGCTGCCGATCGCGTTCATCGGCGCGATCGTGCTGATCGCCGGTGGCGTGGTGCAGAACCTCTCCGCCGGTACCGACGTGCAGACCATTGCCGGCTCGACCCAGCACGTGACCGGTGGCCCGGTGGCCAGCCAGGAGGCCATCAAGGAACTGGGTACCAACGGCGGCGGCTTCTACAACGCCAACAGCGCGCACCCGTTCGAGAACCCGACCAGTTGGACCGACTGGATCGAGGTATTCCTGATCCTGCTCATCCCGTTCTCGCTGCCGCGCACGTTCGGCCGGATGGTCCGCAGCAAACGGCAGGGCTACGCGCTGCTGTCCGCGATGGCCATCTTGGCGATCGCCAGCGTCGTGCTGGTGAACGTGTTCCAGGGGATCCACCACGGTACGGTGCCGATGGCGGTCGGCTCGGCGAGCGAGGGTACCGAGAGCCGGTTCGGGGTGTACAACTCGGCCACCTTCGCCAGCGTCACGACCCTGACCTCCACCGGCGCGGTGAACTCGTTCCACGACTCCTATACGGCGCTGGGCGGCGCGGTGCCGCTGGCCGACATGATGCTGGGTGAGGTGGCGCCCGGCGGGGTGGGCTCGGGCCTGTACGGCATCCTGATCCTCGCCGTGATCACGGTGTTCGTCGCCG
>DASXOA010000260.1:0-7831 GCA_036494675.1 Rugosimonospora sp.
GGCGCCACCTGTGTGGGGTCACTCGGCGCATTCGGCCGGTCGCGTTGCCGAATTGTTACCGGCGACAACAAACTTAACCCGGACGTCATCTTGTGCCGGGGACGCCGGGAGGAATACGTTGCCCGGCACAACAATCGGTTCGAGAGCCGTTCGGAGGCAGCCAGTCCAGCCAGAAAATCGGATCTCAGGGCCGAAATACATCGACAATTGCAAACCCAAAGACCCCTCCCGCCGCCCCGTGCGGCGCATACCCCGAAAGGACCCATGCAATGCGCAAGGGGATCCTCGCTCTCGCCGCCGCCGGGCTGGTGGTTGCCGGCAGCCTGGCTGCGTGCGGCAAATCCGACAATTCAAGTGCTACCAAGCAGCCGTATGTCGGCGTCATCCTGCCCGACACCAAGTCCTCGGCCCGCTGGGAGACCGACGACCGTCCGCTCCTCAAGAAGGCATTCGACGCCGCCGGCGTCAAGTCGAACATCCAGAACGCCCAGGGCGACCCGAACGCGTTCCAGACCATCGCCGACCAGATGATCACGAGTGGCGTCAACGTTCTGATCATCACCGACCTGGACGCCGGTAGCGGCACCGCCGTGATCAAGAAGGCCCAGGCGGCCGGCATCCCGGTCATCGACTACGACCGGCTGACCCTGGGCGGCGGCGCCCAGTACTACGTGTCCTTCGACAACGTCGCCGTCGGCAAGCTGCAGGGCCAGGGCCTGCAGAAGTGCCTGACCGACGAGAACGCACCCAAGGGCACCATCGTTTCCGAGCTCAACGGCTCGCCGGACGACAACAACGCGACGCTGTTCGCCCAGGGCTACAACTCGGTCCTCGACCCGCTGTACGCGGACGGTACCTACACCAAGGGCCCGAACCAGGCCGTGGCGAAGTGGGACAACACCGTGGCCGGCACGACCTTCGAGCAGATGCTGACCACCACCCCGAAGATGGGTGGCGTCCTGGTCGCCAACGACGGCATGGCCAACTCGGTCATCGCGGTGCTGAAGAAGGACGGCCTGAAGATGCCGGTCACCGGCCAGGACGCGACCGTCCAGGGTCTGCAGCACATCCTCGACGGCGACCAGTGCATGACGGTCTACAAGGCCGTCCAGCTTGAGGCCAAGGACGCCTCGGAGCTGGCCATCTCGCTGGCCAAGGGCCAGCACCCGACCGTGACCCAGTCCGTCAAGGACCCCACCACCGGTAAGGACGTCCCGTCCAAGCTGGAGACCCCGGTGGCGATCTTCAAGGACAACGTCAAGGACGTGGTGGCCGACGGTTACGTGACCAAGGCCGACCTGTGCACCGGCGACTACGCCGCCAAGTGCGCGGCCGCCGGCATCAGCTGACGGGCCAGGACCGATCCGTTACGACCGGCACGCTGTCCCGGCGTCGCGCACTCCGCGCGGCGCCGGGACGCCGCTGGTCACCCCCCTGGTCTGTGAACGACCACCGTTTGACAGGAGCAATCTCCCGTGACCGCCACTCCCATCCTGGAGCTGCGCGGGATCGACAAGAGTTTCGGTCCCGTTCAGGTTCTCCGGCACGTCGACTTCACCGCTAACGCCGGTGAGGTCACCGCTCTCGTTGGCGACAACGGCGCGGGCAAGTCAACCCTCGTCAAATGCGTGGGCGGCATCTACCCGATCGATTCCGGTGAGTACCTTTTCGACGGTAAGCCGGTCACCGTACACAGCCCGCGCGACGCGTCCGCGCTCGGCGTGGAGATCGTGTACCAGGACCTCGCGCTCTGCGAGAACCTCGACATCGTGCAGAACATGTTCCTCGGCCGGGAACGCACCAGGGGCATCATCCTGGACGAGCCGACCATGGAGCAGATGGCCGGCGAGACGCTCGACCGGCTGTCGGTCCGTACCGTGAAGTCCATCCGCCAGTTGGTGGCCAGCCTCTCCGGTGGCCAGCGCCAGACTGTCGCGATCGCCAAGGCCGTGCTGTGGAACAGCAGGGTGGTCGTCCTCGACGAGCCCACCGCCGCACTCGGTGTCGCGCAGACCGCGCAGGTACTCGAACTGGTCCGGCAGTTGGCCGACAACGGCCTCGCGGTCGTACTCATCTCGCACAACATGAACGACGTCTTCGCGGTGGCCGACCAGATCGCCTGCCTGTACCTGGGCCGGATGGCGGCACAGGTCAAGGCCACCGACGTGACCTACTCCCAGGTGGTCGAGCTGATCACGGCCGGCCGCAGCGGCGACCTGGGCCTGCCGACGGCGGCGGTCGCCGCGGCGGGCAACGGCAACGGTTCGCACGACGGCGGCGTGACCGACCTCGGCGACATGAACGGAGCACACTGATGACCGCCCTCCAGACCCCTCCCGGCCGTACGGAGGTACCCGGCGCGGCCAACGGTTCCCTCGGTGACCACGCGCGCCAGTACCTCGGTCGCATCCGGGGCGGCGACATGGGCTCGCTGCCCGCCCTGCTCGGCCTCATCGTGCTGTGCATCGTGTTCGGCATCATGCGCCCGGTGTTCTTCTCCGAGATCAACTTCGCCAACCTGTTCACCCAGGGCAGCCAGGTCGTGCTGATCGCCATGGGCCTGGTCTTCGTACTGCTGCTCGGCGAGATCGACCTGTCCGCCGGCTTCGCCAGCGGCGTGTGCGGCGCCATCATGGCCATCCTGCTCACCAACGACCACTGGGCGTGGTATCTCGCCATACCGGCGGCGATTTTGACCGGTGTCATCATCGGCGTCGTGCTCGGCGTCCTGGTGGCGAAGGTCGGCATCCCCTCGTTCGTGGTGACCCTGGCGGCGTTCCTGGCCTTCCAGGGACTCGTGCTGCTCCTGCTGACCGGCGGCAAGAACATCTCCATCAGCGACCCGTTCACCGTCGGGATCGAGAAGGACAACCTGCCGCCGTGGCTCGGCTGGACACTGCTGGTCGTGTGCGTCCTGGGGTACGCCGGCGTGCAGTTGAACCGGGCCCGCAGCCGGGCCAATCGCGGCCTGGCCACCGACCCGCTGTCACTGATCGCGATCAAGGTCGGTGCGCTCGCCGTCGTCGGCGCGATCGGGGTCTACTTCCTCAACGCGGAGCGGGCCATCAACCCGGCGTTCCACTCGCTCAAGGGCGTGCCGAACGTGGTGCCGCTCATCGTGGTACTGCTGCTGATCGGGACGTTCGTCCTGTCCCGTACCACCTTCGGCCGGCACATCTACGCGGTCGGCGGCAGCAAGGAAGCGGCCCGCCGGGCCGGCATCAACGTCGACCGGATCCGCATCTCGGCCTTCGTCATCTGTTCCGGCATGGCGGCCTTCGGCGGCATCGTGGCGGTCAGCCGCGCCGACTCCGTCGACCCGAACACCGGCGGCAGCAACATCCTGCTGTACGCAGTCGGCGCCGCGGTGATCGGCGGCACCAGCCTGTTCGGCGGCAAGGGCAGGGTGATCGACGCCGTCCTCGGTGGCGCCGTGGTCGCCGTCATCGACAACGGCATGGGGCTCATGGGATACAGCGCGGGCACCAAGTACATCGTCACCGGTGTCGTGCTCCTGCTGGCCGCTGGCGTCGACGCGCTGTCGCGGCGGCGGGCGGCTGCGAGCGGTCTACGCTGAGCGCCGGCCAGGACCCCCCTTCGGAGACGAACCCACCATGCGCGCTGGCCCGAGCCAGGAAGAGATCCGCCGGCAGAACCTCGGAGCTCTGCTTCGCCAGGTCCACGTGCATGGTGCGGTTTCCCGTGCCGAGCTCACCACGTCGCTGGGGCTCAA
The DNA here is from genome assembly GCA_036494675.1 of Rugosimonospora sp. Classification (GTDB taxonomy): domain Bacteria; phylum Actinomycetota; class Actinomycetes; order Mycobacteriales; family Micromonosporaceae; genus Rugosimonospora. The sequence continues at coordinate 3,734 of DASXOA010000260.1, forward strand.
CCGCTCCACCATTGGGGCGCTGACGGCGGACCTGGCCGCCGCCGGGCTGGTCCGTGAGGAGTTGCCCAAGGAGACCGGCCGGGCCGGCCGGCCCTCCCTCGTGGTGCGGGCAGAGTCGGAGCGGGTGTTCGTGTACGCGCTCCTGATCGGCGTGGACCGGCTCGTGGCGGCGCGGGTCGGCATGGGCGGCGAGATCCTCGACCGCCGGGAGCGGCAACGCGGCCGGGGTGAATTCGTCGCCTCCGACGTCGTCACCCCGCTGGCCGAGTTCGTGAACGAGATGCAGAGCAAGGCTCCGGAGCACTCCACCTGCGTGGGTACCGGGGTGGCGGTGGCCGGCATCGTACGGCGGGAGGACGGCCTGGTCCGGCTCGGGCCGATGATCGGCTGGGTGGACGAGCCGCTCGGCGCCGCACTCCACGAGGTACTGCCGATGGACGCGCCGACGTACGTGGGCAACGACGCCGACCTGGGCGCGCTGGCCGAACACATCCGGGGTGCGGGTACCGACTCGGACAACATCATCTACCTCAGCGGCGACGTCGGCATCGGTGGCGGGATCATCGCCGGTGGCCGGCCGGTCGCCGGGCACGGCGGGTACGGCGGCGAAGTCGGTCACATGGTGGTCAACCCGAACGGCAAGCCCTGCATCTGCGGAGCCCGCGGCTGCTGGATGACCGAGGTCGGCGAGCACGCGCTGCTGACCGCCGCGGACCGCGACGGCGTCGGCAGGGACGGCATCCTCGCCGTCGTCGACGCGGCCAACCGGGGCGACGCGCTCGCCCAGGCCGCGGTACGGGACGTGGGCGACTGGCTCGGTTTCGGCGTGGCGAACCTGGTGAACATCTTCAACCCGGAAACGGTGATCTTCGGCGGTACGCTGCGCGACCTGTACCTCGCCGGTGCCGCCCAGGTCCGCAGCCGGCTCAACCGCAACGGGCTGCCCGCCTGCCGGGAACACGTCCGGCTGCGCACTCCGGGGCTCGGCGACGACTCGCCCCTGATCGGCGCCGCCGAGTTGGCGTTCCAGCGGCTCCTGGCGGATCCGCTCGAAGTCGGCGCGGCCCTCGGGCAGCCGGCAGAATCGGCCGTGTGACCCCGGAACTGCTGGCCCGGCTCGATACCCCGGCCGGAGCGGCCGCCCTGGAGGCGGCGACCGAACTGGCCGACGCGCCACCGCTCGCCGCCGCGTCGGCGCTGCGCGCGTCCGGCCTGCCGCCGGAGTTGGCCGCCGCGGCCCACACCCAGGCGGTACTGCGCCTGCGCGCTCGGGCGAAGTTCGGTCCCGACGCCGCCGCCATGTTCTTCACCCGACCCGGCCTCGAACAGGCCACCCGGTCGGCGGTGGCGGGGCGCAGGGCACACCGGCTGGCCGCTGCCGGTGTGACCCGACTCGCCGACCTCGGCTGCGGCGTGGGCGCCGACGCGCTGGCCGCGGCCCGGGCCGGGATCCGGGTACACGCGGTCGACGCCGACCCGCTCACGGCCGCGATCGCGGCGGCCAACGTACGGGCGCTCGGACTCACCGACCTGGTCTCGGTATCGTGCGCCGACGCCCGTACCGTCGATCTGTCCACTGTGGATGGCGTGTTCTGCGATCCGGCACGCCGGCAGGGCGGTTCACGGGTGTTCGATCCCCGCGCGTTCTCGCCGCCCTGGGACTTCGTGGCCGAGCTACCGGAGCGGGTACCGCACACGGTGCTCAAGCTGGCTCCGGGCATCGACCATGCGCTGATACCAGCCGGTGCCGAGGCGGAGTGGGTATCCGTGGACGGCAACCTGGTGGAGGCCGCGTTCTGGTGCGGGCCGCTGGCGGCGGTGCCGCGCCGGGCGTCGCTGTTGACGTCCGGCCCGCTCACGCTCACCGGTACTGGGGAGGCGGCGCTGGCGACGTCCGGCCCGCTCACGCTCACCGGTACCGGAGAGGCGGCGGCGCCGGTCGGTCCGGTCCGGGGCTACATCTACGATCCCGACCCGGCGGTGGTCCGGGCGCACCTCGTGGCGGAGTTCGCCTCCACTGTGGACGGTACGCTGGCGGATCCCCGGATCGCCTATGTCTACGCCGATTCGGCGGTGCCCACAGGGTTCGCGCGCTGCTTCGAGGTCACCGACACCATGCCGCTGTCGCTGAAGCGGCTGCGCGCGGTGCTGCGCGAACGGGGCGTCGGCCGGCTGACCATCAAGAAACGCGGCTCGGCGCTGGACCCGGAGCAGTTGCGCCGGAGGCTGCACATTGAGGGCCCGGCCGAGGCGACCATCATCCTCACCCGGGTGGACGACTCCCCGACCGTACTGTTCGCCACACCGGTGCCGCGGCTCTCGTCCTAATCTTGGCGACGTGGCAGGACGAGGAACACCGGCAACCGCGCTGTTGACCAAGCAGAAGATCGACTTCACGATCCACACGTACGAGGTGGGCGAGCACACCTCGGGGTACGGCGAGGCGGCGGCAGCGGCCCTGGGCGTCGAACCGGAACGGGTGTTCAAGACCCTGGTGGCCACCGTCGACGGCCGGCTCATGGTCGGCGTGGTGCCGGTGTCGGGCACGCTGGACCTCAAGGCGCTGGCGGCGGCCGGTGGGGGCAAACGGGCAATCATGGCGGAACCCGCCGCGGCGGAACGGGCAACCGGGTACGTGACCGGCGGCATCTCGCCATTCGGCCAGCGATCGCGGCTGCCGACGGTGGTGGACGAGTCGGCGTCGCGCTGGCCCTCGGTGTACGTGTCGGGCGGCCGGCGCGGCATGCAGGTGGAGGTGGCCCCGGAGGACCTGGTCCGGGCCACCGGGGCGACACTTGCCCGGATCGCGGCCTGAGCCGGCGCTCAGCGGGCGTGTCAGCCTTGAACGGATCACGGCCTGAGTCGGCTTTGCCAGGATCACGGCCTGAGTCGGCGCTCGACGGGCGGGTCAGCTTTGCCCGGATCGCCAAAGGGCCGTGTAGCGCCACTGTCGGCGACCAGGGCGTGGTGGCTGCTCACTTTGGCTACGGGTAAGGACCGCGTAGCGGGGACGACATTATGGTGTCAAATCCGCTGAACACTACCGATTTTCGGAACCATGATCATCTCGTACGGCGGCGTGCCACCCGCCATCCGACGATCACGAGTAGTACGAGACCGGCGGCAACGATGGGGATGATGAACGGCAGGGATGAGCGGGTCCTGGCGGGCTGCGCCCCGGAGGAGCCGTTGCTCGCGGGCTGATCGGTAACGGGGGCGGTCGCGCCGGCACTGGCGGACAACGGGGGTACGTCGGCCGTGAGGGCGGCGACGATGTTGATCACCCCGTACCCGTACTCGTTGTCGCGGCCGGGTGGGCCCTTGTCGGTAGCGGTGGCGGTCAACCGATGGATCACTTCGGCCGCCGACAGGTTCGGGTACTTGGACCGCACAAGAGCAACGGCACCGGCCGTGATCGCTGCTGCGTCACTGGTGCCCGTGCCTTCGGCATAGCCCCCACTCGGCGCGGTCGAGGCGATATCTACGCCGGGAGCGGCGAGCATGACTGTCGGGCCAGAAACGGATTCGGCAATGCGATAACCATCCCGGCCTATTGCTGTCACCGCGATAACACCGGGCAGATTGGCTGGAGAGTCAACCGTTAAGTCGCCCTCACTCCGGTCCCCCGCGGCAGCAACAACCACTACATCGGATTCCTGGGCAGCAGCGACGGCAGCCGCGAGGCTGGGAGACGAGGAGACTCCTCCTTGGGATATGGAAATAACCTTCGCGCCATGCTGAGTTGCGTATTGAATTGATGTCGCCATTGCGCTGTCGGTTGCGTGGCCAGTATCATCGGTGTCGGCTATGGGTAGGATTTTTGCATCAGGCGCAATTCCCAATGCTCCGCTTCTCACGCCGTGACCGTGCGCCGCAATATCTCCGGCCATTCCCGTACCGTGCCCATCAAGATCATGGGACGCATTGGTCGTACGGCCTGGGCCGACATACGTAACGACCCCTGCAAGAATGTTTCCAACGAGGTCTACATGAGCCGAATCAACGCCGGTATCGATCACCGCAACGGTCTCCCCATCCCCGCTACTGACTAGCTGCGCACGGGCGGCATCAAGATAAATCAGATGCCACTGGCGTCCG
>DASXOA010000261.1:0-25486 GCA_036494675.1 Rugosimonospora sp.
GCGTAGTCCCCTTCCAGCGGGGCGCACCGAGCACCTCAAAGCAGGTCGGTCAAGTACCCGCGAACTACAAGGAGGGGTCGGGGACGATCGTCAGCGGAACGACAGCGAACAAGGCGACGGAAGCTGCGCTGGCCGCCTACCCGGGAGGCGTCGTCGACCGTGTGGTGAAGCAGAGCAACGGCGAGTTCGAGGCCCACTACATCGGCGTCAACTGGCCGCACCACATCTTCGTCAACCAGGCCTTCAACGTCGTCGGCGCCAATTAGCCGCCGCGGTTGGGCAGCTGGTCGGCGCATCGGCCTGGTGTCGTGGGCGGCGATCGTCGCATGCGGCCGCGCGCTGGCCCGGCTCGCCTCGTCGTCCGCCATCTCCCAGCGGCAGGAATGGCAGACGCCCACTCGTTGCGGTCCCTGCTCTGCCAAACCATCAGCGCCACACGGCCGCCCGGCCGGAGCAACGGCTTCCGACGTCGCTGGCATCAACTGGTCTTGGTCGGCCGGTTCATGATGAGACTTCGACTGTTTTCTGCCAGGTTTCGTGGTCCGCGATGTGGGTGAGCATGTAGTGGGCGAGATCTGCTCGTGAGATGGTCTTGGGGTTTGACAGGTGCCGGTTCGCCGCGGCCCGGTAGCGTCCGGTGAGCGGCCCGTTGGTGAGCATCGGTGCGCGGATGATTGTCCAGTCGATGCCGCTGGCCGTGACGATGCGTTCCATGGCGGTCATGTCGGCGTAGCCGTAACGGTAGAGACGCTGGACTAGCAGTCTGGTGACGAGCCGCTGAGGTAGCGGAGTCTCGGGAGGAATTTCGAGGCCGGCCGAGGACAGGCACACAAGGCGTCGCACTCCCTCGTGGCGCATGGCATCGAGGATGTTGGTGGTGCCTTGGGAGTAGACGGTGGTGGGATGCCTACGGTCCCTGCTGCCCAGGCACGACAGGACGGCGTCATGACCGCCGACAGTGGCTTCCCACGTCTGGGGCTGCAGTACGTCTGCGGTGACGACGGCCGGCCGGGCGTGGTCGCTGATTGTGATCCTGTCAGGGTTGCGGGCGACGATGGTGACGTCGTGGCCGGCGTCGAGCGCCTGGGTCAGGAGTTGGGCGCCGGTGCCGCCGGTAGGGCCGAAGATGAGCAACTTCATGATTGGTCCATGAGTGTGTCGACCAGGGCTACGGCCAGGGCTTGCTGACCGGCGAGGGAGAGATGCAGTCCGTCGTCGAGGTGGAACCGCCCAGCGGTCTGCCGGCCGATGACAGGTCGGGTGTCGAGCGTGGGGTCGGGTTGCGTGTTCAGGATCTGCCCGATGGCGTCGATGTCACGATTGGCCCAGGTGAGCCCAGCTCGCTGGAAGGGTTGGTAGGCCGCGACGCGTATCTCGTCGACTGTGGTCGGGGTGAGCCACACCCAGCGCGCCCCGGTGCGCTGCATGCCGAGATCGCGCAGCGCGCGTAGGTTGCGTTCGGTTTCAGCGAGGCTGACCAGGGTTGGCCCGTCGGTTGACCCGAGACGCTGGGCGTCGTTGCCGCCGAGCATGCACAGCACCCAGTCCGGGCGGTGGAACGACAACCCGGGCAGGGTGGTCAGGCCTTGGGTACTTGTGTGTCCGGACACCGCCATGTTTGTCAGAGTGATGCCATCGGCGGGGCGTTGAAGGTCGAGAAGGTGGCGCAGGATTTCGAACCATGACTGCAGGTCATCGGTGGTGCTCTCGCCGACGGCCGCGACGCGCTGACCGGGCGCGAACGGCAGCCGGTCCACTTTCTCGGCGAACTTGGGGTCATCGAGCAGTTCCGCCGCGGCCCGGCGCGCCTGCTCGTCGTGACGTTGGCGCAACTGCTGGTAGGAGCCCAGGTCCAGCCCGAACAGGGCGGCGATGCGGTTGTCGTCGAGCCCTCCGAGATAGCCCAGGACCTTCTCCGGATGCTGGAACCGGATGAGCCGTTCGGTCATTGCAGTGTCCATATGGCTTCTGTCCCTACTATCGACAATCTCGCTTATTCCGACGTGGACCGTTCGCGGGTTGTGGCCGGTGGGTCATGTGTTGGTCGTGGCCTTGTTGGTCCGGGTACGGGGCAGGACAAAGCCGGTGGCGATGAGCCAGACCAAGGCGGCGAACCGGGCTATGGGCAGCAGGATGGCCGTGTCCGAGACCAGAAAGGTGAGGGTGGACAGTTCGGCGATGGCGGCGATGACCAGGCCGATAAGCGCCAGCAGGCGCGGCAGCGCTCACACGATCACCCGCCCGCCGGTCAGGTCGAGGGTGACCCCGGTGACCCAGGACGATGCGTTCGAGGCGAGGTACAGCACGGCCTGGGCGACATCGTCAGGCTGCCCGATGCGGCCTAGCGGGAATGCTCCGGCCATCTCGTCGAGTTGCTCGGCGGACATGAACCGCAGCATGCGGTCGTTGAGCACCGCGGAGGGGGCCAGGCAGTTGACGCGGATGCGGTGCCTGCCGACCTCGTTAGCCAGGTGCTTGGTGAACATCACCACGCCCGCCTTCGCTGCGGCGTATGCGGCGTTGGCGCCGCTCGGTTGGCGGCCTGCTGTAGAGGACATGGTGATGATCGACCCGCTACCCCGTTCGATCATGGTGGGCAGGAACGTGGTCACCGTCAGATACACCGACGTCAGGTCGGACTCAACGACCGCCCGCCATCGCTCAAGTCCGAGCTGGGTGGTGGGCACCGGGGCGCCCTGGCCACCGGCGAACGCTGCGAGGATCTCCACCGGCCCCAGCACGTGCTCGACCCTCTCGCGCATGCTCTGCACCTCGGCCTCATCGGTGACATCACCGGGTGCCGCCACCGCCGTACCACCCTCCGCGGCGATCTTTGTGACGACTGCGTCGATCGCCGCCTGGTCACGCCCGTTCACCGCGACCTTGACGCCGTTTGCCGCCAAGGCCCGGCAGGTCGCCGCTCCGATTCCTCGTGAGCCGCCGGTGACCAATGCGACCTTGGCGGCCAGGTCCGGATAGTGCGGCGGGAAACCACCGGCTTCGCTGAACTCGTCCACAGCTGTCTCCGTTCTCCTTCGTGAACCATTCATAGCACAGAACTATTCTCTACCGCTACCATCACCGCATGACCGCACAACGGCAGGCCGGCCATGACGACGGATCGGCACCTCGGCCCCGGCGGGGAACGGCGTTCCTCCTCGCGCAGGTGGGTGCGCACGCCGCGGCGCGGTTCGCCGAACGGATCAGCGAACTCGGGGTGATTCCCGCCGATGTCGGACTCCTGCGCATGATCGCCACCCAACCGGGGCGCAGTCAGCAGTCCGTGGCCGAGGAGCTAGGAGTCGTGCCGAGCCGGGTCGTCGCGTTGGTCGACAACCTGGAGCGCAAAGGGCTCATCGAACGACGACGAAACCCACAAGACCGCCGCAACTCCGCACTGCACCTCACCACTGAAGGCACACACGTGATGACCGAGATGCGCGGGCTCGGCTCCGCGCACGAGGACGACATCTGCGCCGCGCTCGACGACACCCAGCGCGCGCAGCTCGCCGGGCTACTCGAAGCCATCGCCGCACAACAAGGTCTCACGCCCGGCGTCCACCCCGGATACCAGCAACGACCACGGTGACCGCAGCGAAGGGGCACCCGCCGCGCCTGCGGTTCACATGTACGCGACAGCAAACCGGATGCGGGTGCGGGTGATCCGCACGGCCTGGGCCGCATGCGGGAAGCCCAACCCACCCGGGACATCGACGGTCACGGCTTTGACGGTACGGCCCTCGCGGCGGCCGTGACCGCGCTCGCTTGACACTCCGGTCACCCTAGGACGGCATACGGTCGCTGCCCCGCATCAGTACCCGGGTGTCCGGGCATCCACCAGTCAACTTTTGCCACAGTGCTGTCACGGCGGGGATGAGGATCATCCGGACGATGCTGGCGTCGATGAGCAGGGCGACGGCGACTCTGCGGGATGCCGCCGATGGCGCCGGTAAACGTAGACCCCGGCCGCGGCCACGGCGGTCAGCCCGACGAGTGCGGCGGCCCAGTCGATGGCCGGCCGCAACGGCGCCGGCGACACCACCACTCGGCTCGCGTCCCCAGGCGCCGGCGCGACCGTCCAGCGATGCGCGTCGGTGACCGGCGGCAACCCCTCCCGGGCGACCGTCACGGACATCGTCCACTCTCCGGCCGCGCGGATGTCGTCGACCGCGACCGTCCAACCGTCGGTCCCGCGGGTGACTGGATGGACCCTCGTGGTGCCGTCCGGCCCCTTGAGCAGTACCGAGACCCCGGTCACCGACCCGGGCACCGGCCTGCGGCTATCGCTGATCGTGATGGTCACCATGTTGCGACCCGGCCGGTTGGGGCGCACGGCGAGGGTGTCGACGAGGTCGGCCGCCTGGCCGCTGACCTGCGGCACGGTGGCGAGGGACCGGGTCGGGAAGCGGGGTCCCCTGGCCGGGGCCGCCGAGGCCATCGCCGCCGCGAGGACCAGGACGCCGGTCAGCGCGGCGGCCTCGACCACGAGCCGCCGCGGGGACACCCCGCCCGGCGTGCGGCGCAGCGCGCGTGCGGTGCGCAGACCGAGCAGGCCGGCGGCCGCGATCAGTACCAGCTTTGCCATCAGCAGCACCCCGTACGGCGTGGTCAGCAGGGCGTCGACGGTGGCGACCTGCGCGCCGGCCAGCAGCAGGCCGGTCACGGTCAGGGTGGCGGCACCGGCCAGCGCGATCAGCGCGAACGCGCGCAGCAGGGTCACGACGCCCGCCGCCCGCTGCGACCCGGTACGCAGCAGCGGTACCAGGGCCAGGGCGCCCACCAGCACGGAGCCTGCCCAGGCTCCCGCGGCCAGCACGTGCAGTCCGCCGACCAGTGCCCCCACCGGACGGTTGGCCAGCGGGTGGCCGAGCAGGGCGGTGCCCGCACAGGCCGTCAGCGCTCCGACCGCGCCCACGCTCACGCCCGCCGCGGACAACCCCGGTCTGCTTCGTGCGTGCAGCACAACGCCGAGCAGCACGGCCAGGCCCAGTTCGCGCATCGGCCACCGCCCGTCGGTGATCTGCTGCCCGAGCAGCCGGGGCCAGGCGGCGTCGGCGCTGCTGAGCTGGATCAGTAGCTGCGCCGGTACGGCCAGGATGGCAAGGACGCCACCGGTAGCGGCGACCCGCAAGACGGCGGTCCACAGGTGCCGGTCGACGGCCGCACGTCGCTGGCGGGCCAGCACGGCGAGGGCCAGCGCGAGTGTCGTGCCGCCCAGCAGGGTCGCCGCGCCGGTCAGCGCGAGAGCCCGCAGGAACGTTTCGCGCAAGCCCGGCCCGCCCGGCCCCGGCACCGTCGAGGCCGCCGCCACCTCCTGCCGTACCCCGATGACCAGCGTGCCGCTGGTCGCGTGCAGGTCGTCGGAGGACAGCGTGTGCCAGGAGATGTGGTAGGCGTTGGCGGGAAGCCTCGGCAGGCCGGCGACCACGTCGACCGGCGCCTCGGTGTCGGCGGCGTCCCCGCCCTCCCCGGCGTCGTGCGGGCGCACTGCCAGCGAGGTGACCGCCCAGTGCCGGCCGTCGCCGTCGACGATATCGACTGTCGTGGCCGAGCGTTCCACGTGCTCGGTGAAGCTGAGGATCAGCGTCTCGGGTGCCTGGTCGAGGACGGCGCCGTCGGCCGGTGTACTCGTGGCAAGGTACGCGTGGGCGCTGGCCGGCGTGGCGGGCACGCACACCGCCCAGGCCAGCCCGGCGACCAGGACGGTGGCGAGCCGGGCGAGGACGCGCGGCGATCGGCGTACCACGGGTTCACCGGACCGGCACGTGCTGAAGGTGCCGCGGGCCCGCGGCTATCTCGATCTTGTCGCCGCGTTTGATCGCGCCTTGGTTGTTCAGGTAGAGCAGGTAGTAGCTCTGCCCGGGCCGCAGCTCGTGGCCCTGCTTCATCAGCGCGGCACGCCACGCGATCTTGTTGTTGTGTTCATTGCGCAGCGTGGGCGGGTGCTTCGTATCGTTCTGGAAGGCGGACGCCTTCTGGGCGTCCAGGACCACGTAGCGCAGTTCGACCAGGCCGCCGTCGGCGACGACCGCGGCCTGGGTGAACCGCACGCCGAGGGAGGCTTCCATCGCCCCGTCGTGCGGCACGTCGTAGCGTGGCTTGGCATGCGCGCTGCCCACGAACTTCAGCATCACGACCGCGACCAGTGCCAGGGCGAGCAGCAGGACCAGCGCCCGACCCGCGTGGCGGCGCAGCGCCGCGGGAACAGTGACCGTCATCGGAACTCCTTCTGCGACGGTGGGGCCGGGGTGGCCCGGCCCCACCGGACTCGACCGGGAACGCCGTGCGGGGCCCGGCCGGCGGGCCGGGCCCCGGCTCACGGCGCGGTGAAGCGGGTGGACGCGTAGTTGTCGAAACTCGCCGACCCGGTGGTCGCCCCGCTGCGGGCCACCAGCCCGACAGCGACCGAGTCGACGGTGTACGCCGAGGTGTTGCCGCTCAGCGTGCCGACGGTGACGGCGCCCACCTTCAGCGTCGCCGAGCCGGTTGTCCCGGAACTCCAGTCCACCCGAACCGTGCCGCCGGTGGCGTTGACCCAGCCGGTGTACGCCCAGGTGCCGGAGCGCAGCAGGCCGAGGCGGAACTGGCTGGTGGTGCCGTTGCGGCGGTACTGCACGGTCAGCACCGCGGTGCCGGCCGGGCCGCGTGCCTGGAACATGTCCACAGTGGACGTCCCGGCGTTGAAGCCGCCGATGCCGACATCGAACTTCGCGTGCAACGTACGCTCCCCGGCGGGGGTGTTGTCGACCACGTAGCCGGTACCGGTGGCCACCAGCGCTCCGGAGGCGGCCGACACCGTCCCGACGGTCTGCGACCAGGCACTCGTACTGCCGGCGAACCCGTCGGCGAAGATGGCATTGGGCGGCTGGACGACGACGTTGACCGACGCCGGTGCGCCCCAGTTACCCAGCCCGTCCCGGGCCCGTGCCGACAGGGTGTGGGTACCGGAGGCGAAGCCGGCGAGGTTCACCGTGGCCGACAGCGTGCCTGCGCTGACCGCCATCGCGTTGCCATGCCCGGCACCTGGGTCGGTGCCGTCGTACCATTCGGCGCCGGTCACCGCGGACAGAGCGTCGGTTGCCGTCGCGGTCAGCGCCAGGGTGCCGGCGCCGGCGGTCGGGTTCGGGCTCGCCGCCACCGCGGAGACCACCGGCCCGTGCCGGTCGAGTGTGAAGCTGACCGCGGTCAGCGGGCCCCAGTTACCGGCCGCGTCCTTCGCGTGCGCCAGAACCTGGTGGATGCCGTCGGCCAGCCCGGTCAGCTCGGTCAGCGGGATCAGTGCGTAGGTGTTCTCCGTCGCGGTATTGAACGTGCCGTCCAGCGCCAGGAACGTGATGCCGCTACCGTCCGGCCCGGCCGCGTCCAGGAAGCCCTCGGCACCGGCGATGGCGGAGTTGACCCCACCGCTGGCGGGATCGGTGAACGCGGCGTTGACCCGCAGGTCGGTCGGGTCGGCGGGGGATCCGATGCTGCCGTTGGTCGCCGCCGGCAGGACCGCACCGGACATCAGCGTCGGGATTGTCCTGTCGACGATCAGGTCGGTGCTCGCGTACGGCCCCCACAGCCCGAACGAGTCCCGGGTGTGAACCAGCACGGTGTGCCGTCCTTCCGGCAGCGCGGCCACCGCGACGGCCGGGATGGTCGCCGTCTCGTCGGTCACCGCCGCCCCGGGCAGCGCCAGGCTCATCGCCGTACCGCCGCCGGCTGCGCCCGCCGCGTCGAGGAAGTACTCGGCGCCGGTCACCGTGCCGCCGAGGCCGGTGTCGTCGCCGCTCGCGGACAGCGCCACGTCGCCGGCACCGCTGGTCGGATTGGGTGTCGCGACGACCGACGTGGTGAGCGCTCCGGTCGTCGACAGTGTGAGCGTCACGGAGCCGACGACGCCCCAGTTGCCGGCCGCGTCGTGGGCCCGCACGTAGACGGTGTGCCGGCCCTGGGTCAGGGCGGTCAGCGCCGTGGTCGAGATGGTTGCGGTGGCACCGGTCACTGTCGGGCCGGCGCCGAAGGCCGCGGCGCCGAACGGCGTGCCCGTACCCTCGGCGACGGAGAGGTCGTCGATCACCAGCTCGGCGGCGTCCACGGCCGAGTTGCCATTCAGCGCGTCGGAGAAGTTGGCGGTGACGGTTACCGGAGTCAGCACGCTGGCCGGGTCGGGGCTGGCCACGATGTTGCCGGAGGTGGGTCCCACGTGGTCGCCGCTGACCGGCGGCGGGTTGGTGTCCAGGAAGGTGAGCATGCCGCCGAACGCCTGCGCCGGGCTGACCCCGGAGACCGAGGTGCCGTAGCGCTGCCCGGCGTTGTTGAGCGAACCGCCGGATTCCAGGAGCGCGAAGCGCCGGCCGTCCGGGCCGCCCGGTACCGACACCATGGCGTCGGCGGTCTGGCCGGGCTGCAGCGGTACGGTGACGGTGCCCTCCGGGTACGCCGCCGGCCGGGCGTCCTGGCCGATCACGGACTGGTCGATGCCCAGCAGCGTCATCGGGTGCGGTTGCAGCCCGGCATCCACGTAGCGCAGCAGCACCCGCCGGTTGATATCGGTGGCGACGGCGTCGGTCTCGGGGAACGCCTTGCCGTTGATCAGTCGGTAGGCCGGGTGGAACGAGCGCAGGTCGAATGCCGCCGGGTTCGCGTTGAACACGGGGTCGACCTCGGTGAGGACCAGCAGCGCCTCGTCGTCGTACGCGGACGCGGTGTCGCCGTACGCGGTGGGCCGGCCGTCGACCGCCGGAGCGCGGACCACCAGCGCGCCGACCAGCCCCATGGCGGCCTGCCGGGCGCCGTCCGCGGTGTGCCCGGCCTCGTAGAGGTAGGTGCCCGGCCGGGTGGCGGTGAAGGTGTAGCTGGCCGTGGCGCCGGGGGCGGCTCCGGTACGGTCGGTCGGCAGGCCGGTGACCTCGGGCAGCGCCAGCGACAGGTTGCCGCTCAGTCCATTGTGGACGTTGATGGTCACCTGGTCACCCTGATCGACCACGAGTACCGGGCCGGGGGCGGACGCCGGGGCACCCGAAGTCGACGCGAAGCCCCAGATGGGCACGGGACCTGCCGCGCCGGGCAGCACGACGCTGCCGGTCTTGGCCCACAGCTCACAGGTGGCGGTGGTGCCGACCAGCGTGCATCCGGTCTGCGGCAGCGGCCCCTGCGGCGGGGCCGGCGGCCCGGTCGGCAGCGCCGCGGGGACGGCCGCCGCGGCCGAGTGGCCGGGCCGGGCCGGGGCCGCGCCGGCCGGTGCGGGAGCCGAGATGGCCAGTGCCAGCAGCAGCCCGGCTGTCCCCGCCGCGCCACGCGCGGCAGCGGAGTGTGTCATCGTCGCCATCCTTCCGCTCGTCACGAGTTGGGGCAGCCATCGGGCGGATCGATGCGGATGAGCGTCATCATCCCGCCGAAGCTCGCGCCGTAGTTGGTGGCCTGTTCGAGGGCGTGGCTGTGCGCCACGTGGTAGTACTCGCCGCACTGGTTGTTCTGCACCACGCCCGGCGGCAGGTCGCCAAGGTCACCGCCCAGGTACGGGTCCTCGCTGAACCAGGTCTCCGTGCCGGGGCCGACGACCTGGTCCTGCAGCGTGGGCAGCGGCACCGGGATCGGGTTGCCCGCGGCGTCCCAGTGCTCCGCGTCCTTCCACACCATCAGCGTGTCCGCGGTCTGGCCGGGGGCGACGTCGATGAGGAAGTTGGCGAACGACAGATCCTGGCCGGCAGGCCCCTGCGCCGGGTGGCCGTCGCGCGCGATGAGCTGCTCGTCGCTGCCGTGCGGATGGAACGGGTAGCTGACCGACCCGGCGTTGAGGTACCGGATCAGCGCCGGCTTCGGGTTGCGTACCGGATCGTAGGGGCGGATGTGGATGAGCGCGCCGTACGGTTGCGTGGGCAGCCAGTCGGCGTGATTGGGCGCGATGGTGTCCGGCATGCTGCGCCCATTGATCATGAAGTACCGCGGCGTGAACTTGGTGAAGTCGTAGGCGCGGCGCCGCTCCACCGCCAGGTGCAGGTCGGGATCCACCTCGCTGAGCAGGTACAGGTACTCGTGGCCGGAGTCGAACGCCGAGTCGGCCCGGTTGTTCTCCCAGTCATGGTGGGCTGCCGGGCGCACCACCAGGGCGCCGAACATCCCCATCTGCTGCTGCTTCTGCACATCGGTACCTGACTGGTACAGGTACGTCCCGGGCGCGCCGGCGGTGAACGTGTAGGTCACCGAACCGGTGCCCGCCGCCGCGGAGGTGGTCAGCGACATGAGGTTGCCGGCCGCGTCGGTCTCCGGCTGTGCCGGGCGCCCGTCGGCCAGCACCTGGCTCTGCCCCGGGAACGTGATGGAGGTCGACTCCGGCAGCGCGTTGTGCAGCACCACGGTCACCTTCGCCCCGGAGTCGACACACAGCGTCGGGCCCGGCAGCTGGAACGCGGCACCGCTGGTGGCGTAGCTCCACATGTACAGCGAGTTGCCGTCCGGTGTGGACACGTACCCGGCGCCGGCGGTCAGCGAGAACGCGTTGCTGGACGAGGTGAGGCACTCCAATCCGGCAGGAGGCGCGGCCGCCGACCCGCGCGGACCGGGTACGACCAGTACGGCGACGACGGCGACGGCCAGCGCGAGCGGGCCGGCCCACCGCAGTCGGTCGCGGTCAAGGCGAATCATCATGCTCTCCTTCTCCCGGGCCGGATCACGTGTTCGGCAGCGTCTGCGGGCCGAGAGTGCCCGGCGCGGACACCCGGATCTCGGTCAGCTGCCCGCCGAGCCCCGCGCCCCCGGCGTTGGTCAGGGCCGGGTAGTCGCGGTCGTAGAGCAGGTAGGTTCCGGGCGACGGCGCGGTGAAAATGACATCCCGGCTCTCCCCCGGACCGATCTGGACCGTGTTGGTCACCTGGAACTCCGCGCTGCCGTCCCGGCCGCGCAGCAGCCCGGCGTCCTTGCCCACGACCAGCAGGTCGACGCCGTCGATGGTCAGTGTGTGGTTCTGGTAGCCGAGGTTGGCAAGGCGCAGCAGCACCTTCTCGCCGGCGTTCGCGGTGATCAACGACGAGATCGGCTGGTAGCGCAGCCGGCCGGCTGCCGGGCTCATCGGGTCGCCCGGCGGCGCCACGGTGTCCGGGTAGCAGCGGCCGTTGAACGCGAAGAACGTCGGCTTGTAGTCGGTCCAGTCGGTGGTCTGGATGTGCGCGTCCCGGTAGTGCGCCTCGGCCCAGATCTCGGTGAGTATCAGCGCGAACTCCCGGTCGTAGCGGGTCGAGCCGTCCCCGTCGTTGTAGGCGTACTTGCCCGGTGCTACGTCCGCGGTCCCGGCATTCTGGACCGGACGCACGTACACGATCCCGGTCATGCCCATCTGGACGTGCTCGACGTCTTCAAAGTGACAGTGGTACATGTACGTGCCCGGGTCGTGCGGCCGGTAGAAGTAGGTGAAGTCGCGGCCGATCGGCACCGAGATGGACAGCTCCGGTACGCCGTCGAACAGCGGGATCGCGTTCTGGAAGCCGTGCCAGTGCACCGTGTGGCCGTCGACCAGGTCGGGTCGCTGGGACAGGCCGAGGTTGGTCAGGGTGATCTTGACATCGGTCTCCTGGTCGAACCCGAGCAGCGGCGCGCTGATCTGCGCGTGGCCGCGCTGCGCGGTGACGGCGGCCGCGG
Organism: Rugosimonospora sp.; assembly: GCA_036494675.1. Lineage (GTDB taxonomy): Bacteria > Actinomycetota > Actinomycetes > Mycobacteriales > Micromonosporaceae > Rugosimonospora. The sequence continues at coordinate 11,620 of DASXOA010000261.1, forward strand.
ACAACCCGGTCACGTCACGGAATCCGAACACGTACAGGTCGCTACCGGGCGGGGCCAGTGGGTCGGGCCAGAACGGCGGGATCGCCGGGCTACCGGCGGGCATGGACACCCAGCCGTCGGTGGCGGCCAGGTGCACCTCGGCCGCGGAGTTCGGGACCGACCGGGGGACGGCCAGAACCGGGCGGCGGGGCACGGCGGACGAGCTGCGGTCGGGCAGCACCGCCCAGCTGGCCAGCCCGGTGACGCCGGCCAGCAACGCGCGCCGGCTCACCCGTGGGCCACGTGCGCGGCGGGAAGCGGTGTCGGACACGGTGTCCTCCTGGAGGCGATGGTGGGTGGGCGGTGGGTGCGCCGGGGTGGCGGCTGTCCTGTTTGGGGGCTGGGCCGCCGCCACCCCGGCCGCTCAGGGGATCTCGTCCGCGCCGGCGTCCGGCCGCAGCGCGCTGCGCGGCTGGCCGTCCACATCGGAGCGTGGCGCGGTGACCGTCACGGTGCCGAACGTGCGGGACCCGACGCCGCGGTTGCTGGCCGGTGACGTCGACCCGGTCAGGTGGTAGTCGCCCATCTGGTTCAGCGGTACCGGCTGGACCACGATCACCGCCTGGCGGAACGACGGGAACGCGCGGGATGCCTCGATCGTGACCGTCGCGGTGAACGGCGCACGCACCAGCGGGTCCTGTCCGACGGTGTTGGTCGTGCTGGGTGTCGTACCGGTCGCGGTCTGCAGGACCGAGTTCGTCGGTGCCAGCGTCACCCCGGCCTCCAGCGAGCCGATGTCCCAGTAGTTGAGCGGTTCGCCGGCCGGGGCGTCGGGTGCCCCGATGCCGCTGACGTACACGCCGTTCCAGCTGCCCGCCCGGTTGTTCCAGAAGATGTTGTTGAACATCTTGGGGTTGCTGAATTTGGCGGCGCTGGCCGGCAGCGTGGCCTGCAGTTGGTCGCTGTTGGCCGCGGTGGACAGCCCGGCCGGGGCCGGTTTGCCGTCGCTGGTCGCGGCGGTGGCCGTGGTGAGGTTGCCCATCACCGTGTTGTTGACCACCCGTACGTCCACCGAGTCGTCCAATGCGATGCCGCCGCCCTCGTGCGTCGACACGTTGTCGACCACCATGTTGTTGGTCACCGCGATCGGGAAGTTGCCGGCCTGCAGGAACCGCAGGCCGCCGCCGTCGTCGTTGGCCAGGTTGGCCTCGATGGTGTTCGCGTCGATGGTCACCGCGCCTGAGCCGGTCGACGGCTTGGTCGGGTCGGTCGGCAGTTCGCCGGCGACCATCACTCCTCCGGCCTCGTCGTAGGACTGGTTGAGCCAGATCCGGTTCGCCGTGATGGTGCCGCCCGGCGAGAGCCCGAAGTGCGAGATGCCACCGCCGTACTCGGCCGAGAAGTTGCCGCAGATGGCGTTGTGGTCGATGGCGTAGCCGTTGCTGCCGGAGAAGATACCGACGCCGCCGGCCAGGTTGGTGCCGCCGTTGTCCCGGATCTGGTTGCGCGTGATGGACACGTTCTCGTTGTGGGCGTTGACATAGGGGGTACCGAGGCGGATCGCGCCGCCGTAGGCGCCGCTGTTGCCCGCGATCACGTTGTCGCTGATCTTGGTGTACCTGGCCTCGGCGTGCAGGTACACGCCGCCGCCCTGAGTGATCAGCGACCCGGCCGCGCCGACCGGGGTGTTGACCACCCCGGTCATGTCGTTGACGTTGCCGGTGAAGTCGGACTCGTTGCCGCCGGTGATGCGAAAACCGTCCACCGCCGGAGCGTTGAGCGCGGTGAACTGGTTGGCCCGGGCCAGCACCGTGACCACCGCGCCGTCGGGCACCTGCGCCGGTGCGGCGTGCGGGATCGCGTTGACCAGGTTCAGCCACGCGGTACCGCTGGGATTGTCGATGCCGAAGGCCCGCCCGTCCAGGACCGAGCCGGGTACGTAGGTGCCGTCCGGGTACTGCCCACCGGGGCCGACCCCCTGCAGCCGTACCGAGGAGTGGATGACCACATTCTCGAAGTAGGCCCCCGCCGGATTGTCCTGACCGGTCGCGTGCGGCCACACCGCCACGACCTCGACATCGTTGGCCGCCGCGGCGGCCTCGAGCGCGGCCTGGACGGTGCTGTAGACGGTCTCGCCCGGGCTGGTCGCCGCAGAGGGTGGGTTCACCTGCCGCAGCCGGGGATTGAGCACCGTGCCCAGGGCCACGCCGCTGCCGCTGCCGAGCATCTGCAGGCTCAGCCCGTTGACCGTCTGCCGGCCGTTGTTGGCGGTGACCGTCAGCGTGCCGGCACCGGGCACCAGCGGCCGGCCCAGCGTCACGGTGATCTGCCGGTCGTTCCAGGAGTTGATGGTGACCGACGGACCGAGCAGCAGCCCGCTCACGCTCACCGAACTGTTCGGCCCCCGGGCGCCGAAGCCGGATCCGGTGATGGTGAGCTGGCGGTTGTTGTCGGTACTGCGCAGGTACGGACGGGACACCGCGAACAGCTGCGGGGTGTCCGTGGCCGGGTCGCAGTCGACCGGACCGACCTGCGTCGAACCGGGCGCCGCGGCCACCGCGGCGACCTGCGTCGGTGCGGTGTCGGTCGTGGTGAACAGCCCCGGCCACGCCTGGAAGTTCGTGCCGATGGTGCGGAACCGGGGGTTGTAGTTGCGGTTGAGGTGCCCCGGCTGGCCCGGATCGTTGCCCACGAAGCGGTACATGTTCGGGCACGGCCCGGCCGGCAGCGGGCAGTTGTACGTGCTCGTCGACGGCTCGATCGCCTCGTAGAAGCCGTTGAAGTCGGTGTCCACGGTGTCCACCAGCCGGCCGGCGAAGTCGTAGATGCCCATCGGAACGTTCGGCAACGGCTCCGCCTCGCCGTAGGCGCTGCTGCGCTTGTCGTGCGACAGGCCCAGGTCGTTGATGGTCAGCCCCCAGAAGTGGGTGGGCAGCGGGACCGCGGTGAACAGGTTGAAGTTGGGTGCCGCGGTCTGCCCGCCCCGTACCTGCACCAGTTTGGTGTCGCACAGCGGCCGCTGCTGGCCCTCGAACGGGCTGCCGCCGCCGTCGACGAACGGCTGGTCGCTCACGTGGACGGCGTGGTTGGCGCCGGCGCACTCCGGCACGATCCCGTTGCCCTGCGAGGGTGGGGCGCCGGGGTCGGGCTGTGGCTGTGCCGGGTTGGGCTGGTCGCCGCCCTGGGCGGGCGAGGGCGGGAAGTTGTCCTGCGGCAGGTACCCGTCGCCGTCGAAGATGTTCACGTCCTCTTCGCGGGTGACCTGGTACATCGGCCGGTCGCCCACCGGGTCGTTCGGGATCTCGACGCTGACCAGGTAGTCGTCGGGCGGCAGCGGCTGGGTCTGCCCGTCGGCAAGCGGCGCGTACAGAGCCAGGTCGTGGTTGGGGCCCGGGTTGGCCGGGTCGCCCGGCGGGTACAGGTTGAGCTTCGAGTCGGTGAAGGCGTAGTTGCCGTTGACGGTCTGCCCGAAGTTGCCGGGCGTGGTGTCGCTCGGCGCGGCCTGGAAGCCCATCATCGGCGCCTCGACGCACATCTGGTTCGCCTGCGGTCCGAAGTCCGGCAGCGCGAGCTGGTCGGTCAGCGGCCGGCCGTCGAACAGCCGCGCGGTACAACCGCGGCCGGCCTGCCAGGTCTCCGAGGTGTACGCGTCGTTGAGTTCGGGTCCTCTCTGGACGGACCCGTCCTGGTTGTGGATCGGGTCGCCGGCCTCGTCGCGGGCCACGGCGTACAGGTGCACCTTCATCCCGGGGATGCCCGGCTGGTATGACTCGGTGACCGCATACCGCGGGTCGAGTTCGTTGCGCGTGGTGTCGTAGCTGACCGTGCCGGCGATGCCGCCGTTCGCGGCGCCCGCATACGTCTGCACGCCCCAGTCGACCCGGCCGGACAGCCCGATCACCGGCAGCACGTTGACGTCCACCGCCGCGCCCAGCAGCGTCGTGGCGCTCGGCTGGTTGTCGGCCTGGTAGGTGATGCCGGTCGTCTTGTACCGGGTGTTGAACGCCTCCAGCACCAGCCACTTGGTCAGTGGGTACGCCTCTTTGATGTCATAGTTGCCGTTGGCGTCCGTGGTCACCGTGTTGGTCGCCTGGTCCATCAGCGAGTTGTCGCGCTCCTTGAGCACGACCGGGAACTGCGGCACGCCGCTTTCGCCGGGGTCGCGCTTTCCGTTGCCGTTGCGGTCGATGAACACCGAGCCCTTGACCTCGGCGAACCAGCCGACCAGCAGCTTGGTTCCGATGTCGACCCGCCGGCCGCCCGCGACGCTGACGTTGAACGAGTCCAGGATCGTCTCCTGTGGACCGTCCCAGAGGGTCAGCTGGTAGTCGCCGTCGGGCACGTTGGTGATGTCGAACTTCCCGTCGGGGCCGCCCCGGCCCAGGTACACCATCTGGTCGTTGCTGCCCAGGTCGGACAGGGCGACCCAGGGCTGGCTGACCGGACCGGCGATGCTCGCCCCGGCCACCCCTTCGTTGGGCAGCGTCACACCGCCCTGCCCGCCGACGTACGTGCGGGCAAGCGCCGCGGTACCGGCGATCTCACCGGTCGCGGAGCCGGTCAGCGCCTTCGGCGAGACGAACCCGAAGTCCACGTACGGCACCTGCTCCCCGCCGAGGGTCTGCTCGGTGTCGTATCCGGTGTCGCCTTCCTGCACCCAGATGTCCCAGTCGTGGGAGCCTTCCAACGTGGTGGTCTGCACCCAGGCGGATCCGGTCGGCGCGACGACCTGGGCGGCGTACCGGTCCGGGCCGAGGTTGGGGATCAGGATGTCCCCGCCCGGACCGCTCGTGCAGCCCGTGGACTGCGCGGAGATCACCGGCTTGCCGTCGGAGAAGACCACCTGGCCGTTCGGGTGCGCGGCATCCGGCGCAGTGTGCTGGTACTGGGTGCACAGCGGGTTGCCGTAGTAGTCGGTGCTCACCTCGCCGAGCACGTCGCTCAGGTGCGCGGTGAACCCGGCCAGCCCCTGCTCGGCATCGACCTCATAGGTGCCGTCGACCGGGATGTTGTCGTTGAACACCCGGATCCGGATCGAGCCCAGCGGCAGTGGGTACGGCTGCATGGTGACGGCCACGGCGCTCGTCTGGCCGCCGGTGACCGTGAAGTGTGCCCCGTCAATCTTGTAGCCATCCGCCGTCACGGAGATCAGGTACCGGCCGTTGGGCAGCTCGCCCAGCGCCTTGCCGGCCGCCAAGTCGGCCTGGTCCCCCTGCGCGACCACGGCGATCGCACCCGGCGTGTACCGGATCGAGGGCCACTGGCAATGGTCGGCGAAGTCCGGACTGCTGGCCACGCCGGCCCTGGGTGGCAGGCAGTGGGCCGGCGCGTCGTGCGGGTCACCGACATCGTCCGCGCTGATGAGCCAGCGATAGGACGTGACCGGGTCGCCCTTCTGCACCTGCGGCGGCGGCCCCACGGTCCGGGCGCTGCTCACCCTCAGGGTGATCGACCCGGTGGTGGTCGCGGCGGCGGCCGGCAGCTGCGCGACCACCGCATAGCTGAACAGCAGCAGGCCGCCGGCAACGGCTCCCCAGCCACGACGCGACATCCGACGCAGCACTGCGCACCCCCTTGATCGGCGGGAGCCGGTCCCGACGAGGGACCGGCGAGGGAATCATCAGCAGCGCACGACCGCATCCGGTGTTTCATGACAGAGCTGTCATCTGGTCGTCATCCCGCCGCTGTGCGCCCGCCAGGCCTCAAATGATGCTCCGTGTCGGAATGGGGACAGAGGGTAGCGACGTTCGGCTCTGGCGTAAGGGCCGTTCGCGCGGTCGGCACCTCGTTCCTTCTGCCGAACCTTCCCGGCGATTCCGGCAAAACACCGCCCTGCCGGGAATCAGATGGCCGACGGCGCCCCGGCCAGGCCCCATAGTTACCTCATCGTCGCGGATGACATCGACGGGCGTGCTGGAGGTCCTGGAGGACTATGCCGTGGAACGGATACTGGTGGTCGAGGACGACGAACGCATCGCGCGCCTCGTGGCCCGCGCGCTCGACAGCGAGGGATTCGTGACGGAGCGGGCGGCAACCGGGCCCGGTGGACTGGCCGCCGCGCTGGCCGGGGACTTCGACCTGGTGGTACTGGACCTGATGCTGCCCGGCCTCGACGGTTCCGAGGTGCTGCACCGGATCCTGGACGAACGGCCCGACCAGCGGGTGCTGGTCCTGTCCGCGGTACCCGAGATCGGCGCCAGGGTGGCGGCGCTGGAGTCCGGTGCGGCGGACTTCCTCGGCAAACCGTTCGCCGTCGCCGAACTGCTCGCCCGCGTGCGCGCACGGCTGCGGTCGACCGCGCCCGGCACCGCGCCCCGCTGGCTGCGCGCCGGGCCGGTCCGGCTGGACCTGCGCCGGCGCCGGGCGCAGGTCAACGGCGCCGACGCCGAACTACCGATGCGCGAGTTCCTGCTCTTGCAACACCTCATGTCCCGACCCGGCCAGGCCTGCCGCCGCGACGAGCTGCTCGCCGACGTATGGGGGCTCACCTTCGACCCCGGCAGCAACGTGGTCGACGTCTACATCCGCCGGTTGCGCAGCAAGCTCGACCGGCCCGACCGCATCGAGACAGTGCGCCATGTCGGATACGCTTTCGCCGTCGACTAACCGGCGACTGGTGGCCGTCTGGGCCACCTTCGCGGGTATGAACATCGCCCTCATGTGGTACGTGCCCGGCGAGGAGACCGTACCGTTCCACTTCGTGTGGATCAGCCTGGCCCTGGTGTACGGCTTCACCACGTGGCGGACCTCGTGGATGATCCTCGCTCTGATCGCCGTCATCGCCAGTACCGGACTGATCCTGGCGCACCACGCCGCCGACGGCCAGATCCGCTGGGAGGAGACCGCCGAGGAACCGCTGATGTCGGCGATCTTCGGGGTGATGGTCTGGCACGTCACCCGGCGGCAGGCGCTGCTGCGCGAGGTGCAGCGGATCTCCGACCTGGAACGGCGCCGGCTGGAACGCCAGCAGCTGTTCGTCCGGCTCGCCTCGCACGAGCTGCGCACGCCGATCACCGTGGCCCGCGGCTACACCGAGCTGATCCGTGCCGCGCACGACGACGCGGCGACCGCCGAGGACAGCGCGATTGTGGTGGAGGAACTGGACAAGGTGGCCGGCATCACCCATCGGCTGGTCACCCTGATGCAGCTCGACGAGCCGCACCCGCTGCGGCGCACCGACCTGGACGGAGAACTGGTACGCATCGTCCGGCGCTGGGAACCCACAGCCGACCGGCGGTGGTCGGTACGCTCCACGGTCGGTGAGGCGCTGGTCAACCCCGAGCGCTTCGAGGCCGCGCTGGACTGCCTGATCGAGAACGCGGTCAAGTTTACGGCTGCCGGCGACCGCATCGACATCACCGGAACCCGCACCGCGGATGGATGGACGGTACAGGTGCGCGACACCGGCACCGGGATCGATCCGGCGATGACCGGGCGCATGCTGGAGGGTTCAGCGGGCGACGGCACCAGTACGGGCACCGGTCTGGGTCTGGCCATCGTCAAGGCCGTGGTGGAGCCGCTGGGCGGCCGGCTGGCCCTCGACGGTGGACCGGGCAGGGGGACCAACGCCGTACTGCACATCAGCCAACCGCCGTTGGAGACGCGCGGGATGACCCGGTCCACCCCGGAATTCCCCCGGGCCTTCCAGCCGGAGAACTGAGCCGCCCAGGCGGCCAGCGCCGACGGCCAACTCGTCCACATCGACCAGCTTGAGCCGCTCGCTTGAGCCAGCCGGACTCGATTCCACCGAGGCGTGATGCGGGCCGGATGCTGTCAGCATCAGCATCTCCCGGCAACGAGTGACAGTTACGTTCAGCGATGCTTTGTAACGATCTTGCGGTTGACCTGGTGCGGTCGCCAACGATGCCCGTAGGGTTCGGACCACGAGGTGTAGTCCGACCCTCACGGGGAGTAGCTATGGGGCGGTCAGCTGTCGCGCGTCGGCAGGAATCCACTCGTAGGGCTTGGCTGATCCGTCGGCGGCACTGGTCGGTCGTCGCTGCTGCGGCGGCATCGGGTATCCCGACCCGAACCCGTCGGTTCGCGACCGGTGTCGTATCGCGCCGGCCCTGGAGACCGGAACCGGAATGTGGACCCGTGAGGAGACCGGGTCCTCGCTGACCGGGAAGCCGGTGGGCGACGGCCAGTCACAGTGCCGGTCCTGGTCCCGTGGATGACTGCCGACCGACGCGAATCGCCGCGGTGGTCCGCGTCTGGGTCGGGTCAGATCGATCCGGTGACGCATTGGGGGTTGCGTGGACAATCACATGATTCTGGAGCTTGCCGCGGAGAACAGGATGGGCGGGGTGGACAACCTCGTCAACATCTACTGGGGGCTGTCTGGCGTACTCGCGGCCGATGTGGACGGCGCGGTCGTAGAAATCGGCTGCTACCAGGGGCGGACCAGCGTCCTACTCAGGATGATCATCGACCACTACGCCCCCGGGCGCGAGTTGCACGTGTTCGATTCCTTCGTGGGCCTGCCCGCGCCCGGCCCGAACGACACCGACTACACGGTCGAAGGGCAACTCGCGACCGGTCTCGACGCGGTGCGCGAGACCTTCGCCCGATGGCGTGTGGCGGAGCCGATCATCCACGCCGGCTGGTTCGAGGAGACCCTCGCGGTCGGACTTCCAGAGAGACTGTGCTTCGCGTATATCGACGGCGACCTCTACGAGTCGGTGCGGGTAAGCCTCGAAGCGGTCTACGGACGGCTTTCGCCGGGCGCGGTGGTCATCGTGGATGACTACTGCGACCCCGAAAAGAGCCCACGCGCCTTCCCGCACTTCCCGGGAGCGAAGAAGGCCTGTACCGAATTCTTCGCCGACAAGCCGGAGAAGGTGTCCGTACTCGTGGGGTCCGGAAACCTGGCAGCCGGCTATTTCCGCAAAAACTGACGGAGGGTTGTGAGAAATGACGGCGGTCGACCCGATCCTTGCACTCGCCGAGCCGGAGACCCTGCAGAATCCCTACCCCTGGTATGCGCGACTTCGCGCCGAACAGCCGGTGCTGTGGCACGCTCCACTGGAATCCTGGTTGGTCACGAGGTTCGAGGACTGCGTGACGGTCCTGCGCGACAGTGCTCGGTTCGCGGCCGACCCGCGGCGCATCGGTGTCGAGATGCCACCCCAGGCCGTCAGCGTGCAGACGCTCGACCCGCCCGAACACACGGCGATCAGGCGCGTCCTCATCGAGGCGCTGAGGGCAGGCGAGGGGGCCGGCACCGAGCGGATCGTCCGGGAGGAGACCGGCAAGCTGCTCGACCGGCTGGCCGGGCGCGTGTCCTTCGATCTCGTGGCCGACTTCGCCGAACCGCTGGCCCTGACGACCATCACACGCTACCTGGGCGTGCCGCGTCCGGACGTGTCGTGGTTCCGGGCGCTGGCCACCGCGATCGTCGACGGCATGGACTCGGGGGTGTGGCCGGAGCGGCACGAACCCGCGATGGCGGCACGGGCCGAACTGGCCGCGCTGGCCGACGGTTGGCTGTCCGATCCGCCGGACACGGGCATCGTGGCGCTGATAGCCGAGGCGGGAGCGGGCGGAGAGGTCCCGCGACAGGTCGTCGCCAACTCACTTCGCGTCCTCCTGCACGCCGGGTACGCCTCGGCGGGGAAGTTGCTCGGGCTCGCGATCACCGCGCTGCTCAACAGCGCATCCGGCCTGGCCGGATTCCTGGGAGCCGAACCCGCACCGGCGGTGGAGGAACTGCTCCGGTTCACCTCGCCGGTACAGGCGATGGGCCGCGTCTGCGTCGAGCAGACCACGCTCGGCGATGTGGTCGTACGGCCGGGCGAGTCGGTGACTCTGCTGCTCGGCGCGGCCAACCGCGATCCCGCCCGCTTTCCCGACCCCGACGCGCTGCTGCTCGACCGCCGCCCGAATCCCCATCTGGGCTTCGGCCGGGGCGCGCACTCCTGCCTCGGGGCTCCATTCGCGGTCGTACAGGCCAGGATCGCGCTGTCGGTGTTGGCCGAACGAGCTCCCGCGCTCCGGGCGGTTTCCGCCCCCACCTACCGGCGCACGCTCACGCTGCGCGGGCTCGACTCGTTCGAGGTCACGTCGGGGTGAGTTCGCGTGCGCCCGGCGGCGAGCAGGAGGGAGACCGTCATGAAGTACTGGCACTGATGAATGACCGGTGAGACAGGTGCCCGCCGCTTCCAGCCATGGGCGGGCACCTGCACCACCGCTATCCGGAACCGAGGCGATCTGACGGAGTGACGATGTCTGTTGACACGGCGACCGATCCCTATGTTTCGATCCCGGGCTACTACGACCTGTTCCGCGCCAAGCAGGGCGAGGCGGCATTGCCCTCGGTCGCCTTCTTTGCCGATCTGGCCCCGAAGGGTGCCACGGCGCTGGAACTCGGTCCGGGTACGGGCAGAATCACGCTGGCCGTCGCCGAACGCGTCGCGGAGCTCTGGTGCCTCGAACGCTCCGCGACGATGCGGGCGGTGCTGCTGGCCAAGCTGGCCGAACGTCCGAAGCTGTGGGACAAAGTGACCGTCCTGCCCGGTTCGGCACCCGTGTTCGAGCTGGGCAGGCTGTTCGATTACATCTACCTGGCGGGTGTACTGGAGCACGTATCCGAGGCTGACCGGCCGTCGCTGTTCCGTGCGATCGCCGACCACCTGGTACCTGGAGGGACCGCGGCGATGGACATGGTGCTGACCATGCCAGCTCCGGAACTGGCCGAGCGGGAGCTGGACGAGGTACGCCTCGGTGCGTGCCGGTACGTCTATTCGGCACAGGCCCAGCGGCTCGGGCCGGACCTGTCACGGCTACAGATGACCTACCGGACCTACCACGGCGACAATCTGGTCGCCACGGAAGTGGTCACGCGCCTGCACAACATGCACAGGCCCGAACCAGTACTCGCGGATCTCGCGGCCGTCGGCCTGGTTCCGGCGCGGGGCAACGGCCTGGCGATGGCCAGTCACGACCCGGACGATCCCGGTGCCGTGGTGGTGCGCAAGCAGCGGGTGAACACGTGAACGCGCTTCCGGGCGCGGTGCCGCTGCTACCCACCTATGACGTGAACCGCATGGCCGCGGAGGCCCAGTCGTTGCGCGACCTGCGATGGCAGGCACAGCGGGCCTACGGGTCAGACGGGGTGTTCCGCGAGACCGGGATCGACTGGCGGATCCTTCCGTTGCGCGCGCCCGGCGGCGACCCGGACAGAACTGACCCGGGCGGTGCCGGCCTGGTCGGCCACGCCGACACTCCGTATCTGGACCGAGCCCCCTACTTCGCCGAAATCCTGGCCGGCATCCCCGCACCGCTGCGCAGCGCACGGTTGATGGCGCTGGGGCCGGGTGCCCAGATCGAGGAGCACCGCGACGGCAAGTGCGGCTTTCCGTGGGGTGTGGCGAGGCTGCACGTACCCGTCATCACCAACCCCGGCGCCGAAGTGGTCATCGACGGGCAGAGCCGGCACTGGGACGCCGGACGCCTGTGGTTCGGCGACTTCAACCGCCCCCACTACGTCCGCAACACCGGCGACCAACCGCGCGTCCACCTCGTCATCGACGTCATGGTCACCAGGGCTCTGCTCGAGCTCTTCCCGGCCACTTACCGGCAGGAGCTGCCGTTGGTGGACGTGTTGTTCGCCAGGGAGCCGGTCCCGCTGCGCGACGACGACCTGGCCGGCCTGCGGTGCACGCTGCCGGTCCCGGCGCAGTTCCCGCAGTGGAGCGAAGATGAGGAGGAGTACGAGCCGGGACCCGACCGCGCCGGCGCCGTCGACATGGTCGACGGCATCCCGGTGCTGTCGCTGGACGGCCAGCCCTGTTTCGGGCTGGTCCACACCGGACTGGGCGAATTCCGGTTCGAAGGGTGGACCGAAGAGCGCACGCTGCATCTGGATCTGTCGGGCCCCGAACCTCGAGCCCGGTTCCGGACTCGCAACGGCCACCGGCTCACCGAATGGATAAGGCAGGTTTCGATATGACAGAGGCGGTCTACGACATCCCCCAAGGCTTCGCCCAGTCCCTGGATCCGTACGCGCTGCTCGATGAGATCCGCGGCCGCGCGCCCGTGCACCGCGCTCGGCTGCGGGGCGAGGTCCCGGTGTGGATCGTCACCGGGTACGACGCGGTGGTCCAGGCGCTGGGCGAACCAGGTCTCAGCGCCGGTCTCGAGGGCGCCGTGAAGGTCACCGAAAGCGTACCCGTGGCCCAGCGCCGCAACGTGCTCATGGAGAGCCTGCTCGCGACCGACCCACCCGACCACACGCGCCTGCGGACGGTCGTCGCCAAGGCGTTCACCGCGCGGCGAGTTGATGCCCTGCGCCCCAGAGTGCAGGAGATCGTCGATGAACTGCTCGATGCCGTCGCCGCCGAGGGACAGGCCGATCTGGTCCAGAGCCTGGCCTTCCCGCTGCCCATCGCCGTCGTCTGCGAGCTGCTCGGCGTGCCCTTCTCCGACTTGCCCAAGTTCCGGGATTGGTCACTCGGGCTGGCCATGCCGCCAGCCGACCACGTCACCCTGGCCAGAGCCGACGCCAAGCGCGCCGAGATGACCGCCTACTTCTCGGGGATCATCCGGCAGAAACGCAAGGAGCCGGGCGAGGATCTACTCAGCGTCCTGTGCGCGGCCAACGAGGGCGACGTGCTCTCCGACGACGAACTGGTCGGTATGGCACTCATGCTCTTCCTGTCGGGGCACGAGACCACGCTCTGCTTCCTGGCCAACGCGATCGTCGCGCTGCTCACCCACCCGGATCAGCTCGCCGCACTGCGCGCGAACCCCGAGGGGCTGCCTGGCGCCGTCGACGAACTCCTCCGGTACGACGGCCCGGTGGTCCGGGGAGTCGCCCGCTTCACCACCGAGGATGTCGCGATCGCGGGAACCGTGATTCCCAAGGGAGAGATGGTGGTCGTCGCGATCGGCGCCGCCAATCGGGATCCGGCCCGCTACGGCCGGCCGGAGGTCCTCGACCTGACCCGTTCCCAGAATGCTCATGTCGGCTTCGGGCATGGTATCCACTACTGCCTCGGCGCGGCCCTCGCCCGCCTGGAGGTCACGACCGCGCTGGAGACGCTGCTGCGCCGCTTCCCCGACCTGGCCCTTGCCGGGGCCCCGAAGGATCTGCCGCGCAGGCCGGGAATACTGCGCGGGCTCTCCTCGCTGCCGGTCACCTTCACGCCCGACCGTTGAGCTTCCGCCGGACGCCCAGGTCGCCGTCGCCCAGGCGGGCCGGAGTCGACTGCCGGGTTCAGGGGGCCGTGGGACAGCCGACCGGTGGGCAATCCGGACCTTGCGCCCGGCCCCCATCGAGACGCAAGGGGCCCGATTATGTCGGAACCGGGCCCCTTGTCGAAGCCAACGATCAGCCTTGGCAGCGGCCAGACCCGGAGTCGCCGTAGTCCAGCGCGGACGGGCCGAACCCGGCACCGGCCAGCGCCGGCTTGTACGTGAACGAGTAGCCGTTTGGCTTGAGCGTCAGGTTCTTGACATCCTCCACCGCCCTAAAGGGCGGGGATTCCCTTGGTCGCCCTCAGGTTTTCCTGCTTCACCGACGACCGCCCCGTCCGGGAGGACTCCCGTTGAGGTCTTACACCGTCTCCACAGGCTGTCACCGCCAGCCCGGCGGCCAAAATGTTGCGTGCCGCGTTGAGGTCCCGGTCGTGAACGGTGCCGCAGGGGCACGTCCAGGACCGGATGTTCAGCGGCATCTTCTCGGTCAGTCGCCCACACGCGGAGCACAGCTTGCTGGAGGGGAACCATCGGTCCACGACGATCAGGTCCCGGCCGTACCAGTCGGCTTTGTACTCCAGCATGGTGCGGAACCCTCGCCAGGCCGCGTCGGAGATGGCGCGGGCCAGCGGGTGGTTTCTGACCATGTTGCGCACGGTCAGGTCCTCGATCACGAGCGTTTGGTTTTCAC
>DASXOA010000262.1:0-1741 GCA_036494675.1 Rugosimonospora sp.
AGGTGCATTGGTCAAAAGCAGCTGAGGTATACGGGGCGGCCGGTGCGGAGCGTGATTCTGCGCGTGTTCGCGCGCGACTGCGTGCCGTCGGCGTACGCGTATGTCACTGGCGGCGAGCGAACAGGCCGTCGGACGGATGGAACAGCCTCACGGAGAAAGAAGGCGCCGTCGTGGACCTGGTCGCCGAAGGCTTGACCAACCGCCAGGTCGGATCACGGATGTATCTGTCGCACCACACCGTGGCGTTCCATCTGCGCCAAGTCTTCCGCAAGCTCGACATCAACTCGCGGGGAGAACTGATCCGTCTGGCCGTGCTCCCTCGGCCGGTTTCACCCGCGCCACGGATCGAACGTGGAAGGCCCTAACCCCGGCTAGCAGGGCGGGGGAGTGTTCGCGCACCGTTCCGACGTGTGCCGGGCGTGGTATTCGATGAAGCTGAGGCCGGCGTCGCGCTGGAGCTGACACTCGGTCCCGGCTACCCGAATGACTTGACGGTTCAAGTCATTGAGGTTAGCGTCACTTGAACGTTCAAGTTAGGGGTCGCAATGCCTGCCGTCACCGTCGACAACACTCTCGTCCTGCCGCGTGTGCCGCGGCCGGAGCCCGGCCGCACGACGAACCGCCCGGTAGGCGAGGTCGTGGCGTCGTTGAAGCAGACCGAGGGCGGCGGTTTCCAGGTCGCTCGACCATTCCCTGGCCCGGTCTCGCTCGCAGATTCGGATCCGTTCCTACTGCTCGACCATGTCGGGCCGCTGGTCAACGGACCTGAGGAAGCTCGCGGGGCACCGTGGCATCCACACCGTGGGTTCGAGACCGTCTCCTATGTGATGGACGGCGAAATCTCCCATCACGACACGAACGGCGGGGGCGGGGTCATCGGTGAAGGCGAGACGCAGTGGATGACCGCCGGCGCCGGGATCCTGCATGACGAACTGCCCACCGAGAGGGCCTACCGCCAGGGTGGGCCGTTCCACGCGGTCCAATTGTGGGTCAACCTTCCCCGCAGCCTCAAGTTCGCCCCGGCGCGCTATCAGGCGATCACCCGCGACAACCTCACTCTGCTGACCAGCCACGACGGCGGAGCGCTGCTGCGCTTGATCGCAGGCGACCTCGCGTCGTACCAGGGGCCCGGCGCCACGCACTCACCCATCACCTACGTGCACGCGACTATCGCACCGGGCGCCCAGCTGAGCGTGCCCTGGAGTCCTGACTTCAACGCGTTTGCCTATGTCCTCACCGGACAGGGCGCCGCGGGCCCGAAGGAACGGCTCATCCGTGACGACGACCTCGTGGTGTTCGGCCCCGGCGACAACATTGTCGTGCGCGCCGCCGAGCGAATGTCCGGCGGGTGGGACGCGCTTGACGTCCTCCTGCTCGGCGGTCTTCCGATCCGCGAGCCGATCGCGCACTACGGACCGTTCGTGATGAACACCCGTGAAGAGATCGGGCAAGCCATCGACGACTACCAAGCCGGCCGGCTCGGCGTCATCCCCGCCGACCAGCTCGCCCCGCGTAACTACTCCTAAGGAGCACTGTCATGACACGCATCGGGGTCATCCTCGGCAGCACCCGTCCCGGCCGTAGAGGCGCGCAGGTCGCTGACTGGGTGATGGAGTACGCGAAGAACCGCACCGACGCGGAGTTCGAGTTGATCGACCTCGCCGACTACCCGCTGCCGCACCTCGACGAGCCGCTGCCGCCTTCGATGGGCCAGTACCAGAACGCGCACACTCACGAGTGG
>DASXOA010000263.1:0-37746 GCA_036494675.1 Rugosimonospora sp.
CTCCCGCCGCCGGGCGAACCGCTGCTGGGACCAGCCGCCGGCCGCGGTGCGGCCCTGCACGTAATGGCTGTCCACCTTGGACGCCACCAGCCGGGCGCCCTCGGCCACGCCGACCGCCACCGCGGCCCGGCGGGCCAGCAGCAGCCCCAGCGGGCCGGCCACCCGTACCGCGGCCAGGAACTCGTCCACCCCGCCGAAGGCCGGTGCCCCGGGCGGCGGATGGCACGCGGCGCTCGCCCCGTCCTCGGCGCGCAGCTCCAGCACCCGGTCCGTGCCGGCCACCAACCAGTCGCCGTGACGCTGCGCGAAGCCGTCCAGCCAGCGGGGCATCCGGTCGGGGTCGACCTCGACCCACCGCCCGCCACCCGCCGCCGGCCTGCTGCTCATCCGACGCACACTACCCCGGTAGCGCCGGTCAGGAGGCCGTGAGCAGGGCGCGCAGCGCCACCGGGTCGGCTACCTCATGGTCCGGCTCGACCGCGGTGGCCGGATCGATCAGGGTCCGCTCGGAGCGCATCAACACCGTCGTACCCACGCCGGCCCGCCGTCCACAGCGGACGTCCCGGGACCGGGTGTCGCCGACGAACCAGACCTCGTGCGGGCTGACCGACAGTGCCCGGGTGGTCCGCAGGATCAGTTCCGGGTTGGGTTTGCGGACACCCGCCTCGTCGCTGTAGAGCTGCACGGCGAACCGGTCGGCGAGCCCGGCGCGTTCCAGGAAGTCGCGGTGCACGCTGCCGTAGATGGTGTTGCTGACGACGGCCAGCAGGATCCCCCGCCCGGCTGCGTCCTCCAGCAGCTCGACCATGCCGGGCCGGACTCGCCAGTCCTGGCGTACCTCGCCGAGCCGGTAGGTCAGCGTGGTGGCGTGCGCGAGGACGACCTCGCGGGCGGCCGGCGGCCAGTCCGCGGCGACGAAGTCCGCCCACAGCTGCTCGTGGCGCAGCTCGGCCGGCGCGAACGACCGCGCCACCCCGTCCCCCCAGTACCCGTAGGCGTTCAGTCCGGCGTGCAGGTCGGTCTCGATCGCCGCCACCGCCGGCGGCTGCGCGTCGCTGGCGGCGAGCAGCGTGTGTACCGTCTCGGCCAGCTCTCTCGCCCAGGTCTTACGGCGGGTGTCCTCGACGATGACGCCACCGAAGTCGAGCAGCAGTGCACGGGGAGCGGTCGGCATGCCCCGACGGTAACCCGGCCCGGGCTTCGCCGGTCCACGCGCGCGCCGCTGGCCGGCTTTATCCGTCGCCGGGAGCATCTCCGGCCCCGGCGGAGGCCGCCTCCCTCGGCGCCCTGGGCCGGGCGCGTTGCCGGTCGGCGCGCCGCCGGCGGGCCGGAACGAAGGCCACGTCCGGCTGGGGGCGGGAGCCCGGTGGTACCGCGGCTCAGGCCAGCACGGCCAGGCGTACGGCCAGCGCCACCATCACCGCGCTGGACACCAGCGCCGTGACCAGCCGGCCACGGCGTCCGGCCAGCGCCCTGCCGAGCACCGACCCGCCGGCGGCCACCAGCAGCTGCCAGCTCGCCGAGGCGGCGAACGCGGCGGCCACGA
Organism: Rugosimonospora sp.; assembly: GCA_036494675.1. GTDB lineage: Bacteria > Actinomycetota > Actinomycetes > Mycobacteriales > Micromonosporaceae > Rugosimonospora. Next base: position 1,547 of record DASXOA010000263.1, read on the forward strand.
ACAGCGCCCCGTCGGGCAGCGACCGGGCGGCGGCCTGCCGGCCGAGCACCAGCGCGCTGAAGTACAGCATGGTGGCCGGGTTGAGCAGGGTGAGGCCGAGCAGCCCGGCGTAGGCCCGGCCCGGAGTCGACAGGGCGAGCCGGTCGGGTCGCGCGGCGATCGCCTCGCGGTGTGCCCGCCACGCCGACCACGCGGTACGCGCGGCGAGCCCGAGGAGTACGGCGAGGGCGATCCAGCGCAGCGGCGTGGCGACCGGGCGGACCAGCCCGGCGATGGCGGCGCCTCCGGCCACGGCGAGCAGCGCGTAGAGCCCGTCGGCCGTGGCCACGCCCAGGCCGGCGCCCGCGCCGACGGTCAGCGAGGTCCGTGCGGCAAGGCCCATGATGAGTACCCCGATGGCGCCGACCGGGATGGCCACCCCGTACCCGGCCAGCAGCCCGGAGAGCAGCGCGTCCGTCACGCGGTGAGCGTGCCAACCGGCGACCCGTCCCGCCACCGGATTTCCGCCCGCCATGCGGGCGGGCGCCGGGCGAGCCGCCCGCAATGCAGCCGGGCGCGATGCGGCCGCGCCGCGTCAGACGGGTCGCGTCAGACGTTGAAGCCGAGGGCGCGCAGCTGCTCGCGGCCGTCGTCGGTGATCTTGTCGGGGCCCCACGGCGGCAGCCAGACCCAGTTGATCCGGATGTCGCTCACCAGGCCGCCGCCCGGACCCGTGCACAGCGCCTGCCGGGCCTGGTCCTCGATCACGTCGGTCAGCGGGCAGGCCGCCGAGGTCAGCGTCATGTCGACGGTGGCGACGTTCTCCTCGTCAACGTGGATGCCGTAGATCAGGCCCAGATCGACCACGTTGATGCCCAGCTCCGGGTCGACAACGTCCTTGAGTGCCTCTTCGATGTCGGCCATCGCTGTGGTCATGACTCGCCCCCTACCGTTGCCGTTGAACCGCCAGAATCCGGCCGCTTGACCGCGGCCGCTCCTTCGTCGGCGCCGCTGGCGGCCGCTCTGGCGGCGGCATCCTTGAACGCCATCCACGGTAGCAGCGCGCACTTGACCCGAGCCGGGTACTTCGCCACCCCCGCGAACGCGATCGCGTCCTCCAGCAGCTCTTCGTCCGGTTCCGCCTGGCCCCGGTCCGACATCAGGGTGACGAAGGCCTCCTGGCGCTCCATCGCGTCGCTCAGCGGTCGGCCGTGGACCAGTTCGTAGAGCACGCTGGCCGCCGCCTGGCTGATCGAGCAGCCCATGCCGTCGTACGACACGTCCTTCACCACGCCGTCGCGCAGGTCCACCCGCAGGGTCACCTCGTCGCCGCAGGTCGGGTTCACGTGGTGCGCCTCGGCCTGGAACGGCTCGCGCAGGCCACGCCCGTGCGGGTGCTTGTAGTGATCCAGGATGATCTCCTGGTACAGCTGGTCGGGGGCGGTCACGAGAACACCTTCCGCACCTGGTTCAGGCCCCGTACCAGGGCATCGATCTCCTCGGTCGTGGTGTACAGGTAGAACGAGGCCCGGGTCATGGCCGGCACGCCGAAGCGTACGCACGTCGGGCGGGCGCAGTGGTGCCCGACCCGCACCTGGACGCCGACCGAGTCGAGTACCTGGCCCACGTCGTGCGGGTGCACGCCGGTCAGGTCGAAGGAGATCGTGCCGCCCCGCCCGGCCGGTACCGTCGGGCCGAAGATCCGCACTCCGTCCACTGTGGACAGAGCGCCCAGGGCGTACGTGGTGATCTCCCGCTCGTGCTCGGCGATCGCCGGCATGCCGATCGCCCGCAGGTAGTCCACGGCCGCACCGAGCCCGATGGCCTGGGCGATCGGCGGGGTACCCGCCTCGAACCGGGCCGGCGGCGCCATGTAGGTCGTCTTCTCCATGGTGACGGTCTCGATCATCGAGCCGCCGCTGAGGAACGGCGGCATGCCGGCCAGGATCTCGCCCCGGCCCCACAGCACGCCGATCCCGGTCGGGCCGAGCATCTTGTGGCCGGTGAACGCGATGAAGTCCACGTCCAGCGCGGACACGTCCACCGGCAGGTGCGGGACCGACTGGGAGCAGTCGAGCATCACCAGCGCGCCGACCTCGTGTGCCCGCCGGGTGATCTGCTCGGTCGGGTTCACCGTGCCCAGCGTGTTGGACATGTGCACCACGCTGACGAGCTTCGTGCGCTCGGTGACCATGTCGTCCAATGTGGACAGATCCAGCCGGCCCTCGTCGGTGACGCCGAACCAGCGCAGCGTCGCGCCGGTACGCTCGCACAGCAACTGCCACGGCACGATGTTGGAGTGGTGCTCCATCTCGGAGATCACGATCTCGTCGCCGGGCCGCAGCCGCGCCCCGTACGAGTACGCGACGAGGTTGATCGCCTCGGTCGAGTTCTTGGTGAACACGATCTCGTCCGGCGAAGCGGCGCCGATGAACGTCGCGAGCTTGGCCCGCGCACCCTCGTACGCCATCGTCGACTCGGTACCCAGCGTGTGCACCGAGCGGGCCACGTTGGCGTTGTGTCGCGCGTAGTGATCTTCGAGCGCGTCGAGTACCTGGCGCGGTTTCTGTGAGGTGTTCGCGCTGTCCAGGTACGCCAGCCGGTACCCGTTGATCTCCCGATCCAGGATCGGGAAATCCTTGCGGATCTTCTCGACGTCGAAGTCCATCATGACGCTCCCGTCCCGGCCTTACGCCGCCGCGCTGACGTACCGCTCGTAGCCCTCGGCTTCCAGCCGCTCGGCGAGTTCCGGGCCACCCTCCTCGACGATCCGGCCGGCGACGAACACGTGCACGTGGTCCGGCTTCACGTAGCGCAGGATCCGGGTGTAGTGGGTGATCAGCAGCAGGCCGGTGTCGCCGCTGTCCCGGACCCGGTTCACTCCCTCGCTGACCACCCGCAGCGCGTCGATGTCCAGCCCCGAGTCAGTCTCGTCGAGGATGGCCACCTTCGGCTTGAACAGTTCGAGCTGGACGATCTCGTGGCGCTTCTTCTCGCCACCGGAGAAGCCCTCGTTCACGTTGCGCTGGGCGAAGGCCGGGTCCATGCCGAGCCGGTCCATCGACTCCTTGAGTTCCTTGCCCCAGGTGCGCAGCTTCGGCGCCTCGCCGTCGATCGCGGTCTTCGCGCTGCGCAGGAAGTTGGCCACCGACACACCGGGAACCTCGACCGGGTACTGCATGGCCAGGAACAGCCCGGCGCGGGCCCGCTCGTCGACGGTCATGGCCAGCACGTCCTGCCCGTCGAGCAGGACCTCGCCGCTGGTGATCTGGTACTTCGGGTGCCCGGCGATGGAGTAGGCCAGGGTGGACTTGCCGGAGCCGTTGGGGCCCATGATGGCGTGCGTCTCGCCCGCCTTCACGGTCAGGTCGACGCCGGCCAGGATCGGCTTCAGCTCGCCCTCGGGCAGCTTCACCGACACTTGCAGATCACGAATTTCCAGGACACTCACGGGGTAACTCCATTGCTTGGTTCCAACGAGACGAAGACAAAGCCGTCGCGGACCTCGACGGGGTAGACAGGCACCGGTTCGGTCGCGGGCAGGCCGGTCGGCGCGCCGGTACGCAGGTCGAACCGCGACCCGTGCAACCAGCACTCCAGCGTGCAGCCCTCGATCTCGCCCTCGGACAGCGGTACCGCCGCGTGCGTGCACTCGTCGTAGACCGCGTGCACGTCACCGTCGTCGGTGCGCACCAGTGCCACCGGGGTGCCGTCGATCTCGGCGCTGATCGCGGTCCCGGGCTTGATGTCCTCGACCGCACAAACCTTGATCACGCCGACGCCTCCTGGAGGCGGGCCTCGATCTCGGCGCTCAGCCGCTCGCGCAGCGCCTCGACCGGGATCTTGTTGAGCAGCTCCGTGAAGAAGCCGCGGACCACCAGCCGGCGCGCCTCGGTCTCCGGGATGCCCCGAGCCATCAGGTAGAACAGCTGCTCGTCGTCGAACCGGCCGGTCGCGCTGGCGTGGCCGGCGCCGACCACCTCGCCGGTCTCGATCTCCAGATTGGGTATCGAGTCGGCCCGCGCGCCGTCGGAGAGCAGCAGGTTGCGGTTGACCTCGTAGGTGTCGGTACCGGTGGCCTCCGCCCGGATCAGCACGTCGCCGACCCACACCGTGTGCGCCTCGCGGCCCTGCAACGCGCCGCGGTAGCTCACGTTGCTGCGGCAGTCCGGGACCGAGTGGTCGACCAGCAGCCGGTGCTCGAAGTGCTGCCTGGCGTCGGCGAAGTACAGCCCGTACAGCTCGGCCTCCCCGCCCCGGTCGGCGTAGTCCACGCTGGCGTACTGGCGGACCAGGTCGCCGCCGAGCGACACCTGCACGTGTACCAGCTTGGCGTCGCGCTCCAACCGGAAGCGCAGGTGCTGCGCCTGCACCGCGTCGGGTGCCCAGTCGGCGACGGTGACCAGGGTCAGCCGGGCACCCCGGCCCACCGACACCTCGACGTTGTCGGCCAGCGTCGCGCTGCCCGCGTGCTCCAGCACCAGGGTCACCTCGGCCAGCTCGCCGACCTCGACGAACGTGTGGCCGAACGAGGCGTCCAGGCCGGAGCCGACCACCCGTACCATCGCCGGCCCCTGGCCCACCGTGCCCGGCGCCACCGATACCAGCAGGGCCTGCGCGGCCCGGGTCCATGCCAGCGCGCTGATCCGGTCGAACGGCGTCAGCACACTGCCCAACCGCTTGTCGTCTTTGTCCACAGTGGACACGGATACCCCGGCGGGCAGGTCGCCGTACTCGTGCTTGGGCTCGACACCGGACGGCCCACCGTCCCCGTCTGCCAGCCCGCGCAGCCGCTTGAGCGGGGTGAACCGCCACTCCTCCTCACGCCCGGTCAGCGCGGGGAAGTCGGCCACGTCGAACGAGCGCAGCGCCTGGGACTTGGTCTTCGGCGGGGGCGCGACGAATGAGGCGGGCGCAGTCATGTCCTTCGGAGTCTCCATCGTGTTCGCGGGTTGTCTGACGGGCGGCGGCCGGTCAGCCGACCGCCCCCTCCATCTGCAGCTCGATCAGGCGGTTGAGCTCCAGCGCGTACTCCATCGGAAGCTCCTTGGCGATCGGCTCGATGAAGCCGCGCACGATCATCGCCATCGCCTCGTCCTCGGTCAGGCCGCGGCTCATCAGGTAGAACAACTGGTCCTCGCTGACCTTCGAGACGGTCGCCTCGTGCCCCATCGACACGTCGTCCTCGCGGATGTCGACGTAGGGATAGGTGTCCGACCGGGAGATCGCGTCGACCAGCAGCGCGTCGCACTTGACCGTCGAGCGGCTGTGGTGCGAACCCTCCAGCACCTGGACCAGGCCGCGGTAGCTGGTGCGGCCGCCGGCCCGGGCGATCGACTTGCTGATGATCGTCGAGGAGGTGTGCGGCGCGGCGTGCACCATCTTCGCGCCCGCGTCCTGGTGCTGGCCGTCACCGGCCATCGCCACCGACAGCACCTCGCCCTTGGCGTGCTCGCCGACCATGTAGACCGCCGGGTACTTCATGGTGACCTTGGAGCCGATGTTGCCGTCGATCCACTCCATGGTGCCGCCCTCGTGGCAGACGGCCCGCTTGGTGACCAGGTTGTAGACGTTGTTCGACCAGTTCTGGATCGTGGTGTAGCGGCAGCGGGCGTTCTTCTTCACGATGATCTCGACGACCGCGCTGTGCAGCGAGTCGGAGGAGTAGATCGGCGCGGTGCAGCCCTCGACGTAGTGCACGTAGGCACCCTCGTCGACGATGATCAGCGTCCGCTCGAACTGGCCCATGTTCTCCGTGTTGATCCGGAAGTACGCCTGCAGCGGGATCTCCACGTGCACGCCCTTGGGCACGTAGATGAACGAGCCGCCGGACCAGACCGAGGTGTTGAGCGCGGCGAACTTGTTGTCCCCGACCGGGATCACCGTGCCGAAGTACTCCTTGAAGATGTCCTCGTACTCGCGCAGGCCGGTGTCGGTGTCCACGAAGATGACGCCCTGCGCCTCCAGGTCCTCCTGGATCTTGTGGTAGACGACCTCCGACTCGTACTGGGCGGCCACGCCGGAGACCAGGCGCTGCTTCTCGGCCTCCGGGATGCCCAGCCGGTCGTACGTGCTCTTGATGTCGTCCGGCAGGTCGTCCCAGGTGGCCGCCTGCTTCTCGGTGGAGCGGACGAAGTACTTGATGTTGTCGAAGTCGATGCCGGTCAGATCGGCACCCCAGGACGGCATCGGCTTGCGCCCGAACAGCCGCAGCCCCTTCAGGCGCAGGTCGAGCATCCAGGCCGGCTCGTTCTTCTTCGCCGAGATGTCCCGCACCACCGCCTCGTTGAGGCCGCGCTGCGCGGTCGCGCCGGCGGCGTCGGAGTCGGACCAGCCGTAGCCGTACCGGCCGAGGTCGGCGAGTTGCTGCTCCTGGGTGGACAGATCGGTCATGACATCGTCCTCACAGAGTCGATCTTATGGATCACAGCGCGCCGCGGATCCGGAATGTGCGTCGTGCACACTCCGTCACCGTGCGCGATTGTTGCCAGCCGCTGCACGTGCGTGCCAACGAGCTGTGAGATGACCCGGGTCTCCGCCTCGCACAACTGCGGAAACTCGGCGGCGACATGCGCCACCGGGCAGTGGTGCTGGCACAGCTGGCCGCCGGAGGCGATCGCCGTCGCCGACGCAGCGTAGCCCTCGGCGGTCAACGCGCAGGCAAGAGCCTCCGCCCGGGCCAGGGGATCGTCGCCGGCATCGGCCATCGCGGCCCGGCACCTGGCCTCCAGCGCGGCCACCCGCTCGGCGGCGAACTCGCTGACCGCCCGGTCGCCGCCCTGCGTGGCGATCCAGCGCAGTGCCGCGGCGGCCAGGTCGTCGTAGGTGTGCCGGCCCTGGCGGCGGCGTGCCTCGTCGGTGAGCAGGAAGACCTTGGCGGGGCGGCCACGGCCCCGCTGGCTGCGCGCGGGCTGCTCCCGGAAGATCACGTCGCCGTCGGCGAGCAGGGCGTCGAGGTGCCGGCGGATGGCCGCCGGGCTCAGCCCCACCGCCTGACCCAGCTCCCCCGCCGTGGCCGACCCACGCTCCAGCAGGAGCCGGATCACCCGGTCGCGGGTACGGTGATCAGCACCGGCCGGGCCGGTGTCGTTGATCTCCGCGACGTTTTTCACAACACCAGTGTGACGTATTTCGGCGGAGCCGCGCAAACCGGTCCTCCGGTGATCCACACCACCCGCCGCCCGGCGGCGTCCCCACAGCGTCCCCGGCCGCATCCCGGCCGCATCCCGCCGATGGGCTGCTTCTACCCTGGACGGCGTGTTCAGGAGCCCGGTAGCCCTGGGACGGGTGGCGCTGGCGTCACTCGCCGTCAACGTCCTGCTCGTCGTCACCGGCGGGGCGGTCCGGCTCACCGGCTCCGGGCTCGGCTGCCCCACTTGGCCGAAATGTACCGACTCGTCCTATGTCACCACCGAGGCGATGGGCTACCACGGGGTGATCGAGTTCGGGAACCGGATCCTGGGCGGCGCGGACGGCGTACTGGCCGCCCTCGCCGTGCTCCTCGTCCTGCTGAGCCGCACCCGGGACCGGCGCCTGATCGGCTGGTCGGTGGCCGTGCTCGCGAGCATCCCGGCCCAGGCCGTGATCGGTGGGATCACCGTGCGGACCCAGCTGAACCCGTGGGTCGTCGCCTGCCACTTCCTGTTCTCCATGGTGATCATCGTGGCCGCGTACCGGCTGTGGCTGGCCACCCGGGAGCCGGCCGGGGCGGTACGGCGGCTGGTCAACGCCCCGCTACGCGCGCTCAACTGGCTGCTGCTGGCGGTCACCGGCGTGGTACTGGCGGCCGGCACGGTGGTCACCGGCAGCGGCCCGCACGCGGGGGACGCGACGGCACACCGTACCGGCCTGGATCCGGGCATGGTCGCGCAACTGCACTCCGACCTGGTGATGCTGCTGATCGGGCTGTCGGCGGCCTGGTGCTTCGCGCTGTGGGCGGTGGGCGCACCCCGGGCCACCCGCCGAGCCGGGGCGAGCCTGGTCGGCATCGAGCTGGTCCAGGGCGTGATCGGCTTCGTCCAGTACTTCACCCACCTACCGTCCCTGCTGGTCGGCCTGCACATGGCCGGTGCCTGCGCGGTCTGGGTGGCCGCCCTGGTCACGCAGACCGCCAGCCGGGTACGCGAGCCGGCGCCGGCCGGCGCCCCGGCGGCCGTACCCGCACCCGCGGTTCCGGCCGCCGCCACCCGCTGACCGGCGGCCGAGCCCGATCGCCGGGTCGCCGTCGGGGACCCGGCCGGCCGATCAACCGTCAGCCGGGCGAGCCGGCGGGCTGGGCGGCCAGGCGGGCCGCCACCACGTCGGCGAACCGCTCCGCCGCCCCGGCATCGTGCGCGAGGAACAGCGACGGCTCGGTCAGCTCCAACTCCACCAGTACCGGCGCGCCGTCCAGGCCCGGAATCAGGTCGACCCTCGCGTAGAGCAGGTCGGCGGGGGTGGTGCCGAGCACCGGGCCGGCGGCCGCCAGTACCCGCTCAGCAGTCTCCCGCTCGACAGCGCCCGGCGTCCGGGGCTCGATGCGCTCGGGCCGGTACAGGCCCTCCATCCCCTGGTACGGGCCGTCGAGCATGGGACCCTTGCGGATCGCGTGGCTGAAACGCCCACCGAAGAAGATCATGGCCGTCTCGCCGTCCCGGTCGACCGCCGACAGGTACGGCTGGACCATGGCCGTCCGGCCGGCGGCGTGCAGCCGTCGCACGTGCTCGCCGGCCAGCCGCCGGTGGTGCGGGTCGGCCAGGTCGTAGCGGCCGGCCTCGTAGCTGCCGGCGCCGATCGCCGGCTTGACGACGTGCTCCCCGTCCGCCGGCAGGGTCTGGGCCGGCCCGCCGGGCGCCAACCAGCGGGTGGGAACCACCGGCACGCCGGCCTCGGCGAGCCCGCCCAGGTAGCGCTTGTCGGTGTTGGTGCGCACGACCTCGGCCGGGTTGGCAAGCCGGTCGACGGTCCGCGCCCAGGCCAGGAACTCCTCCCGGCGCATCGAGTAGTCCCATGGTGAGCGCAGTACCGCCAGATCGAAGCCATCCCAGTCGACGGTCGGGTCGTCCCAGACCGCCGCGACCGCGGTGATGCCGCGGCGTGCCAGCGGGTCGATCAGCAGCCGGTCGTCCGGGTCGAGGTCGGGCAGCTTGGCGCAGGTAATGAGAGCGACCCGGGGAGAACCTCCCCGGGTCGCACTGGATACGGACTTGATCATCTTGCGAGCGTACGACGGCCCATGGACCGCCAAAGGTCGTTACTGGGTCGCATCTGCTCTATCAGCTCCCGCTCCCACTCGTTCTGCACTTCGACACCGGCCGTCTCACACGCCTTGCGGGCCACGTCGGTGCTGCTGGCGAACTGGTCGTCCCAGGTGCCGTCCTCCCCCACGAGGACGATCCGGGCGCCACGCCTGCCGACGTACTCGACGACCGCCTTCGCTCCGCCATGTCCTTCGGCGAACGACTTGATCCCGGCGATGAGATTGCCCGCCGGGGCGATCGGATCGGTAGTCAGCGTCGTATCGGAACCTTCTGCCATGACCGCAGCGTAAGCAGATCCCCGCGCCACCGCCGTGCTGGCAATCACCCCATGTGATCGCGATTACCGGCCGGTCGCACGTCCGGTCGTCGACTTCTGCGCCTACTTTTCCGGCATTTCCAGCGCAAACAGCATCACGAATTCCGGCATTTCGACGACCCTTGCGAATTGGCAACAGAATGGCCCGAGAAGCGGGGCATTTAACCACCGATTCGGACAGATAAGGCTGCCGGAATCCCTTGACTACTGGATGAGCGCGTCGACCGCGACGGCGACGAACACCAGGGTCAGGTAGGTGGTGGACCAGTGGAACAGGCGCATCGGCTTGACCGGCTCCCCCCGCCACGCCCGCCGGGCCAGCCCGTGCGCCTCGATGATGAACAGCGCCCCGACCACCGCGGCGGTCACCCCGTACAGCGGCGTCATGCCCAGCGGCCACAGCGCCAGCGACGTCAGCACGGTCAGCCAGGCGAAGACCACCGTCTCCGTGCCGACCCGGCGCATGGAGGCCACCACCGGCAACATCGGGATCCCCGCACGCCGGTAATCGTCGGAGAACTTGATGGCCAGCGCGTAGAAGTGTGGCATCTGCCAGAAGAACACCACGGCAAACAGCAGCCACGCGCGCAGCGGCAGCGTGCCGGTCACCGCGGCCCAGCCGATCAGCACCGGCAGCGCGCCGCAGACCCCACCCCAGAAGGTGTTCTGCGACGTGGTGCGCTTGAGCCACTTCGTGTAGATCAGGTCGTAGTAGAGGATCGCGGTGGCGGTCAGCGCGGTGGCCAGCAGGTTGGTGAACGCGGCCATCAGCGCGATCGAGACGACCGCGAGGGTCAGCCCGAAGACCAGGGCGGAGCGCGGCGAGACCGTGTGCGTGGGCAGCGGCCGGCGCGACGTGCGCTTCATGACCTGGTCGATGTCGCGGTCGATGTAGCAGTTGAGCGCGTTGGCGGCGCCGGCGGCCAGCGCGCCGCCGACCAGGACCACCAGGGTCAGCCAGAGCGGGGACAGCCGCTCGCGGGCCAGGAACATCGCCGGCACGGTCGTGATCAGCAGCAGTTCGACGATCCGCGGCTTGGTCAGCGCGACGTACGAGCGGACCACCGCCCGCAGACCCGACCGCGGCACCGGTGCGGCAAGCTCGGCGACCGGGATCGGCTGGGCGGTCAACGGCACCGAGGCCGAGGAAGTCTCGCGCTCCGCGATCGTGGTCATGCCACCTCTTCGTAGCCTCGGGTGGTACTCGGAATCGGTAGACAGAGTACGCGTCCGGCCCGCGTGACCTGCGGGCGGCCGGCCGGATTACCCGCTCACCGGTGACCCTCGGCAACCGGATGCTCACCCCCGGCCGGGCACCCCGCGAGGGGCGTCGATCGGCGCCGCGGTCCGGGCCGGCGGGGGTCGGCCACCCGACCGGCCCGCGGCGCTCCCCATCGGCCGGTGTGATCGACGAGACGAGGTGTCGCCGGCCACATCGCGGGCGGATGTTTACTGATCGGCGACAATGCGTGGAGGTGACCCGCCGGCGGGGAATCCGCGAAGAGGTAACCAATTGGTGGTGAACTTTCCCCTGCCGTGACGGCGGCGGAGGCCGGCTGTTTCATGATGGGGCGGCCGGGGCACGCCGGATGATCTCCCCGTCGGCGCGGCCGCGAGGGGGAGATGGCGCGCCGCGTGTTCGCGCGGTGGGTAGGGTCGGCACTGACAGCGCTGTACGACACTTTTTGGGGGAACGGCCGCCGTGACCGACAGCAAACTCGACTGGTCCGATCTCGACCGCCGCGCGGTCGACACGATCCGGGTCCTCGCGATGGACGCCGTGGAGCAGGCCGGCAACGGCCATCCCGGCACGGCTATGAGCCTGGCTCCGGCCGCGTACCTGCTGTTCCAACGGATCATGCGGCACGACCCCACCGACCCGCACTGGGCCGGCCGGGACCGGTTCGTGCTGTCGGCCGGGCACAGCAGTCTCACCCTCTACATCCAGCTGTACCTGGCCGGTTACGGACTGGCGATCGAGGACCTGAAGTCGCTGCGGCAGTGGGGCTCCCTGACTCCGGGCCACCCGGAGCACGGCCACACGGCCGGCGTGGAGACCACCACCGGCCCACTGGGCCAGGGCCTGGGCAACGCGATCGGGATGGCCATGGCGGCCCGCCGGGAGCGCGGCCTGTTCGACCCCGAGGCGGCCGCCGGCGAGAGCCCGTTCGACCACTTCGTCTACGTCATCTGCTCCGACGGGGACATCGAGGAGGGCATCAGCCACGAGGTCAGCAGCCTCGCCGCGCACCAGCGGCTGGGCAACCTCGTCGTCATCTACGACGACAACTCGATCTCCATCGAGGACGACACCAACGTGGCCAAGTCCGAGGACGTGGCCGCCCGCTACGCCGCGTACGGGTACCACGTCCAGCACGTGGACTTCCGTACCGACGACGGGTACCACGAGGACGTTCAGGCGCTGTACAAGGCCCTCGTCGCGGCGAAGGCGGAGACCGGCCGGCCCTCCTTTATCAACCTGCGCACCATCATCGGCTGGCCCGCGCCCAACAAGCAGAACACCGGCAAGGCCCACGGTTCCGCGCTGGGCGCCGACGAGGTCGCCGCGACCAAGAAGATCCTCGGCCTCGACCCGGGCAAGACGTTCGAGGTCGACGAGGACGTGCTGGCGCACACCCGCGAGGCGGTCGCCCGCGGCGCGCAGTGGCGCGCCCAGTGGCAGGGACGCTTCGACACCTGGGCGCAGGCCAACCCGGCCGGTCACACGCTCTTCGACCGGATGGCCACCCACTCGCTGCCGGACGGCTGGACCGCCGCGCTGCCGGAGTTCCCGGCCAGCGAGAAGGGCATGGCCACCCGCAAGGCGTCCGGCGAGGTCCTCGCCGCCCTGGCGCCGACCCTGCCCGAACTGTGGGGCGGCTCGGCCGACCTGGCGGAGAGCAACAACACCACCATGGAGGGCGAGCCGTCGTTCCTTCCGCCGGAGCACGCGACCAAGGCGTTCCCGGGCGGCTGGTACGGGCGCACGCTGCACTTCGGCATCCGCGAGCACGGCATGGGCTCGATCCTCAACGGCATCGCGCTGCACGGGGGCACCCGCCCGTACGGCGGCACCTTCCTGGTCTTCAGCGACTACATGCGCCCGTCGGTCCGGCTGGCCGCGTTGATGAAGCTGCCGGTCGTGTTCGTCTGGACGCACGACTCCATCGGCCTGGGCGAGGACGGCCCCACCCACCAGCCGATCGAGCAACTCGCCGCGCTGCGCGCGATTCCGGGGCTGGACGTGGTGCGCCCGGGCGACGCCAACGAGACCGCCTGGGCCTGGCGGCTCGCGCTGGAGCACACCGACCGGCCGACCGCGCTCGCTCTGACCCGGCAGAACCTGCCGACGCTGGACCGCACGAAGCTGGCCGGCGCCGACGGGGTCGCACACGGCGGTTACATCCTGGCCGAGGCGGGTAACGGGCAGCCAGAGGTGATCCTCATGGCCACCGGTTCGGAGGTCTCGCTGGCTCTCACCGCACGGGACCGGCTGCAAGAGGCCGGGACCCAGACCCGGGTGGTCTCCATGCCCTGCCGGGAGTGGTTCGACGCCCAGGATTCGGCGTACCGCGAACAGGTTCTGCCGACCGGGGTCAAGGCCCGGGTCAGCATCGAGGCCGGAGTCGCGATGCCCTGGCGGGACCTGGTGGGCGACTGCGGCGAGTGCGTGTCCATCGAGCACTTCGGCGCCAGCGCCCCGTACCAGGTGCTGTTCGAACAGTTCGGATTCACCGCCGACCGGGTCGTGGCCGCCGCGCGTGCCGCGCTGTCCAAGGTCGGTTCACTCAAGGGTTCCACCACGGGTAACTGAGGGAGAAGTACGATGACCGACCGGCTGGCCGAGCTCTCCGCCGCGGGTGTGGCGGTATGGCTCGACGACATTTCCCGGCAGCGGCTGAGCAGCGGTGGTCTGGACGCCCTGCGTCGCCAGCAGCACGTGGTGGGCGTGACGAGTAACCCGACGATCTTCGCCAAGGCACTGGCCGAGGCCGCCGACTACGCCGATCAGGTCAAGGACCTGGCGATGCGCGGGGTCACGGTCGAGGAGGCGACGCGCATGATCACCACGCGTGACGTGCGCTGGGCCTGCGACGTGATGCGCCCGGCGTACGACGCCTCGCACGGCGTGGACGGGCGGGTCTCGCTCGAGGTCGACCCGAGGCTGGCTCACGAGACCGACAAGACCGTCGCCGAGGCGAAGCAACTGTGGTGGCTGGTGGACCGGCCCAACCTGTACATCAAGATCCCGGCGACCGAAGCCGGGCTGCCGGCGATCACCGCGACGCTGGCCGAGGGGATCAGCGTGAACGTCACGCTGATCTTCGCGTTGGAGCGCTACGACCAGGTCATGGACGCCTTCCTGGCCGGCCTGGAGCAGGCCCGCGCCAACGGCCACGACCTGTCCAAGATCGGCTCGGTCGCGAGCTTCTTCGTGTCGCGGGTGGACACCGAGGTCGACAAGCGGCTGGACAAGATCGGCACCCCGGAGGCGCAGGCGCTGCACGGCAAGGCCGCGATCGCCAACGCCCAGCTGGCCTACCAGCACTACGAGAAGGTGTTCGCCGGCGAGCGCTGGCAGGCCCTGGCCAACGCCGGCGCGCAGCCGCAGCGGCCGCTGTGGGCCTCCACGTCCACGAAGAACCCGGAGTACCGCGACGTCATGTACGTCGAGGAGCTGATCGCACCCGGCGTGGTCAACACCATGCCGGAGGCGACCATCCACGCCTTCGCCGACCACGGTGAGGTGCGGGGCGACACCGTCACCGGCTCGTACGAGCAGGCCCAGCAGGCGCTCAACGACCTGGCGGCGATCGGCGTCGAGTACAAGGACGTGGTGGACACGCTGGAACGCGAAGGCGTGGAGAAGTTCGCGCTGAGCTGGACCGAGCTGCTCGATTCGATGACCAACCAGCTGAAGAGCACCAACGGTGGCGCCGCCCAGCCGGAGGATGCCCGGTGAGTGAGCGAAGCGAGCGAACCTCAGACCAGCGTTCGCCGGTGAGCGAGCTGCTGGACGGGGCGGAGATGGCGGCGGGCATCGCCGTCCACGGTGCCGGGACGGTACCGGGGGCGGCCGAGGTGCGCGCGGCGCTGGTCGAGGCCGGCGTACCGGGCCTGCTGGTGGCCAAGGACCCCACGCTGTGGGGCCCGGCCGCCGAGTCCGAGGCGAAGATCCGGCTGGGCTGGGTGGACACCTTCCGGCGCAGCCGGGATCTGCTGCCCGAGCTGGCCGAGTTGCGCGAGGAACTGGTCGACCTGACCCACGTGGCACTGGCCGGGATGGGTGGCTCGTCCCTGGCCCCCGAGGTCATCGCCCGTACCCTGGGCCGTCCGCTGACCGTACTGGACACCACGGATCCGGGTCAGGTCCGCGCGGCGCTCAGCGACCGGCTCGCCGAGACCCTGGTCGTGATCTCCAGCAAGTCCGGCGGAACGGTCGAGACGGACAGCCACCGGCGCGCGTACTGGCAGGCGTTCAAGGACTCCGGGCTGAGCGACGCCGAGATCGGCCGGCACTTCGTGGTGGTCACCGACCCCGGCTCGCCGCTGGAGGCCGTGGCCACCGAGATGGGCGCGGCGCTGCTGCTGGCCGACCCCGACGTCGGTGGGCGCTATTCGGCGCTGACCGCGTTCGGGCTGGTCCCCACGGCGCTGGCCGGGGTCGACGTGGCCGAACTGCTCGACCAGGCCGAGGCGCTGTTCGCCGCGCTGGGGCAGGACGAGAACAACCCCGGGCTGGCCCTGGGTGTCGCGCTCGGCGCCGCCGCGACCAACGACGGGCGGGACAAGGTCACCCTGATCGACGACGGCAGCGGCATCAACGGCCTGGGCGACTGGGCCGAGCAGCTGATCGCCGAGTCGACCGGCAAGGGGGGCCACGGGATCCTGCCGGTGGTGGTCGAGGCACCGGACGCCCCCGGCGCGACCGGCGAGGACGTGCTCACCGCCTGCCTGGGCGGGGCGCTGGCACCCGGCGTGGTACCCGGTGGCGGGGTCGAGCCGCACGTCGCCGTCAACGGTCCCCTCGGCGCGCAGTTCCTGACCTGGGAGTACGCGACGGCGATCGCCGGACGGATCCTGGGTATCGACCCGTTCGACCAGCCCAACGTCACCGAGTCCAAGGACAACACCAAGCACATCCTGGCCAGCGGCCTGCCGGACGAGGGGCCCTCGGTCTCCGACGGCGCGATCGAGATCTTCGGTGACATGGCGACCACCGTCACCGAGGCCCTGCGCGACCTGGTCAACGGCGTCGACACCGGCGGGTACCTGGCGGTCATGGCCTACCTCGACCGGTTTGCCGACACCGAAGCGGCCGGAATCCGGCCACTGCTGGCCCGGGCGGGCCAGGAGCGTCCGGTCACGTTCGGTTGGGGCCCCCGGTTCCTGCACTCGACCGGCCAGTACCACAAGGGTGGCCCGCAGGTCGGCTCGTTCCTGCAGATCACCGGCGCGGTACGCGAGGACCTGCCGGTGCCCGGGCAGGAGTACACGTTCGGCACCCTGCAGGCGGCGCAGGCCGCGGGCGACCGCAAGGCGCTGGCCGACCGCGGACGCCCGGTCCTGCACCTGCACCTGATCGACCGCGCGGCGGGCATCGCCCAACTGCTCGCCGCGGCGAAGGACCTGAGATGAGAAAGCGAAGCCAGCCAAGCATGAGCGCACACCGTCGGCACCCCGTGACCGGTCCGAGCGAGGAGCGGCTGTGACTGACAATCCCCTGCGGGATCCGCAGGACCGGCGACTGCCGAGGATCCCCGAGCCGTGTGCCCTGGTGATCTTCGGCGTCACCGGGGACCTGGCCCGCAAGAAGCTGATTCCCGCCGTCTACGACCTGGCCAACCGGGGCATGCTGCCCTCGGGTTTCGTGGTGCTCGGATTCGCCCGCCGTGACTGGGGTGACGGCGACTTCGAGGCGCTGGCCCGCAAGGCGGCCCAGGACCACGCCCGTACTCCGTGGCGGGAGGAGGTCTGGGCACGGCTGGCCGGCAACATCAAGTTCGTTCAGGGTGCCTTCGACGACGACGCCGCGTTCGACACCCTCTCGCAGACCCTCGACGAGCTGCGCGACAGCCACGGCATCCAGGGCAACGCCGCGTTCTACCTGTCCATCCCGCCGACCGCGTTCCCCACCGTGCTCAAGCAGATGGGGCGCACCCGGATGGCCGACAACGAGGCCGCCGGTGGCTGGCGTCGGGTCGTGGTGGAGAAGCCGTTCGGCACGGACCTCCAGTCGGCCAAGCAGCTCAACGAGCTGGTCGACGAGGTGTACACCGCGCAGGACGTGTTCCGCATCGACCACTACCTGGGCAAGGAGACGGTCCAGAACATCCTCGCGCTGCGCTTCGCGAACGCGCTGTTCGAGCCGACCTGGAACTCCAAGTACGTGGACTCGGTGCAGATCACCATGGCCGAGGACGTGGGCATCGGCAGCCGGGCGGCGTTCTACGACGCCACCGGCACGGCCCGCGACGTGCTGCAGAACCACCTGATGCAGTTGCTGGCGATGGTCGCCATGGAGGAGCCGACCAGCTTCGACGCGTCCGAGATCCGCACCGAGAAGCTGAAGGTGCTGCGCGCCATCTCTCTGCCGAAGGACATCAACGCCGACACGGTGCGCGGCCAGTACCTGTCCGGCTGGGTCGCCGGCGAGCGCGCGGTGGGCTACCGCGACGAGGAGGACGTCCCGTACGACTCGACCACGGAAACGTACGTGGCGGTCAAGCTGGGCATCCAGAACCGGCGCTGGGCCGGCGTGCCGTTCTACATCCGGGCCGGCAAGCGGCTGCCCCGGCGGGTCACGGAGATCGCCGTACTGTTCAAGCAGGCGCCCCACCTGCCGTTCCAGCAGGCCGACGTGGAGATGCTGGGCAACAACCAGCTGGTGGTCCGGGTGCAGCCGGACGAGGGCGTGACGCTCAAGTTCGGCTCGAAGGTGCCGGGTACGGCCATGGAGGTCCGCGACATCACCATGGACTTCCAGTACGGCGAGGCCTTCACCGACTCCTCCCCCGAGGCCTACGAGCGACTCATCCTCGACGTGCTGATCGGCGACCGCACCCTGTTCCCGGACGCCGCCGAGGTGGAGGCGAGCTGGCGGGTGGTCGACCCGCTGGAGGCGGCGTGGGCCGGCACCAAGCCGGAGACCTACCGGGCCGGCGAATGGGGCCCGAGGATGGCAGATGACCTACTGGCGCGAGAAGGCCGGCAATGGCGGCGCGCGTAAGCGAGCGGCGGCGGTCAACCACGGGGCACGGCATGCCCGTGGTTGACGCTGCCGGCGAGCGGAGCGCGGCGTTATGAGGGGGCCGGTGCTACGGACTCGCGTCGGCGAGACCGCGGGGGCAGTGAAGTGGAGAGCAGCGTGATCGGTCTGTGGGACACCACCGGCAATGAGGTGGTCAAGGCCCTGGCCGCGGAGCGGCGCAGTGCCGGAGGGGTGACCAGCGGGCTCGCCCTGACCCTGGTCGCCGTCGTCGACGAGAAGCGGGTACGGGAGGCCGAGGCGGCATCGACGATCGCCGCCGCCGCGCACCCGTGCCGGCTGCTGATCGTGGTACGCAGCGACGTGACCCGCGACGTCAACCGGTTGGACGCCGAGATCGTGGTCGGCGGCCGGCTCGGGCCGTGCGAGGCGGTCGTCATGCGCATGTACGGCCGGCTGGCGCTGCACGCCGAGTCCGTGGTGATGCCGTTGCTGGCGCCGGACGTACCGGTGGTCACGTGGTGGCACGCCGAGCCGCCGGAGCGCATCGCGCACGACTTCCTCGGCGTGGTCGGCGACCGGCGGGTCACCGACACCGCCCAGGCGATCGACCCGGTGGCCGCACTCCGCCAGCGGGCGGTCGACTACGCCCCGGGCGACACCGACCTCGCGTGGACCCGGATCACCCCGTGGCGCACGCTCGTGGCCAGCGCGTTCGACACCGTCGACGCCAGGGTCACCGCGGCCACCGTGGTCGCGCCGCAGCACGACCCCACCGCCGCGCTGATGCGCGGCTGGCTGGCCGCCCGGCTGCACATCACGCCCGAGCTGGAGCCGACCGACCAGTTCCCGCGGATGCGCGCCGTCGAGTTGCGCTGCGCCAACGGCGACACGCTGCGGCTGACCCGTGAGGACGGCACCGCCGTCTTCAGCCGCACCGGCCAGGTGGACCGCCAGCTGCCGCTGATCCGCCGCCCGCTCGGCGACGAGCTGGCCGAGGAGCTGCGCCGGCTGGACGCCGACCAGGTCTACTCCGAGGCGCTCTCGGCCCTGTCCGGCATCCCCGACCTCGACCGGCGTAGCCCGCACCGGCAGCACATCTGGCGCGACCCGGCCAACGCCGCGCGGCCGGACACCCCGGCATCCCCCGAGCCCGCCGGGGCGGCTTCGTGACCGAGGTCAGCGTCATCGTTCACGCCGACCCCGAACTGCTCGCCCCCGCCATCGCCGCCCGGCTGGTGATCCGCCTCATCGACGCGCAGGCGACCCGGGGGGTCGCCTCGGTCGTGCTGACCGGCGGGCGGATCGCCGCCGCGGTGTACGGGGCGATGGCCACCAGCCCCGGCCGCGACGCGGTGGACTGGTCGCGCGTCGACGTCTGGTGGGGCGACGAGCGGTTCCTGCCGAGCGGGGACCCGCAGCGCAACGAGACCCAGGCGCGGGCAGCCCTGCTCGACGCGCTGCCGCTGGACCCGGAGCGGATCCACCCCATGCCGGCCTCGGACGGTCCGGACGGCGACGACCCGGAGGCCGCGGCGGCCCGGTACGCGGGGCTGCTGCACCAGGTGGCGCGGCCGGGCAGCGAGGCACTGCCGCACTTCGACGTGCTGCTGCTCGGGGTCGGCGAGGAGGGGCACGTGGCGTCGGTGTTCCCGGAGAGCCCGGCGGCCTACGAGACCCGGCCGGTGACGGCGGTCCGGGGCTGCCCGAAGCCGCCCCCGATCCGGATCAGCCTGACGGTACCCGCCATCAACACGGCCGAAGAGGTGTGGCTGATGGCCGCCGGGCCGGACAAGGCCGGCGCGGTCGGGATGGCGCTGTCGGGGGCGGGGCCGGTGCAGGTACCGGCGGCCGGGGTGCGTGGCATCGACCGTACGATCTGGCTGCTCGACCGGGCGGCGGCCGCCTCGGTACCGCCGAGGATGCGCAGCCTGCGTTAAGAGTCGCTCCGCGCGGCAGGCCGGCTCTGGGTAGGAGCCGCCAGTAAGCGCGGCGGGTGGTCTACTCCTCGCCGCGGCGCTGGCGCAGGTTACGCAGCGCCTCGGCGAGGATCGCGGCTCCCTCGGCCTCGGTGCGGCGCTCCTTCACGTAGGCCAGGTGGCTCTTGTACGGCTCGGCGCGCGGGGCGCCCGGCGGGTGTAGCTGATCCTGACCCGCCGGTTGCCCGCAGCGCGGGCACTCCCAGGTCGGTGGGGCCGGAACGTCGGCGGCGAACATGGGCGCCACGCGATGCCCGTTGGCGCACCAGTAGCTCACAGCCCGACTCGGTACCGGTTCACAGCGTTCGTCGGCGCGGATCGGTCCGGACCCGACCCGAATACCCCGAATGGCGTTGCCACTTGCCACGACTGTTGGCTCCCGTCGTCGTCTTGGTGCAACGGTCTACCGGGCTGAAGATGTTGACCAACCCGGTTGATCAACATGGCCGATATACGCGCGGCCTGGACTCCCAGGCCGCTCGCCGTGCCCGAGTGTAGGACGAAAAGTGGCGATCAGGAACCGTTCATCGCGATTCGGAGCCACAGCCCGAGCCCGACGACGCAGGCGAACCACACGACGCCCACGAGGATCGTGTAGCGGTCGAGGTTCCTCTCGGCGACCGACGACCCGGCCAGGCTGGAGGAGACGCCGCCACCGAACATGCTGGACAGGCCGCCGCCCTTACCGCGGTGCAGCAGGATCAGCATCGTGAGCAGCACGCTGGTGATCACGAGGATGGCAATCAGCGTATACGCGAACCACGTCATGGCGGTGCTCAGTCCTCTCGGAGCGGCTGCCGACCCTCGGCAACCCACCAACAATAGCGGGCTCCGGTTATTGGCCGGAGCCCGACCATCGACTTCTCATTTACCTTTGTAGCGGACAATCCGGACGAATTCCTCGGCATCCAGGCTCGCTCCGCCGATCAGCGCGCCGTCGATGTCCGGCCCCTCCATGATCTCGGCGATGTTGCTGGACTTCACCGAGCCGCCGTACAGCAACCGGATGCGCTCCGCGGTCGGCCCCGGGAAGCTCTCGGCGATCCGGGAGCGGATCGCGCCGATGACCTCCTGAGCGTCCTCGGGCGTGGCCGTCTTGCCGGTACCGATCGCCCAGACCGGCTCGTACGCGATCACGATCTTCTCGACCTGTTCGGCAGTCAACCCGATCAGGTCGGCGTCGAGCTGGTCGAGGCAGTGCGCCACGTGCCCGCCGGCCTCGCGGACCTCCAGACCCTCACCGACGCACAGGATCGGCGCGATGTCGTGCGCCAGCGCGGCCTTCACCTTCGCCGCGACCACGGCGTCGTCCTCGTGGTGGTGCGCCCGGCGCTCGGAGTGCCCGACCACCACGTACTGGCAGCCGAGCTTGGCCAGCATGGGGCCGGACACGTCGCCCGTGTACGCCCCGTTGGGGTGCGGCGACAGGTCCTGCGCGCCGTACCCCAGCAACAGCTTGTCGCCGTCGATCAGCGTCTGCACGCTGCGCAGGTCGACGAATGGCGGCAGCACCACCACCTCGACGTCGTTGAGCTGCTTCTCCGGCAGGCTGAACGCCAGCTTCTGGGTCAGCGAGATGGCCTCAAGGTGATTGAGATTCATCTTCCAGTTGCCGGCCATCATCGGCCGCCTGGCGCCCTTGGCTGACCCGGTCTTCGCTGGCTCGGTCTTGGCCGCCATGTCAGTCCGCCAATGCCGCGACGCCGGGGAGGTTCTTGCCCTCCAGGTACTCCAGGGACGCCCCGCCACCGGTGGAGATGTGGCTGAAGCCGTCCTCGGACAGGCCCAGGGCCCGTACCGCGGCGGCCGAGTCGCCACCGCCGACGACGGTGAACCCGTCCACCTTCGTGATCGCCTCGGCCACCCCACGGGTACCCGCGGCAAACGGCGCCATCTCGAACACGCCCATCGGCCCGTTCCAGAACACGGTACGGGCGCCGGCGATCACCTCGGCGAACACGCTCACGCTGGCCGGTCCGATGTCCAGGCCCAGCCAACCGTCCGGGATCCCGTTGTCCTCGACCGTACGGATCTCCGCGTCGGCGGCGAACCGGTCGGCGACCACGATGTCGGTCGGCAGCTTGATCTTCCCGCCGAACCGGTCCAGCAGGTCCCGGCAGGTCTGCACCATGTCGTCCTCGAGCAGGGACTTGCCCACCTCGTAGCCGAGCGCCTTGAGGAAGGTGAAGCACATGCCGCCGCCGATGAGCAGTTCGTCGACGCCGGGCGCGAGCGCCTCGATGACGGCCAGCTTGTCGGAGACCTTGCTGCCGCCCAGCACCACCACGTAGGGCCGCTGCGGGTCCCCGGTCAGCTGCCCGAGCACCTCCAGCTCCCGCAGCACCAGGCCGCCGGCATAGTGCGGCAGGAGCTTGGGCACGTCGTACACGCTGGCGTGCTTGCGGTGAACCGCGCCGAACGCGTCGTCCACGTACACCTCGCCGAAGGCCGCCAGGTCCCGCGCGAACGCGGTCCGCTCGGCCTCGTCCTTGCTGGTCTCCCCCGGGTTGAACCGCAGGTTCTCCAGCAGCGCGATGCCGCCGTCGGCCAGGCCGTCCACGGTGGCCTTCGCCGAGTCACCCACGGTGTTGGTGGCGAAGGCGACCCCGCCACCGAGGAGCTCACCCAGCCGCGCGGCCACCGGGGCCAGGCTGTACTTCGGCTCCGGCGCGCCCTTCGGCCGCCCGAGGTGGGACATGACGGTGACCCGCGCGCCGGCGCCGAGCAGCGCGCTCAGCGTCGGCAGTACCGCACGGATCCGCCCGTCGTCGGTGATCCTCTCGCCATCGAGCGGGACGTTCAGGTCGCCGCGGACCAGAACCCGCCGACCCGAAACGCCCTCGCTCAGCAGGTCATCGAGCGTCTTCACAGGCTCGAACCCACCAGAGTGACCAGGTCGACCAGCCGGTTGGAGTAGCCCCACTCGTTGTCGTACCAGCCGACGACCTTGACCTGGTTGCCGATCACCTTGGTGAGCCCCGAGTCGAAGATGCACGACGCCGGGTCGGTGACGATGTCGCTCGACACGATCGGGTCCTCGGTGTAGACCAGGATGCCCTTCAGCGGTCCCTCGGCGGCCGCCTTGAGAGCCGCGTTGACCTCGTCCACGCTGGTCTCCCGGCTGGCCGTGAAGGTCAGGTCGGTCGCCGAGCCGGTCGGCACCGGCACCCGCAGCGCGAACCCGTCGAGCTTGCCCTTGAGCTCCGGCAGCACCAGGCCGATCGCCTTGGCGGCACCGGTCGAGGTGGGCACGATGTTCAGCGCGGCGGCGCGGGCCCGGCGCAGGTCCTTGTGGGGACCGTCCTGCAGGTTCTGGTCCTGCGTGTACGCGTGGATGGTGGTCATCAGGCCGCGCTCGATGCCGAACGTGTCGTTGAGCACCTTGGCCATCGGGGCCAGGCAGTTGGTGGTGCACGACGCGTTGGAGATGATGGTGTGCTTGGCGGGGTCGTAGGTGCCCTCGTTGACGCCGATGACGACGGTGACGTCCTCGTTCTTCGCCGGCGCCGAAATGATCACCTTCTTCGCGCCGTTGGCGACGTGCACCTTGGCCTTCTCGGCGTCGGTGAACAGGCCGGTCGACTCGATCACGACATCCGCGCCCAGGTCGCCCCAGGGCAGCTTGGCGGGGTCGCGCTCGGCGAGCGCCTTGAACGTCTGGCCGCCGACGGTGATCTCGTCGGCGGTGGCCTTCACCTCGTGGCCCAGCCGACCCAGAATGGTGTCGTACTTGAGCAGGTGCGCGAGGGTCGCGTTGTCGGTGAGGTCGTTGACCCCCACCAACTCGATGTCGGCGCCCCGCTGGAGGGCTGCCCGGTAGAAGTTACGGCCGATCCGGCCGAAGCCGTTGATGCCAACCCGGATGGTCACAGGACACATCTCCTTGCCGCAGTTGTGATGGTTGGTCCGCCTTGCGTGTAGGCCGGCTCAACCCGCCAGCCCTCAGTACGGCGCGTCGGCCTCGTCGCCGAACACCGACGACCATACCGAATTGCCGGGGCGAATCCCCATCTGGGGAGCGCTGCGCGGCCGAGCCGCCGGCCGCGCCGGGCGGGTCGTCCCGGCGGCCGGTGGTAAACGCTCCGCAGCGGCGGACCGGACCGCTCAACAGGGGGGCAAGCCCGGCTTTGCGCCGGCCGGGCTCGCGACGCGGCCGGCCGGGACGGCGGGCCACCCGCCGGACTTCGGCACGCAGCCGGCCGAGCCGTGCGGCGGAGGACCGACAACGACCGGGTTCGGACCTCCCGACCGACCGCCGGCAACGGGCCGCACGGACGCCGCCGCGACAGCCGGCGGCCCATCGGCCGGGCTCAGCTGGCGAGCATCTCCGGGGTGACCGCCGCCTCTGTGTCCGGGATGCCCAGATCCCTGGCCCGCTTGTCGGCCAGGGCCAGCAGCCGCCTGATCCGCCCGGCTATCGCGTCCTTGGTCAACGGCGGATCGGCCAGCGCGCCAAGCTCCTCCAGCGAGGCCTGACGGTGCTCCAGCCGCAGCGCTCCGGCGCTGGTGAGGTGGTTGGGCGCGTCGTCGGACAGGATCTCCAGCGCCCTGGTGACCCGGGCCGCCGCGGCCACCGCCGCCCGCGCCGAACGCCGCAGGTTCGCGTCGTCGAAGTTGGCCAGGCGGTTGGCGGTCGCCCGCACCTCACGCCGTACCCGCCGCTCCTCCCAGGCCAGCACGCTGGCGTGCGCACCGATCCGGGTGAGCATCTGCGCGATCGCGTCGCCGTCCTTGACCACCACCCGGTCGACCCCGCGCACCTCCCGGGGCTTGGCGCCGATGCCGATGCGGCGGGCCGCGCCGACCAGCGCCAGCGCCGATTCCGGGCCGGGACAGGTGATCTCCAGCGCGCACGAACGGCCGGGCTCGGTCAGCGAGCCGTGCGCCATGAACGCCCCGCGCCACGCCGCCGCGGCACAGCACACGCTGGCCGACACGACGTGGGGCGGCAGCCCGCGCACCGGACGGCCGCGCACGTCCAGCAGCCCGGTCTGGCGGGCCAACGCCTCGCCGTCCTTGACCACCCGGACGATGTAGTGGCTGCCCTTGCGCAGCCCTCCCGAGGCCAGTACGTGAATCTCGCTCGGGTACCCGTACACCTCGGCGATTTCCCGGCGCAGCCGGCGGGCCACCGCCCCGGTGTCCAACTCCGCCTCGACCACCACCCGCCCCGAGACGATGTGCAACCCGCCCGCGAACCGCAGCAGGGCGGCCATCTCAGCCCGCCGGCAGCACGGTTTGGGCACGTCCACCCGGCTGAGTTCGTCTTTGACCGCAGCCGTCATCGCCATCGTCTGGTCACCTCACGCCCACCCCACATGTTCATTTTGCGGTGCCCAACACCGGTGACAGGGCCACCGCGAGCGCGGACGGATCATGTCTCGGGCACCCGGAATCGACCGCTACCGGAGCCAGGACAAGGCGCGCACCCAGCGATTCTGCCGCACGATGCACCGGTTCGGGGTCACCAACGGCTTTCCCATCCGCAAGAACTACATCTGCTGTCAGGCCCGGCAGGTAACGGGTCAACGCATGCAGATGGTCGGGTACCGGCAGGCTCGCGGTCTCCTTTTCGGCGGCGAGGTTGAGGGTGACGAGCCGGTGGGCCGGGCTGGCCAGGATCGCAGCCGCCAACTCGGGTACCAGCAGGTGTGGGATCACCGACGTGTACCAGGATCCCGGGCCGAAGATCAGCCAGTCCGCGGCCGCGACCGCGCGTACCGCCTCGGCGCAGGCCGGCGGCGAGACCGGCAAGATCCTGACCAGCTCGACGTGACCCGGTGTAATCGCCACCTCATGCTGCCCGCGTACCGTCCCCACCTCACCGGTCGCGTCGCGCACCTCGGCCTCGATCTCCACCGGTACCCGCGACATCGGCAGCACACGACCCGCCGAGCGCAGCAACGCGGCGGCGTGGTCGAGCGCGGCCACCGCGTCACCATGCATCTCCATCAGGCCGCACAGCACCAGATTCCCCACCGGGTGTCCGGCCAGCGGATCGACGCCGTCGAACCGGTGCTGGAAGAGTTCGGCGGTGTCCGCGGACAGCGGATCAGAGCCGGCCAGCGCGGCAAGTGCCTGGCGCAGGTCGCCCGGCGGCAGGACGCCACGGTCGGCGCGGAGCCGCCCGCTGGAGCCGCCATCGTCACCAACCGTGACCACGGCGGTAATCTCCACGTCGGGTACCTGACGCAGTGCACGTAGTGAGACGGACAGGCCGTGGCCGCCGCCGAACGCCACCACTCTCATGGGCGTCCACCTCCCGGCGCTGCGCGCCTGTCCGGTGTCGCGGTGTCTGTTGTCGGGGTGTCCGGTGTGTCGGCCACGCTCATTCGCGACCTAGATCCCGGTGTTGCGCGTTGGCCACCACCCGCAACTCGCGCAGCCGGCGGGCCAGTTCCTCGGCGATCGCCACGCTGCGGTGCTTGCCACCGGTACAGCCGACGGCGACGGCAAGGTACCGCTTGCCCTCCCGTTCGAAGCCCGGAGCGGTCGCGTTGATCAGCCGCGCGTACGTCTCGACGAACGTGACCGCGCCGCGCTGACCCAGGACGTACCGGCTGACCTCGGGTTCCTGTCCGGTGTGATCGCGCAGCTCCGGGACCCAGTACGGGTTTGGCAGGAAACGCGCGTCGAGCACGAAGTCGGCGTCGGGGGGCAGGCCGTACTTGAACCCGAAGGACAGCACGGTGACCCGTAGCCGCCGGGCGTCCTCGCCGCCGAACAACTCCTCCACCCGGCTGCGCAACTGGTTGACGTTGAGGTGACTGGTATCGATGAGCACGTCGGCGGCCTCACGCGCCTCGCGCAGCAACTCCCGCTCGGCGGCGATGCCCTCGGCCAGCCGGCCGTCGCCCTGCAGCGGATGCGAGCGCCGGACGTTCTCGAAGCGCCGGATGAGCACCTCTTCGTCGGCGTCCACGAACACCACGCGCGGGCTGTAGCCCCGCTCCTTGAGCGCCTGGACGGCGCCGCCCAGGTCGGTGGAGAAGGCCCGGCTGCGCACGTCGAGGACCATCGCGGTGTGCCGGGCGGTGCCGCCGGCGCGGTGGGCGAGTTCGGCCATGTCGAGCATCAGCGCCTGCGGCAGGTTGTCGACCACGTAGTAACCGACGTTTTCCAGCGCGCGGGCCACGGTACTGCGGCCACCGCCGGAGACGCCGGTGACGATCACCAAGTCGGTGTTGGAGCGCGGCTGCTCCTCCTCGATCACGCTTCCCCCCTCGCGCGGCGCGCCAACCACGGGTCGGGCGTGACGGCGCTGGCGTTCCAAATCCTAGGCGAGTGGCCGGCGTAGACACCGTCGCCCCTGCTCTAGCCCCTCGCGACCTCGCCATCCACATGATCGCCCGGATCGGATCCGGCGCCTTCGGAACCCGGCAGGGCGTCGCCGTCCGGACCGGACCCGGCGCCCGCGGAACCCGGCGGGACCTCGTCGCCCGGACCGGGCCCGGCGCCGTCTCGGACGGCCGGCGCATCGTCGACGTCAGTGACCTGCGACGCGTCCTCGTTCAGGGCGGCCGCGATCGCCGCCGCCGTGCGCGGACCGACCCCCGGCACCGAGGCGATCTCCTCGGGGCTGGCCTCGGCCAGCCGGCGCAACGAGCCGAACCGGGCAAGCAGCGCCTTGCGCCGGGTCGCGCCCAGGCCGGGGATCGAGTCCAGCCGCGAGGCGGTCATCCGCTTGGACCGCCGGTCGCGGTGGAAGGTGATCGCGAAGCGGTGCGCCTCGTCCCGGACCCGTTGCAGGAGATACAGGCCCTCGGAGGTACGCGGGAGGATCAGCGGGAAATCCTCGCCCGGCAGCCAGACCTCCTCCAGTCGCTTGGCCAACCCGCACAGCGTGATGTCCGTGATGCCGAACTCGGCCAGCACCTCGGCGGCCGCGTTGACCTGGGGTGCCCCGCCGTCGACCACGAGCAGCTGGGGCGGGTAGGCGAACTTGCGCGGCCGGCCCGTCTCCGGATCGATGCCCGGACGGTCGCCATCGCCGTCGCCGTCGCCGCCCGTCACGGCCTCCACGTACCGCGCGAACCGGCGGCGCAACACCTCGGACAGCGCGGACAGGTCATCGGTCTCGCCCCGGACCATGAAGTGCCGGTACTCGGTCTTGCGCGGCAGCCCGTCCTCGAAGACGACCATGCTGGCGACCACGTCGGTGCCCTGGATCTGGGACACGTCATAGCACTCGACGCGCAGCGGTGCCTGCTCCATGCCCAGCGCCTCGGCGATCTCCTCCAGCGCCTTGCTCCGGGTGGTGAGATCGCCGGCCCGGCGCAGCTTGTGCTGGGCCAGCGACTGGGCGGCGTTGCGGGCGACCGTCTCCATCAGCGACCGCTTGTCGCCCCGCTGCGGGACCCGCAGCTGCACCCGGCTGCCCCGGTGCTCGGACAGCCACTCGGTCAGCGCCTCGGCGTCCGGCGGCAGCTCCGGCACCAGCAGCTCGCGGGGCACGTCGGCCTCGCCGGTCTCGGCACCGTAGACCTGGCTGCAGAAGTGGTGCACCAGGTCGCCGGTCGCGAGATCCTCGGTCTTCTCCACCACCCAGCCGCGCTGCCCGCGGACCCGCCCGCCACGCACGTGGAAGACCTGGACCGCCGCCTCCAGCGGATCCTCGGCGAACGCCACCACGTCGGCGTCGGTGCCGTCGCCGAGCACCACGGCCTGCTTCTCCATCGCCCGGCGCAGCGCGGTCAGGTCGTCACGCAACCGGGCCGCCTTCTCGAACTCCAGGCTGTCGGAGGCGGCCTGCATCTCGCGCTGCAGCCGGCGTTCCATGGTGTCGGTGCGCCCGGCCATGAAGTCACAGAAATCGTC
Organism: Rugosimonospora sp.; assembly: GCA_036494675.1. Taxonomy (GTDB): domain Bacteria; phylum Actinomycetota; class Actinomycetes; order Mycobacteriales; family Micromonosporaceae; genus Rugosimonospora. Next base: position 30,086 of record DASXOA010000263.1, read on the forward strand.
GACGATCCGCCGGTGCTCCTCCGCGTCGACCTGACCCACGCACGGCGCCGAGCACTTACCGATGTATCCGAGCAGGCAGGGCCGGCCGATCTGGCCGGACCGCTTGAACACCCCGGCCGAGCAGGTGCGCGCCGGGAACACACGCAGCAGCAGGTCGAGCGTCTCCCGGATCGCCCAGGCGTGCGAGTACGGCCCGAAGTAGCGCACGCCCTTGCGCTTGGCGCCACGCATCACCTGCAGGCGCGGGAACTCCTCGTTGAGGGTGACGGCCAGGAACGGGTACGACTTGTCGTCGCGATAGCGGACGTTGAACCGGGGGTCGTATTCCTTGATCCAGGTGTACTCCTGCTGGAGCGCCTCGACCTCGGTGCCCACGACGATCCAGTCGACCCGCGCCGCCGTGGTGACCATCTGGTGGGTGCGCGGATGCAGCGTCCAGGGGTCGGCGAAGTAGGAGTTGAGCCGGCTGCGCAGGCTCTTGGCCTTGCCGACATAGATCACCCGGCCGGTCGGGTCGTAGAACCGGTACACCCCGGGCGCATCGGGGATGGTCCCGGGAGCGGGGCGATAGGTGGTCGGATCGGGCACGGAGCAAGCCTAGTCGGCGGGTCTGACGGTACCGCCCGAAGCATGGCGGGGCCTGCCCGACTGGGCGGATCGGGGAGCCGGCCGTCGGCCGGATCTTCCAGGAGCACACTCACGTCGTCGGACCGGCCACGCTGCCGGCCCGACCACGGCGCAACGATTCTTCGTTTCCGGTCAGCTCACGGTGAGGGTGTTGCCGTTCACAGTGACCGTCTTGCTGGCCAGTGGCCTCGGCGCCGGTCCGGCCTTCACCGAACCGTCGGTGATCGAGTACTGGCTGCCGTGGCACGGGCAGTCGATCGTCCCGTCCTGAACCTTGCTGACCTGGCACCCCTGGTGGGTACAGGTGGCGCTGAACGCCTTGAAGGTGCCGGCCGTCGGCTGGGTGACGACCAGGTTCTGGTTGGCGAAGACCGTTCCACCGCCGGACGGGATGTCGGAGGTCTTGATCGGGGCGGCCGTCGGGTTGCCGCCGGCGGTGGAGCCGGGGTCACCGGTCGAGCCGGTGCCGTTGGAGCCGCCCGCCGGGTTGGCCGGGCCCTTCGACGAACCGCCGGAACTTCCACAGGCGGCCAGCGCGGCCACCGCCCCGGCGGCGCCGATGCCGGCCAGGACAACCTTCCGGCGCGGAAGATCCGGAGTCTCGGTGCTATTCATTGTCACTCCTGCTGACGCGGTCAACGATCTGCCGTTGACTGACACGTCAGTTTGCCCCACCTGGTTCAACTAAGTAGGGAAGTCGCCGGTGTTCGAGGTGAAGATCACGAACGCTTGGCGGCGGCTTTGCGCGGTGTCGCGCCCTTCGTCGACGTCTTGGCCGTGGCCTGCGCCGTCGTGGTCTGGGGGGGTTTGACCGTCGCGCTCCTGACGGCCGCGCTCCGGCCCGACGTACTCCTCGCCGCGCTCTTCGCGGGCGTACTCCCGGCTGTCGGGCTCTTGGCGGGTGCGGTCTTGGCGGGTGTGGTCTTGGCGGGTGTGGTCTTGGCCGGTGCGGCCTTGGTACCGGTGGCACGGGCCGGCGCGGACTTCGTGGCGCCCCTGGCCGGCGCCGGAGCGGTCTTGGCGGCGCCACCGTTGGCCCGCCGCGCCCGCTCCACCGCCTCCTCGGACCCGCTCGGGTCGCCGGACAGGCCCAGCACGTGGCGCAGGTACTGCCCGGTGTGGCTCTCCGGCGTCTCGGCCAACTCTTCCGGGCTGCCCACGGCGACCACCAGGCCGCCCTTGTGGCCACCCTCCGGGCCCATGTCGATCAGCCAGTCGGCCGTCTTGATCACGTCGAGGTTGTGCTCGATCACGATCACCGTGTTGCCCTTGTCGACCAGGCTCTCCAGCACCGTGAGCAGCTTGCGGATGTCCTCGAAGTGCAGGCCGGTGGTCGGCTCGTCCAGCACGTACACCGTGCGTCCGGTCGACCGCTTCTGCAGCTCACTGGCGAGCTTGACCCGCTGCGCCTCGCCTCCGGAGAGGGTGGGCGCGGGCTGGCCCAGCCGCACGTACCCCAGGCCCACGTCGACCAGCGTCTTGAGGTGCCGGTGGATTGCCGGGATCGCCTCGAAGAACCCGCTGGCCTCCTCGATCGGCATGTCCAGCACCTCGGAGATGGTCCGCCCCTTGTAGTGCACCTCCAGGGTCTCCCGGTTGTACCGGGCCCCCTTGCACTCGTCGCACGGCACGTACACGTCGGGCAGGAAGTTCATCTCGATCTTCTTGGTACCGTCGCCCGCGCACTCCTCGCACCGGCCGCCCTTGACGTTGAACGAGAACCTGCCCGGCCCGTACCCGCGCACCTTCGCCTCGGTGGTCTCCGCGAACAGCCGGCGGATGTGGTCGAAGACGCCGGTGTAGGTCGCCGGGTTGGAGCGCGGCGTGCGCCCGATCGGCGACTGATCGACACCGACCACCTTGTCGACGTGGTGCGTCCCGGTGATCCGGGTGTGCCGGCCCGGTACGAGCTTGGCGCCGTTGATCTGGTTGGCGAGCACGGCGTACAGGATGTCGTTGACCAGGGTCGACTTGCCCGAACCGGAGACACCGGTGACCGCGATGAACTGCCCCAGCGGGAAGGTGACCGTCAGGTTGCGCAGGTTGTGCTCGCGGGCACCGTGCACCACCAGTTGGCGGTCCGTGGTCTGCGGGCGGCGGATCTGCGGGGTCGGGATGGATCGCCGGCCGGACAGGTAGGCGCCGGTGATCGAGCGCTCGTTGGTCAGCATCTTGTCGAGCGGTCCGGCGTGCACGATGTGGCCGCCGTGCTCACCCGCGCCCGGCCCGATGTCCACGACCCAGTCCGCGGTGCGGATGGTGTCCTCGTCGTGCTCGACCACGATCAGCGTGTTGCCCAGGTTCTTCAGGCGGACCAGCGTCTCGATCAACCGGTGGTTGTCCTTCTGGTGCAGCCCGATGCTCGGCTCGTCCAGGACGTAGAGGACGCCGACCAGCCCGGAACCGATCTGGGTGGCCAGCCGGATGCGCTGGGCCTCGCCGCCGGACAGGGTGCCGGCCCCACGGTCCAGCGACAGGTAGTCCAGCCCCACGTCGAGCATGAAGTGCAGCCGCGCGTTGATCTCCTTGAGGACCCGCTCGGCGATCAGCTTCTGCCGGTCGGTCAGCTCCATGCCGGCCAGGATCTCCGCGCACTCACCGATGGACAGTGCGCAGATCTCGGCGATGTTGCGGCCGTCGATGGTGACCGCGAGGATCTCCGGCTTGAGCCGGGTACCGCCACAGGTCGGGCACGGCACGTCGCGCATGTAGCCCTCGTACTTGTCGCGCGACCACTCCGACTCGGTATCCGAGTGCCGGCGCTCGATCCACTGCATCACGCCTTCGAAGCCGGTGTAGTACGAGCGCTCCCGGCCGTACTTGTTGCGGTACCGGACGTGAACCTGGTCGTCCGCGCCGTACAGGATGGTCTTCTGGGCCCGGTTGGACAGCGCCCGCCAGGGGGTGTCCAGGTTGAAGCCCTCGCTCGTGCCCAGCGCCTCCAGCAGCCGCAGGAAGTAGTCCAGCGTGTGCCCGCCGGCCCAGGGCTGGATGGCGCCCTCGCGCAGCGACCGCTCCGGGTCCGGAATGATCAGCTCGGGGTCGACCTCTTTCTTGGTGCCCAGTCCCGTGCAGTCCGGGCAGGCGCCGTAGGGCGCGTTGAAGGAGAACGCCCGCGGCTCCAGGTCCTCGACCGCCAGCGGGTGGTCGTTGGGGCAGGCCAGATGCTCCGAGTAGCGGCGCTCCCGGTGCGGATCGTCCTCGGGCAGGTCGACGAAGTCGAGCACCACGATGCCGCTGGCCAGGGCGAGTGCGGACTCGATCGAGTCGGTCAGCCGCTGCTTGGCGTTCGCCTTGACGGTGAGCCGGTCGACCACCACCTCGATGGTGTGCTTCTCCTGCTTCTTGAGCTTCGGCGGCTCGGTCAGCGGGTGGACCACGCCGTCGATGCGGGCCCGGGCATATCCCTTGGACTGCAGCTCGCCGAACAGGTCGAGATACTCCCCCTTGCGGCCGCGGATCACCGGGGCGAGCACCTGGAACCGGGTGCCGTCGTCCATCGCCAGCACGCGATCGACGATCTGCTGGGGCGTCTGCCGGGAGATCGCCTCGCCACAGATCGGGCAGTGCGGCTGGCCGACCCTGGCGAACAGCAGCCGGAGGTAGTCGTAGACCTCGGTGATCGTGCCCACCGTGGAGCGCGGGTTGCGGGAGGTCGACTTCTGGTCGATGGAGACCGCCGGGGACAGGCCTTCGATGAAGTCGACGTCGGGCTTGTCCATCTGACCGAGGAACTGCCGCGCGTACGAGGAGAGCGACTCCACGTAGCGGCGCTGCCCCTCGGCGAAGATCGTGTCGAACGCGAGGCTGGACTTGCCGGAGCCGGACAGGCCGGTAAACACGATCATCGCGTCGCGGGGAAGGTCCAGGTTCACATCGCGCAGGTTGTGTTCCCGCGCACCACGGATGATCAGTCGGTCGGCCACGGCCCGCCCACTCCAGTGATTTGTCCGGTTATGTCATGGCACGAGGATGCCGACGTCACCATAGCTGCGCCGTATGACATTTCCGTCGACCACGACAGCAGGAACCAACACCCCCCGTACCGGCTTCTATTCCGGTACCCAGATCGCTGATCGCGCGCCAGCTTCGCCCTCGCTCGAACAGCTGTTCGGCGACGAACATATCACGCCTCAACCGGGCAGATGCCCGACCCGACGAGTCGACCGGCGCTCCTGGTCGCGGCGCTTCCACTCGGCCTTGGCCTCGGTGTCCAGCCGCACATCCCGCCGTCGCGCCTCCCGGTCCAACTCCCGGCGCAGCCGCCGCCAGCTGTCAAGGCGCCGGGCGGACAGCTCGCCGGTGGCCAGCGCCGCGCGCACCGCACAGCCGGGCTCCCGGTCGTGATCACAGTCGCCGAACCGGCAGCTCGCGGCCAGCCGGTCGATCTCGGCGAACACCTGGTCCAGCCCGGCCTCGGAATCGAACAACCCGACCGCTCGAACGCCCGGGGTGTCCAGGACCGCGCCGCCGCCGGGCAGCGGAATCAACGCCCGGTACGTGGTGGCGTGCCGCCCCCGTCCATCCGCCCGGCGGATCTCCCGCGTGCCCATCACCGGCGCGCCGGCAAGCGCGTTGACCAGGGTCGACTTGCCGGAGCCGGACGGCCCGAGCAGGCCGAGGGTACGGCCCGCGGCCACCAGTGGACGCAGCCGGTCCAGGCCGGTGCCGCGCCGGGCGCTCACCGTGATCACGTCGACGCCACCGGTCAGCCGGGCGACCTGGCGCGCGACCGGGGCCGGGTGGGCCAGCAGGTCGGCCTTCGTCAGTACGACCAGTGGCTGGGCCCCCGAGGAGATCGCGAGAGCGAGCAGCCGTTCGATCTGGGCCAGGTTCGGGGCCGGCGCCATCGACTCGACGACCGCGGCGACATCCAGGTTCGCGGCCAGCACCTGACTCTTCGACTCCCGGCCCGCGGTGGCCCGCACGATCTGGGTACGCCGCGGCAGCACCGCCTCCATCGTGGTGCGCCCGTCCGGCCAGGCCCGCACGACGACCCAGTCACCGGCGCACGGCAACGCGGCCGGGTCCCGGCCGCACCGGGCGAGCAGACCGCCGCCGAGGCTGGTCCGATCGGTGCCGGCGGCGGTGAAGACGGTGCACACCCCCCGGTCCACCCGGGCGACCCGGGCCGGGCGGTGATCCGGCAGGTCGGCTGCTGACCCGCGGGCGACGTCGGCGTATGCGGAGGCGAAATCGGCGTCCCAGCCGAGGGACGCGAGGTCGAACGTCATGAGTTCCTACTCTGCGTAGAACGGGGACGAGGCGGGCAGCGCTCGACATCGGGGCACGGTCCCACCTCCTCTCCGGTCCCTCATTGCCGCCGGCTCCGCACCGCTGGGCCGGCCGGTGCCGGCACGCGTCGGCATTGACGGTACGGCGGGCGCTCGCGCAAGGGAAAGGCATTAACGGTACGGTCGATGACGTGACCGCCGATCCGCTCGCTCTCGTCGCCGACATCGACCGGGCCACCCAGCGGGTGATCGCCACGGCCGGCGACCTCGGCGATCCGGCCGCACCATCGCTGCTGCCCGGCTGGTCCCGGGGGCACGTGCTGACCCACCTCGCGCGCAACGCCGACGGCATGGTCAACCTGCTCGCCTGGGCGCGCACCGGCGTGGTCACGCCGCAGTACCCCAGCTGGGACGCCCGGACGGCGGACATCGAGGCGGGTGCCCGGCGCCCGCTCGCCGAACTCATCGTGGACGTGCGCGACAGCGCCGCCCGGTTCGCCGAGGCCGCCTCGGAGCTACCCGCCGAGGCGTGGTCGGTGGAACTGGACCTGAAGAACGGCCCGGCCCCGGCCGCGCTGGTGCCCTGGCGACGGCTGCGCGAGGTCGAGGTCCACCACGTGGATCTGGGCGCCGCCTACGCGCCCCGCGACTGGCCGGAGGCCTTCGCGCACCGCCTGCTCCACGAGGTCGCGGGCGGGCTCGACGGCGTCTCGTGCACGCTGCGCCCGGCATCGCTCGGGCACCCGGTCATCATCGGTACCGGCGAGGGCCCGAGCGTCGGCGGGCCGGCGTACGCGCTGGCCGCCTGGCTCGCCGGCCGATCCACCGGCGACGGACTCACGGTGGACCCGATCGGGCCACTGCCCACCATTCCGGATTGGATCTGAGCCCATGCCTTACACCGGCGTCGTTTCACCGGGCTCCGCGCCGCAGGTGCGGGAGCTTGCCGACCTGGTCATCACGAAGCTCTCCGTCGGCCCGATGGACAACAACGCCTACCTGTTGCGCTGCTCGAACACCGGCGACCAGGTGCTGATCGACGCGGCCAACGAGCCGGAGCGCCTGCTGTCCCTGGCGGGTACGGCGGGACTGTCCACAGTGGTCACCACGCATCAGCACGCCGACCACTGGCAGGGGCTGTCCGAGGTGGTGACCGCCACGAAGGCGCGCTCGCTGGCGCACCGGTTGGACGCCGCGGAGCTTCCGGTGCGCTCGGAGACGGTCGAGGAGGGCGCGGTGATCCCGGTCGGCGACTGCGGGCTGGAGGTCATTCACCTGGTGGGCCACACGCCGGGCTCGATCGCGCTGCTGTACCGGGACCCGGCCGGGGCGCCGCACCTGTTCACGGGGGACTCGCTGTTCCCGGGCGGGGTCGGCAACACGCAGGGTGACACGCAACGGTTCGCCTCGCTCATCGACGACGTGGAGCACAAGCTGTTCGACCGGCTCCCGGACGAGACCTGGGTGTACCCGGGTCACGGCAAGGACACCACGCTGGGCGCGGAGCGGCCATCGGTACCGGAGTGGCGTGCCAGGGGCTGGTAGGTCTGCCCCAGTTACCGCAGGATCGACTCGACGCGCTACACCTCGATGATCGGCCAGTCGGGCGGCAGCAAGCCGTTCATCGGCAATCCTCATAGGCACATTTACATCAATACTCATGATTCATATGCTTAGCGCATCCGCCATTTCCCTTCGACACAGGGAGACACCCGTGCGCTATCGACGCCAGGCCGGAATCGGACTCGCGGTCATCGCGGCACTGTCCACTCTGGCGCTACCCGGCTCACCCGCAGCCGG
>DASXOA010000264.1:0-3089 GCA_036494675.1 Rugosimonospora sp.
GATCATCGACTGGCGGCGGTACGGCTCGGCGTCCGGCGCCGACTTGCCCATCACGATGTAGACCTGGCAGCGCTCGTCGGCCACCCCGGTGATCCACCACTTGCGGCCGGTGACCACGTACTCGTCGCCGTCCCGGGTGATCGAGGTCGCGATGTTGGTGGCGTCGGAGGAGGCCACGTCCGGTTCGGTCATGGCGAAGGCAGAGCGTATTTCCCCGGCCAGCAGCGGCTCCAGCCACCGCTGCTTCTGCTCCTGCGTGCCGAACATGTGCAGCAGTTCCATGTTGCCGGTGTCGGGCGCCTGGCAGTTGATCGCCTCCGGGGCGATCACCGGCGACCAGCCGGAGATCTCGGCGACCGCCGCGTAGTCCACGTTGGTCAGGCCGCTCGCGGCCGGCAGGAACAGGTTCCACAGGCCCCGGGACCGGGCCGAGGACTTCAGCCGCTCCATCACCGGCGGGTAGGCGTGCTCGCCGTGCTCGCGCAAGTACGCCGCCCACTGCGGCTCGGCCGGGAAGACCTCCTCGCGCATGAAGTCCCACATCCGGCCGCTGGCGTCCTGCGCCGCCGGGCTCAGCGAGAAGTCCACCGGTCAGCTTCCCTCGTCCAGGCGGGCGAGCCCTTCAGTGGCGACCCGCTCGACTTCGCTCTCGATGTCGCCGAAGTCCTGCCCGGCCATCGACCCGGCCGCCACCCGCGCCGCGATGCCCTGGGCGATCGCCGCCGACTTGAAGTGAGCCAGCGCGACCCACGACGACAGGTTCGAGATATCGGCGCCGGTCCGCTTGGCGTACCGCTCGGCCAGGTAGGCGCGGGTCGGGAAGCCGGGCTGCATGGTCGGCGCGGGCGTCATGCGCGGCCGGGTGTCGGTGGGCTCGCGGTAGTAGAACATGAACATGCCGAGGTCGGCCAGCGGCTCCCCCAGGGTCGACAGCTCCCAGTCGAGTACCGCCTTGACCTGGGGTGGCATGTCCTCGCCGAGGATCGTGTTGTCGATCCGGAAATCCCCGTGCACGATCGCCCCGCCGGGCCCGGTCGGCGGGGCCTCGCGGAGCCGGCGGCCGAGTTCGTCCACCGCCGGGATGTCCCGGCTCTTGGACCGCTCCCACTGGTCGCTCCACCGGCGTACCTGCCGCTCCCCCAGGCCCGACGGACGGCCGTAGCCATTCAGGCCGACCTCGTCCGGGTCGATGGCGTGCAGGTCGGCGAGAGTGTCGATGAGGACGTCGCCGACGGCGCGCCGGTCCGCCGCCGCTTCCGCCCAGCCCTCGGGCAGGTCTCCCCGGATCACGTACCCGTCGACCTTCTCCATCACGTAGAACGGCACGCCGATCAGCTCGCCGCCGTCCTCGAACAAGATCTTCGCTACCGGCACCGTGGTGCCGGCCAGCGCCCGCTGGATCCGGGCCTCGCGGCCCATGTCGTGCGCCCGGGGCAGCAGCGGGCCGTCCGGCGGCCTGCGCAGCACCGCCTCGCCCGCGCCGCTGCTGAGCTCGAAGGTCAGGTTGGACTTGCCACCGGAGACCAAGCTGGCCTCCAGCTGCTCCCAGCCGGGATCGCCCAGCGCTCGCGCGAGCGCGGGGCCGACGACATCGAGCCTGGTCAGGTTCTCGTGCATGCTGCCCCTTCGTCTACTGCTCTTCCGCTGAATTTAACGGTATGAATAGGCCATGGACGACACCGGAGCCCGTCTCCGCAATCACTGGGTCAGTCATATCGCCCGGCATGCGCATGCGAAACCCGGCGGGATCTACCTGCGTTTCGAGGGCACGTCGGTCACCTGGGCCCAGCTCCACGAGCGGATCGGGACCGTGGCGGCGGCCATGAGCGAGCGCGGGATCCGGGCCGGCGACCGGGTGGCGATCATGATGACCAACCGTCCTGAGTTCCTCGAGACGATGTTCGCCGCCAGTGCCCTGGGCGCGATCGTGGTCCCGGTCAACTTCCGGCTGGCGCCCGACGAGATCGCCTACATCCTCACCGACTCCGGAGCGTCGCTGCTGGTGGTGGAGGAGGCCACGGCGGCGGTGGCGGCGAGCGCCCGGGCCGCGTGCGGCCATCAGATCGGCTTCGTGTCGACCGGTCACGCCGACGGCGCGGACCCCTATTTCCCGGAAGCCGGCACCCCGGCCCGGCCGCCGGCGGTGGACGTGCCCGAGGACAGCCCGGCCCTGATCATGTACACCTCCGGGACAACCGGGCGGCACAAGGGCGCGGTGCACTCCCACGAGAACCTGCACTGCCAGTCGCTCACCCTGATCCGGGCCTGGCGGCTGTTCGGCGACGACGAGGTCAACCTGTGCGCGTCGCCGCTGTTCCACATCGCCTCGATCGGGTCCGTCGCGCCCATGACCTTGATCGGCGGCACCACGGTCCTGCTGCCCAGCGGCGGGTTCAGCAGCGCGGCGACCCTCGAACTGCTCGATACCGAACGGGTGACCAGCGTGTTCCTGGTGCCGGCGCAATGGCAGATGCTGTGCGACGACCCCTCGCTCGGTTCCCGTGACCTGTCCGCGCTGAAGACGATGTCGTGGGGTGCCGCCCCGGCCACCACGATCCTGCTCGCGCGGATGGCGGAGGCGTTCCCGGGGGTCACCAACGTGGCGGTGTTCGGCCAGACCGAGATGTCGCCGGTGACGTGCGCGCTGTCCGGCGAGGACGCGCTGCGCAAGATTGGTTCGGTGGGCAAGCCGGTGAGCATCGTGGCCGCACGGATCGTCGACGACGACATGAAGGACGTCCCGCCCGGCCAGGTCGGTGAGATCGTCTACCGCGGCCCGTCGGTCATGACGGGGTACTGGCAGACCCCGGAAGCGACGGCCGAGGCCTTCCGCGGCGGCTGGTTCCACTCCGGTGACCTGGTGCGGGCCGACGAGGAGGGCTTCCTGTTCGTCGTCGACCGCAAGAAGGACATGATCATCACGGGCGGCGAGAACGTCTACTGCGCCGAGGTGGAGAACGCCCTGTCCGCGCACCCGGCGGTGGCCGAGGTGGCGGTGATCGGCGCGCCGCACGAACGGTGGGGCGAGACGCCGGTGGCGGTGGCCGCGCTGGTCCCGGGCGCGTCGCTGACCGTCGAGGAGCTGCGCG
>DASXOA010000265.1:0-24010 GCA_036494675.1 Rugosimonospora sp.
ACGTACGATGTGCGCTTCCCGACCTCCCGGGACCTGGACGGGTCGGACGCGATGAACCCCGACCCCGACTACTCCGCGGCGTACGTGGTGCTGCGCACCGACGCCGGCGACGGCCACGAGGGGCACGGGTTCGCCTTCACCATCGGACGGGGCAACGACGTCGAGGCCGCCGCGATCGAGGCGCTGCGCCCGTTCCTGCTCGGCCGGTCCGTTGCGGCCGTCCTCGGTGACCTCGGGGGGTTCTGGAAGGAGCTGGTGCACGATTCGCAGCTGCGCTGGCTCGGCCCCGAGAAGGGCGTCATGCACATGGCCATCTCCGCCGTGGTCAACGCGGTGTGGGATCTGGCCGCGAAGCGTGCCGGCCGTCCACTGTGGAGCCTGCTGGCCGGGATGTCGCCGGAGGAGATCGTCGCGCTGGTCGACTTCCGGTACCTCACCGACGCGCTGACCCCGCAGGAGGCGCTGGACATCCTGCGCAGGGCCGAACCCGGCCGGGCCGAGCGGACGCAGCGGCTGCTGGCCACCGGGTACCCGGCCTACAGCACCTCGCCCGGCTGGCTCGGCTACGGCGACGAAAAGCTGCGGCGGCTGTGCAAGGAGGCCGTCGCCGCCGGCTTCACCCAGATCAAGCTGAAGGTCGGCGCGGACCTGGCCGACGACCTCCGGCGCATCCGGATCGCCCGGGAGACGTGCGGGCCCGATATCCGCATCGCGGTGGACGCCAACCAGCGGTGGGACGTGGGCAGCGCGATCGAGTGGGTACGGCAGTTGGCGCCGTACCATCCGTGGTGGGTGGAGGAGCCGACCAGCCCGGACGACGTACTCGGCCATGCGACGATCGCGCGTGCCATCTCGCCCATCAAGGTGGCCACCGGGGAGCACGTGCAGAACCGGGTCATCTTCAAGCAGATGCTCCAGATCGGCGCGCTGTCCTACCTCCAGCTGGACGCCGCCCGGGTCGCCGGGGTCAACGAGAACGTGGCGATCCTGTTGCTGGCGGCCAAGTTCGGCGTGCCGGTCTGCCCGCACGCCGGCGGAGTCGGACTGTGTGAGCTCGTTCAACACCTGTCGATGTTCGACTACGTGGCGGTGTCCGGATCCATGGACGACCGGGTCATCGAGTACGTCGACCACCTGCACGAGCACTTCGTCGATCCGGTGGTCATCCGCGACGGCCGGTACCAGGCGCCGACGGCTCCGGGCTTCTCCGCGACCATGCGGGCGGAGACGCTGACCGAGTTCGCGTACCCGCATGGTCCTATCTGGACGGAGGCGGCGGCGTGACCGAGTTCGGCGGCCTGTGCGCGATCGTGACCGGCGGTGCCTCCGGGATCGGGCTGGCCACGGCCGCGCTGCTGGCCGGTCGTGGCGCGACGGTGTCCGTCCTGGACCGCAAGCTCCAGGATCTGCCGGATTCGCTGCGTGGCTTCACCGCCGACGTCGGCGACGATGCCGCGGTACGCACCGCTGTCGACGCCGCCGCGGAGGCGATGGGCGGCGTGGACGTCCTGGTGAACAACGCCGGCATCGGCGCGCAGGGCACCGTGGAGGGCAACTCCGACGACGAGTGGCACCGGGTGCTCGACGTCAACGTGGTCGGGATGGTCCGGGTGAGCCGCGCGGCCCTGCCGTACCTGCGGCGTTCCCGGCATGCCGCGATCGTGAACACATGTTCCATCGCCGCTCACGCCGGCCTGCCGAACCGGGCACTGTACAGCGCCAGCAAGGGGGCGGTGCAGTCGCTGACGATGGCGATGGCGGCCGACCATCTCCCCGAAGGGATCCGGGTGAACTGCGTGAGCCCGGGTACCGCCGATACCCCGTGGGTACGCCGGCTGCTGGACGCGGCGGCGGACCCCGAGGCCGAACTGGCCGCCCTGCGGGCGCGCCAGCCCACCGGCCGGCTGGTCAGCGCGGACGAGGTCGCCGCGGCGATCGCCTACCTCGCCAGTCCGCTGGCCAGCGCGACAACCGGAACCGTGCTGTCCGTCGACGGCGGCATGCACGGGTTACGGTTGCGCCCCACCCCGTAATTCCGATCACACAGAGTCCCCATCACACAGCATCCCGGTCACACAACAGTTCTGCTCACATGAGCTGCACAGCGAGTTTCCGTCCCTTACACCCCGAGCGAGGACTCAATGTTGCACCGCAGAGCGGCGGTCATGGCCGCCGGAATCGCGATCGTGGCACTCGCCGCGACTGGATGTAACCGTGGTACCACGAGCCCGGCCTCTGGCGGCGGCAAGCCCGCCGGCAAGGTCGGCATCGATTTCCCCCGTTCCGACTCCGATTTCTGGAACTCCTGGGCGGGGTACATCAAGTCCGACGTCACCAGCATGAAGCTCGACGCACTGCCGCCGACCAACTCGCAGAACGACATCACCAAGCTGGCCAGCAACGTGCAGACGCTGCAGGCCCAGGGCGCCAAGGTGATCGTGATGGCGCCGCAGGACACCGGCGCGGTGGCCAGCACGCTGGATTCGCTGGCGGCCAAGAACATCCCGGTGGTCAGCGTGGACACCCGCCCCGACAAGGGCAAGGTGTACATGGTGGTCCGCGCGGACAACAAGGCGTACGGCACCAAGGCCTGTGACTTCCTCGGCGGGAAGCTGAAGAACACGGGCACGGTCGTCGAGTTCGAGGGCGACCTGACCTCCGTCAACGGCCGGGACCGCTCGGACGCGTTCGGCCAGTGCATGTCCTCGAAGTACCCGGGCATCAAGGTGCTCGCCGAGGAGACGAACTGGGCCGGCGACGTGGCCTCGGCCAAGCTGCAGAACGCCCTGAACCAGGGCACCGTCAACGGCATCTACATGCAGGCCGGCGGCGTGTTCCTCGCGCCGACGCTTGCCCTTTTGCAGCAGAAGAAGCTGCTGGTCCCGCCGACCGACCCGAAGCACATCTTCATCGTGTCCAACGACGGCATCCCGGCGGAGTTCACCGCGATCAAGGCGGGCCAGATCGACGCGACGGTGTCCCAGCCGGCCGACCTGTACGCCAAGTACGCGCTGTACTACGCGCAGGCCGCCCTGCAGGGCAAGACGTTCCAGCCCGGCCCGACCGACCACCAGTCCAACATCATCTCCATCCCGAACGGGCTGGAGGACCAGCTACCCGCCCCGCTGGTGACGGTTGACAACGTCAACGACCAGGCGCTGTGGGGCAACCAGGTCGGCAAGTGAACCAGATTCCCGCGGACCCCGGGGCGGCCACTGGCCGTCCCGGCTCCGTCCCCGACGACGCCGCGGCGCCGGCCGGCGATGCCGTGCCGGCCGGCGGCGCCGCGCCGGTCGACCGTGCCGCGCCGGCCGGTCCCGGCCCGAATCCGGCGGGCGGCGCGGCCGTCGCCGAGGCGACCGGCATCACCAAACGGTTCGGCGCGACCACCGCGCTGGACGGCGTCGGCCTGCGAGTGTCGCCGGGGGAGGCGCACGCGCTGGTCGGGCGCAACGGCGCCGGCAAGTCGACGCTGGTCTCGATCCTGACCGGGCTCGCCCGTCCGGACCACGGCCGGGTCGCCTTCGACGGCGAGCCGGCACCGCCGGTCTCCGACCCGAGCGCGTGGCGCCGCCACGTCGCCTGCGTGTACCAGAAGTCGATGGTCATCCCATCGCTCTCGGTGGCCGAGAACCTGTACCTGAACCGACAGGACCTCGACGGCCGCGGCCGGATCTCCTGGCGCGCACTGCGCCTGCGGGCGGCCGACCTGCTGGACACCTGGGGCATCGACGTCGATCCGCGCGCCGAGGCCGGCACGCTGACCGTCGAGCAGCGCCAGACCCTGGAGATCGCCCGCGCGCTGTCCTTCGGCGCCCGGTTCATCATCCTGGACGAGCCGACGGCGCAGCTTGACGGTTCCGGCATCGACCGCCTCTTCGACCGCCTGCGTACCCTCCAGGCCGCCGGGGTGGCCTTCCTGTTCATCTCGCACCACCTCCAGGAGGTGTACGAGGTGTGCCAGACCGTCACCGTGTACCGCGACGCCCGGCACGTGCTGACCGCGCCGGTGGCCGAGTTGGGCCGGGACGCGCTGGTCGAGGCGATGACCGGCGAGGCGACCGGACTGCGTGGGATCGGCTCCGGTACGGCCCCGGTCGACGAGGCCGCCCCCGAGGCGCTGGCCGTCGACGGGCTGACCATCGAGGGCGTCTACGAGGACGTGTCGTTGCGGATCAGGACCGGCGAGGTGCTCGGGCTCGCCGGGGCGGTCGGCGCTGGCGCCACCGCGCTGGGCGAGACGATCGCCGGGCTGCGCCGGGCCACCGCCGGTACGGTCAGCGTCGCCGGTCGGCCGGTCAGGCCGGGCAGCGTACCGGCGAGCCTGGCGGCCGGGATCGGGTTCGTGCCCGAGGACCGGCACCGCGAGGGGCTGGTACCGCTGCGGTCGATCGCCGAGAATATGACGCTGACCGTGACCCAGCGGCTCGGCAGGTTGGGCTTCGTGTCCGCCGGGGCGCGGCGGAAAGCGGCCCGTGGGCTGATGCATCGGCTGGACGTGGTGGCCGCCGGGCCGGACCAACCGGTGTCCGCGCTGTCCGGCGGCAACCAGCAGAAGGTGGTGATGGGCCGTGCGCTGGCCGCGGACCCGCGGGTACTGGTGCTGCTGCGCCCGACCGCCGGGGTCGACGTGAAGTCGAAAGAGTCGCTGCTGGGCACCGTGGCAACCGCGGCGGCCGGTGGCTGTGCCGCGCTGATCGTCTCCGACGAGTTGGACGATCTGCGGGCCGCGGACCGGGTGGTCGTGATGTTCCACGGCCGCGTGGTCGAGGAGTTCGCACGGGGCTGGGACGACCGCCGCATGGTCGCCGCGATCGAGGGGTTGTCTGGTGAGCACGATAGTTGAGGAACCCGTCCGTACCCGGCCGGCGGCCGGCCGTTTCACCCTCCGGCGACTGCGCGACTTCTCGCTGATCCCGGTGATCCTGCTACTCCTGCTCGTCGGGTTCATCGTCAGCCCGAACTTCCTCACCGGCAGCAACATGCTGGCCGTGCTGCAACAGAGCACGGAGCTGAGCCTGCTGGTACTGGGCGAGACCCTGGTGCTCATCGCCGGGCGGATGGACCTGTCGCTGGAGTCCACCATCGGGGTCGCGCCGGTCCTGGCGGTCTGGCTGGTGCTGCCAGCGCACGGCGGCCGGTTCAACGGCCTGGGTACCGGCCTGCCGGGCTGGACCGCGATCCCGCTGTGCCTGCTGATCGGCGCCATCATCGGCGCGGTCAACGGGCTCGTCATCCTCAAGGTGCGGATCAACGCGTTCATCCTCACCCTGGGCATGCTCATCACGTTGCGCGGGCTTCAGGTCGGGGTCAGCGGCGGCAACTCCATCTTCGAGCTGCCGTCCTCCTTCACCTACCTGGGTCGCGCGTCCTGGCTCGGGGTACCCGCGTCGGTGTGGGTGTGCGGGCTGCTCTTCGCGATCGGGATCGTGCTGCTGTCGTGGTACCGGCACGGTCGCGCGCTGTACGCGATCGGCGGCAACGCCGACGCCTCCCGCGCCGCCGGCATCCGCACCGACCGGCTCCTGCTCATCGCGTTCATCGCGGCCTCCACGCTGGCCGCGCTCGCCGGCATCCTGTACGTCGGGCACTACGGCTCCATCTCGGCGAGCCAGGGCAGCGGCTGGATCTTCCAGGTGTTCGCCGCCACGGTGATCGGTGGCGTGAGCCTCAACGGTGGCCGGGGAAGCATGTTCGGCGCGCTGACCGGTGTCGTCGCCCTCCAGCTCATCCTCAACGTGATGAACTTCGCGCACGTCCCACCGGTCTGGGACCAACTGCTCGACGGCGTCATCATCCTGGCCGCGCTGATCGTGTCGCGGTTCTCGTCCGGGGAGGCTCAGGACTGATGCAGCGGATTGCCCTGCACACCCGGTTGGCGCCGGGCATGGAGGAGGAGTACGAACGGGTCCACGCCGTGATCCCGACGGATCTCGACGGCGCGCTGCGGGAGGCCGGCGTGCACGCCTGGCGGATCTGGCGGGACGGGCGCGACCTGTTCCACGTCGTCGAGGTCGAGGACTACCAGCGGATGCGCCACTTCCTGCGCGACCACCCGGCGAACGTGCCGTGGCAGGAGCGGATGGCTGCGCTGCTGGAGGTGGAGGACGACTACTCCGGCGGCGATTCCGGGATAGGACTGGTCTGGGAGATGCCGGCATGATGCTCGGTCGCACCGAGGTGGCGGTGACCGCGCTGGGATTCGGTTGCGCGCCGATCGGCAACCTGTACCACGCCGTCTCCGACGAGCAGGCCGCGGCGAGTGTGGCGGCGGCGTGGGACGTGGGCGTGCGGTACTTCGACACCGCCCCGCACTACGGTCTCGGGCTGGCGGAGCGGCGGCTCGGCGAGGCGCTGCGCGGGTACCCGCGTGACGAGTACGTGCTGTCCACAAAGGTGGGTCGGCTGCTGGTACCGGACCCGGACGGCGTGGGCCGCACCGACCTGGGCAACGGCTTCGACGTACCGGCGAGTTCCCGGCGGGTCTGGGACCTGACCGCCGCCGGGGTGCGCCGCGGCATCGAGGAGAGCCTGGGGCGGCTCGGGTGCGACCGCGTCGACGTGGTGCTCATCCACGACCCGGACGAGAGCGACGATCCGGAGGCAGCGCTCACGCAGGCGTACCCGGCCCTGCACGAACTGCGCGCTCAGGGCGTGGTCGGCGCGATCGGGGTGGGCTCGAAGCAGTCCGCGATCCTCGGCCGGTTCGTCGACGAGACCGACGTCGACGTCATCATGCTCGCCGGCCGGTACACCCTGCTCGAACAGCCGGCACTGGACGACGTGCTCCCGTCCTGCCAACGGCGCGGTGTCTCGGTGATCAACGTCGGCGTCTTCAACAGCGGGCTGCTGGCCACGGACTGGCCGGCGGCGGACGCGCGCTACGAGTACGGTGAGGCGCCCGGCGAACTGATCGAACGGGCCCGGGCGATCGCGTCGGTCTGCCGGCGGCACGGTACCTCGCTGCCGGCCGCCGCCCTGGCCTTCGCCGGCGCGTACCCGAGCGTGGCCAGCGTCGTGGTGGGTGTCGAGAGCCCGGAGCAGATGCGCCGCAATGCCGAGTTGTACGCCGCGCCGCCACCGCCCCCCGGGTTGTGGGAGGACCTGGTGGCCGGGGGACTGTTGCGTGCCGACGCACTCACCCCGATCGGAGCCGCCTGATGATCGTCGATGCCCACCATCACCTGTGGGATCCGTCCCGCCGGCAGTACCCGTTTCTCGCGGCGGACCCGATGGCGCCGGTCCGCCGACCGTACACAGTGGACGATCTGCGGAGGGCCACCGACGGGCGGGCGTCGCGCACCGTCCTCGTGCAGACCGTCGGCGACGTCGACGAGACGGTCGAGTTCCTGGCCGCCGCGCACGGCAGCGACGGACTGATCGCGGGGGTGGTCGGCTGGGTCGACCTCGCCGCCCCCGACGTCGCGGAGCGCATCGTGCGGCTGCGTGCCCTTCCGGGCGGCGACCGGCTGGTCGGCATCAGGCACCAGGTGCAGGACGAGCCGGACGCGGGGTGGTTGGCCCGGCCCGAGGTGCGCCGCGGGATCCGCGCGGTGGGCGCGGCGGGCCTGGCGTACGACCTGCTGGTGCTGACGCCCCAACTGGCGTCCGCGCGCGACGTGGTGGAGCAGTTGCCGGAGGTACGGTTCGTCCTGGACCACCTGGCGAAGCCGGGCATCGCGGCCGGCGCCTGGGAACCGTGGGCCGGCGGGCTGTCCGCGCTCGGTTCCCTGCCCAACGTCACGGCCAAGCTGTCCGGTCTGGTCACCGAGGCCCGCTGGGAGGGCTGGAAGGCCGACGACTTCCGCCGCTACGCGGACCACGCGCTGCACGTGTTCGGGCCGGACCGGCTCATGTTCGGCTCGGACTGGCCGGTCTGCCTGCTCGCCGCCGGGTACGGCGACGTGGTCGACCTGGCGCACGAGTTGACCGCCGCGCTGGACCCGGCGGAGCGCTCGGCCGTCTTCGGCGGCACCGCCACCCGGACCTACCGGCTGCGCGATCGTCCGGGCGCGGCCGCTTCGTAGCCCGCGTGCCATCGGTTACATTCGTCAGTCCTGCAGCGCCCTGCGCAGCCACTCCTCGACGCCCGCGACATGCACGGTGGCCCACGAGCGGGCCAGTTCCGGCTGGCGGGCCGCGATCGCGTCGCAGATCGCCGAATGCTGCTCGCGGGTGCGGTCGACCGCACCCTCCTGGGTCAGCCCGCGCCAGATCCGGGCCCGGGTGGTCGGTCCGGACAGGCTCTCGATGAGCGAACACAGCACCGTATTGCCCGACCCGAGCGCGATCCGGCGGTGGAATTCGAGATCGTTGGCGACCAGCGCCTCCACGCTCGGCTCGTCGGGCAGTTCGCCGAGGACCGCGCGCAGTTGCCCGATCTCGGTGTCCGCCATCGTCAGCGCCGCCATCGCGGTCGCGGCCGGCTCGAGAATCCGGCGTACCTCAAGGAATTCCAGGACGGTGTCGTCGCGGTGGAAGTCCACCACGAACGTCATCGCGTCGAGCAGCAGCCGGGGTTCCAGGCTGGTGACATAGGTGCCGTCGCCTTGCCGTACGTCGAGCACGTGGATCAGCGACAGCGCCTTCACGGCCTCGCGCAGCGAGTTGCGCGACAGGCCGAGCCGGTCGGCCAGGTCCGCCTCTTTGGGTAGGCGGTCTCCGGGGCTCAGTTCGCCGGAGACGATCATTCCCTTGATCTTGTCGATCGCCTCGTCGGTGACTGCCAAGGGGCCCCCTCATACATGGGATGTTTCGCGCCATCCTAGCGCCGACAACCCGCCGGACAAGCCGGCCGGACGTGTCGAGATGCCCGGGAAACGGCCAAGCCGGCGGCGAAACGGCCAAGCCGGCGGGGAACGGGCCAAGCCGGCGGCGAAACGGCCAAGCCGGCGGGGAAAGGGCTGAGCCGGCCGGGAAACGGGTAAGTCGGCCGGGACGTGTCGAGAGCCTCCGGAGAAACCGGGACGGCGCGAAACCGGAAGCATTCTCACTCGCTCGCCGGGTCCACCTTTACCGCCGTCCCATACGCGCAGATCTCGGCCCACGCCGTGCTGATGTTCCGGTTGTCGAACCGCAGTCCGATCACCGCGTTCGCGCCACGCTGCCGGGCCTGCTCGACCATCTCGGTCACCGCGTCCTTGCGCCACTGGGTCAGCTCCCGGGACCGCTTCGGGTTCAGATTGCCGTCCAGCGACCGGATTCCCTCGGTGAAGGCGTTGCTGAGCCGTGCGATCGAGCCGATCACCTCACCGATCACCGCACTGATCCGGTATCCGGGGATCTCCTCTGTGGTCACCACCATTACCGCGGCCATGCCTTACCCCCGCGCTTTCTGCGCCGCCACGCGTGCCATCCCCACTGTACGGCGATTTGGTCCGATTTGGGTGGCATTGTGCGGGCAGCCGGTGGCGCTCAGAGCCCGGTACGTTACGGCCGGATTATCGTGGGTACCGGTGCGGAGGCCACAGATCGACCCGTGGGGCGGCAGCCCAGTGCGGAAGAAAAGAGGCTGACCGTGACCGAATCACCCCTGGAGCCCCCGCATCGAGGACACCGGCGCCTTCGGATCGCCATGGTCGTCCCACCCTGGTACGAGGTGCCACCACTCGGGTACGGCGGCGTCGAGGTGATCGCCGGTGCGCTCGTGGACGCGTTGGTGGCCCGGGGCCACGAGGTATCGCTGTTCGGTGCTGGTTCGCGAACCGGCACCGCCGCGTCTCACTTCATCGCGAGCAACCCGTCGCTCCAGCATGCCCGGCTCGGTCAGTTGCTACCCGCCCTCGTGCACACGGCACGCGTCAACAAGCTGATGAGCGAGGGCGAGTACGACGTGGTGCACGACCACACCACCGACGGCCCGGTCACCGCGGCGATGCGCAAGGCGCCGACGGTGGTCACCGTGCACGGCATCGTCAACAGCGACCTCGGCGACTTCCTGGACGCCCTGGGCGACAACGTGCGGCTGGTCGCCATCTCCCGGTCCCAGCGGCAGTCGCGACCGAGCCTTCCGTGGGCCGCGACGGTACACAACGCTCTGCCGTACGTGGATCCGGTCGACGCGCCGGAGCGGCACAGCGGGCCGGTGCTGTGGCTCGCCCGGTTCAGCCCCGACAAGGGGCCGGATCTGGCCATCCAGGCGTGCCGGGAAGCCGGGCTGCCGCTGGTGCTGGCCGGCAAGGCGAGCGAGCCGAGCGAGGCCAAGTACCTCGAAGAAGAGATCCGGCCGATGCTGCGCGACGGCGACGACATCACGCTGCTGGCCGACGCCGACCGGACGGTCACGGACAAGCTGCTCACCGAGGCCCGTTGCCTCATCATGCCGATCCGCTGGGACGAACCGTTCGGGATGGTGATGATCGAGGCCATGGCGGTGGGTACCCCGGTGGTGGCCCTCAGCCGCGGCGCGGTACCGGAACTGATCCGCGACGGCCTGACCGGATGGGTACGCGGCCGGCCGGAGGATCTGCCGGCGGCGCTGCACCGTATCGATGAGATCGATCCCGCTGACTGTGTGGCGCACGTGCGGGCCAACTTCTCCGCACCGCTGATGGCCCGCCGGTACGAACGGGTCTACCTGGAGGCCGTGGACGCCGCGATGGTCCCGGGTCGGCGCCGGCGCATGGTGGACTCCCGGCCGCAGCCGGTGCCGGTGCTACGCCGTCCGGACCGGCGCATGCCGTACGTCGGCTGACCCGGAGCGCCACAGCCGGCGGCGGTTGGGCCCCATGCCGACCGCCAGCACCTCGCGCACGAGCGGGTAGCGGAACCTGAATCCGTAACGGGTCTCGTCCAGGATCCGGTACCGGCGGGCTACGTCGAGCCGGTCGAGTACCAGTTCGGCGTCGCGCTCGTCGCCGACCAGTTGCGCGACGGTCACCGTCGGCCCGGCCACGGCCATCCGGCGTAGCAACACCACGACCGGCTCCGGCAGCACGGAGAGTTGGTGCAACACGGCCAGCCGAAGCTGCCACGGCACGCGCTGCGCGCCGGACCGGGTGGTGGCGCCCGGCGACGGCAGCGTGGATGCCGCGGTGTCCGGCGGCACGTCGAGGGCGGCCCGGGTCAGCTCGACGAGGAACAGCGGCAGCCCTCCGGACAACCGCACGATCCTGGTGCGTACGGTCTCGGACAGGGCGGCCTCGCCCGCGGTGACGCTGATGAGCGCCTCGGCCTCCGGTGCGGTCAGCGGGGCCAACCGGCGCCCGCGCACCAGATGCAGCCGGGCCAGGTCGGCGGCGCACTGCCCGAGTGGGGTGCCCGGTCCCACGTCACCGGTCCGGCACGCGGCGATCAGGCGCAGGTACCGCCAGGACCGGCGCACCAGATAGGCGACGAGTTCGGCGGTGTCCGGGCCGGCCCAGTGCAGGTCGTCGAGGACGAGCAGGAGGTTCCCGGTCCCGGCGATGTTGTCCAGGAACCGGCCGGCTGCCTCGAACATCAGCCGGCGCCCCTGCCGGCCCGGCTCGGCCCCGCCGCGGTCCGTCGACTGTCCACCGCTGTCCGTCGACGCCCCGGCACCGGCACCGATACCGGCGGTGCCCGGACGGGTGCGGTCGGCCAGCTCCGGCAGCAGCAGTTCCAGCCCGGCACAGCCGCGCAGTTGGGCGGCCAGCACGCTGGGCGGGGTACGCCGGACGTGGTCGGCAAGCGCGTCGGCGAGCGGGGAGTACGGGCCGCTGTCGCGCCGTCCGATCCCGACCAGCACCGGCATCCCGATCCGGGTACCGAGCGCGACCGCCTCGGCCAGCAGCCGTGACTTGCCGATGCCGGCCTCGCCGTCGTAGGTCAGCACGGCCGGACCGTCCCCGGTCAGGTGCGCGTGCAGTTCGGCGAGTTCGGTGCGCCGGCCGACCAGCGGGCCGGCCGGGCCGCCGATCGGCAGCAGGGTGCCGACCGGCACGGCGCGCCGCCGCCCGTACCGGGCCGCACCCTGAAGTCCGGTGCGCTGCTCACTCGTCAGGTCCAGCGCGGCGGCCAGCCGGTCGAGGGTCAGCCGCCGGGGATGGCGGCTCCCGCATTCCAGGCTGCTGATGGCGCGCACCGAGAGTTCCGCCCGGTCGGCCAGCTGCTCCTGCGTGAGCCCCGCGGCCCGGCGGAACCTGGCCAGGAGGGCGCCGAAGGAGTCGTCCCACTCCTGCTCCGGCATGACGCCTCCCCATGGTCGACGGTGACCTACCGGCTGGATTTCCGCGCCGCGCTGTCGGCTGCCATGTTGTTGCAGAAGTTTTCCATATTTACATGTGTTTGTCACACGGGAACTTAACAGTTCCCTCGCAACAATTAGCCGGCTGTGTGGGTTGTACGTGGTCTTCCAGCAGTCAAAGACATCAATGGAGAGGGGAATCCGGTCAGCCACGAGCCCGGATTCCCTGCCATCCTGGTGACCCCCTGCTTTGGAGGAGAACATGCGGGTTAGACCCCCGGTGCTCGTCGCGATCGGTGCTGCGGCGGTACTCACCGCCGGTGTGCTGGCCGCGGCACCCGCGTCTGCGGCGACCACGGCCGCGGCCAACTACACGCACAGCTGCGCCACCGCCAAGGCGCACGAAATGACCTGCTTCGCGCTGCGACGTACCGACGTCGCCGCGCCACAGTCCATCTCCCCGGCGGCGACGCCCTCCGGCTACGGCCCGTCCGACCTGAAGAGCGCCTACAAGCTGCCGGCCGGTTCGACGACCGCCACGGTCGCCATCGTGGACGCGTACGACGACCCGAACGCGGCATCGGACCTGTCCGCCTACCGCTCGCAGTACGGCCTGCCGGCCTGCACCACGGCCAACGGCTGCTTCTCGAAGGTCAGCCAGACCGGGTCGACCACCTCGCTGCCCTCCCCGGATTCCGGGTGGGCCGGCGAGATCTCGCTGGACGTGGACATGGTCTCGGCGATCTGCCCGACCTGCCACATCCTGCTGGTCGAGGCGACCTCGCCCACCGACGCCAACCTGTACGCGGCGGAGGACTACGCGGCGGCGCACGCCAAGTTCGTGTCCAACAGCTGGGGAGGCAGCGAGTACTCCGGCCAGACCACTGACGACTCGCACTTCAACCACCCAGGCGTGGCCATCACGGTGAGCTCGGGCGACAGCGGCAACGGGGCGGAGTACCCGGCCACCTCGCGGTACGTCGTCGCGGTCGGCGGCACCTCCCTGCACACCTCGACCGGCACCCGCGGCTGGACCGAGACGGCGTGGAGCGGCGCCGGCTCCGGCTGCTCCGCCTACGACACCAAGCCGACCTTCCAGACGGTCACCACCGGCTGCACCCGGCGCGCCGAGGCGGACGTGTCCGCGGTCGCCGACCCGAACACCGGTCTCGCCGTGTACCAGACCTACGGCGGAACCGGCTGGGAAGTGTACGGCGGCACCAGCGCCTCCGCCCCGCAGATCGCGGCGGTCTACGCGCTCGCCGGCACCCCGGGCGCCTCGGACTCCCCGGCGTCCTACCCGTACGCCCACGCGGGCAACCTGTTCGACGTCACCAGCGGCAACAACGGTAGCTGCGGCTCGCCGATGTGCACCTCGGGCAGCGGATGGGACGGCCCGACCGGGCTCGGTACCCCCAACGGCACCGCGGCCTTCACCTCCGGTGGTGGCGGTACCGGCGGCGTCACGGTGAACAACCCGGGTAGCCAGACCGGCACCGTGGGCACCGCGACCAGCCTGACGCTCAGCGCGTCCGGCGGCACGGGCTCGTTCACCTGGTCCGCGTCGGGTCTGCCGGCCGGGCTGTCGCTCAACTCGTCGACCGGCGTGATCAGCGGTACCCCGACCACGGCGGCGACGTACTCCGTGACGGCGACGGCGAGCAGCGGCGGCCAGAGCGGCAGCGCGTCGTTCACCTGGACGATCAACCCGACTGGCGGCGGTGGCGGGTGCACCGGTGCCGGCCAGAAGCTGGGCAACCCGGGCTTCGAGACCGGCAGCGCGTCCCCGTGGACGGCGTCGACCGGTGTCATCGACAACACCTCCTCCGAGCCGGCGCACTCCGGTTCGTGGAAGGCGTGGCTGGACGGGTACGGCACCACGCACACCGACACCCTGAGCCAGTCGGTGAGCATCCCGTCCGGGTGCAGCAGCTACACGTTCAGCTTCTGGCTGCACATCGACACGTCGGAGACCACCACGACGACGGCGTACGACAAGCTGACCGTGAAGGTGGGCTCGACCACCGAGGCGACCTACTCGAACCTGAACAAGGGCACCGGGTACACGCAGCGGTCGTTCAACGTGTCCGGCTTCGCCGGGCAGACGGTCTCCGTCTCGTTCAGCGGCACCGAGGACTCCTCGCTGCAGACCTCGTTCGTCATCGACGACACGGCGCTGACCGTGAGCTGACCCGCACGCGACACACACCGGGCCCGGGGCGTCATCGTCCCGGGCCCGGTGCACCATCTCCAGCGCGTGGTTTGAACGGGCACCGGCGGCGGGAACCACAACCCGTGTGAGCGAGCGCTGGTACGACGAGGCCGTGGTGTACTGCGTCGAGGTCGAGTCCTTCGCGGACTCCGACGGCGACGGGGTCGGCGATTTCCGGGGACTGCTCGGCCGGCTGGACTACCTGGCCCGGTTGGGTGTCACCTGCCTGTGGCTCAACCCGATCCACCCGTCCCCGCACCGGGACGGCGGGTACGACATCACCGACTACTACACCGTCGACCCGAGGCTCGGTACGCTCGGCGACTTCGCCGAACTGCTGCACCAGGCCGGCAACCGGGGCATCAGGGTGCTCATCGATCTGGTGGTGAACCACACGTCGGACGAGCATCCGTGGTTCCGTTCCGCGTGCGCCTCGCCCGACTCGCCGTACCGCGACTGGTACGTGTGGTCGCACAGTGCGCCCACCGACCGGTACCAGGGCATGGTCTTCCCGGGCAAGCAGCGCGAGACCTGGACCTACAGCCGCCGCGCGCACGCCTGGTACTACCACCGCTTCTACGACTTCCAGCCGGACCTCAACGTGGCCAACCCGGCGGTCCGGACCGAGATCAAGAAGATCATGGGGTTCTGGCTGCAACTGGGCGTGGCCGGCTTCCGCATCGACGCGGCCCCGTTCATCATCGAGCTGACCGAGCCGGATGCGCCCGAGCCGACGATGGATTTCGAATTCCTCACCGAACTGCGCCAGCACGCCTCCTGGCGGACCGGGGACGCACTGCTGCTGGCCGAGGCGAACGTCGCCTCGGACGAGTTGGTGCGTTACGTCGGCGACGCGGGAGGCTCGGCCAACCGCATCCACATGCTGTTCGACTTCCTGCTGAACGACCGGATCGTGCTCGCGCTGGCCCGGCGCAACGCGGAGCCGATCGTCGAGGCGCTGCGCAGCACGCCGTCGCTGCCGAAGGGCGCCCAGTGGGCGACGTTCCTGCGCAACCACGACGAGATCGACCTGTCCAGGCTGACCGCGGACCAGCGGGCCGAGGTGTTCGCCCAGTTCGGGCCGGACGAGGACATGCGCCTCTACGACCGGGGCATCCGGCGCCGGCTCGCCCCGATGCTGGGTGGCGACCGGCGGCGGCTGGAGTTGGCGTACTCGTTGCAGTTCAGCCTGAGGGGCACGCCGGTGCTGCGGTACGGCGAGGAGATCGGCATGGGCGACGACCTCACGCTGCCCGGCCGCGACGCGATCCGTACCCCGATGCAGTGGTCGCGCCAGGACAACGGGGGCTTCACCACGTCGGAACGGCCGGTCCGGCCGGTGATCTCGAAGGGCCGGTACGGGTACCGGGAGGTGAACGTCACCGCCCAGCGGCACGACGCGACGTCGCTGCTCGCCTGGTTCGAGCGGATGATCCGTACGCTCCGGGAGAGTCCGGAGGTGGGTGCCGGGCAGTGCACGCCGGTGGATCAGGAGCTTCCGCCGGCGGTACTGGCGCATCGCGCGGACGGGCCGGCCGGCACGATGCTGTTCCTGCACAACCTCGGTACCGAGCCGGTGCTGCTGGACCTGGGCGCGCTCGCGGCCGAGGCGGACCACCCGAACCAGGTCTTCGGCAACCAGGAGTACGCGGACGTCGACGGACTGGCCAAGCTGGAGTTGGACGGCTACGGGTACCGCTGGATCCGGCTGCGTCGAAACCCCGTGGGTTGAGCGCGGCCGCGCGAGCGGTGGGGCACAATCGAGCCCGATGAGCACTCAGGAGATCGTCACCAGGTTGTCGGCGGCTCTGCAGAAGCTGGAGCAGGGCCAGGCCAAGGCCGCGTCGGCCGCGCAGGACTTCGAGGAGGCGCGGGCGCTGGTCAACGACGCGCTCAAGGGCGGGACGGCCGGGCCGCTGCTCGGGCTGATCGAGGCGCTGCGCTCGGCGGCGCAGCAGGCATCCCGGTCCGGCGCGGCGCGCGACCGGGTTCGCGAGACCATCCACAAGGCTCAGGGGTTGGGCGACTTCTGACTTCCGGCTCGGCTTTCCGGCTCGGGTCGGGTCAAGTCGTCGTGCGGCGGACGTTGCGACTGTGTCCGGGATGCCGGGCCGGCCGGCGCCGGCCGGTCAGCGGGTCGCCGTCGCGTGCGGCCGGGCTGATCGGGTACGGCGGGGACCGGGCGGCCGCCGATCGCCGCGGCGGGAACCGGCCCCGGGCCGGGACGCCCCGAACAGTCCGCCCTGCGCGGCGAAACGCGGGAACGTCAGTTGCAGTGCGGCCGGCCCGTAGAGAGCGACGGCGAGGCCGAGGGCCTGGGGTGACCACTCGGCGGCGTCGGGTTCGTGCTCCGGGGTCAGGTCGGCGTGCCGCCGGCGCAGCCCGCGTACGAGGCGCCGGCCCGCGGCGGTACGGCCGGGCAGCAGCGCCAGCGCCCCGATAGCGGCGGCCAGCACAGCGAGCGCCACCACGGTGAGCGTGCGGTCGCCCGCCGTCAGGTCGGTCGCACCCGGGCCGGCTCCGGGCGCTCCCGCGACGACCGGCAGTCCCGCGACGACCGGCACTTTCGCGGCGTCCAGCAACCCCGTGGCGTCCAGCAATCCCGGGGCGTCCAGCAACCCGGTGACGGCCAGCAACCCCGTGACGGTCAGCAGGCCGGCGGTGGCCGCGATGAGCCGCAGCGCGCGCCTGCGCCAGGCGCGCAGCACCAGTCCGGCACGTGCCAGGCCGGCCGCCAGGTCGGTGAGGCCGCCGCGCACCGCGGCGCGCGCCGCCAGTTCGCGCGGGTTGCCCGGCCGCGCCAGCGATTCGTACACGAGTCGGGCCAGCGGGTCGCAGCCTCGGGGCAGCGGCCCGGTGCGGTGCACCGTCCCCGGCGCGGCGGCGTCCACCGCCGCCCGGGCGTGCAGCAGTACCAGGGCGGTGACCACGGCCGCGGCGGGGCCGGAGCGCAGCAGGGCGACCTCGGTCGGGCGCAGTTCCCGGCCGGCGCGGCGGTGCGGCGGGCGCGACCGGCGGCCGGTTCCGCGGCGCGGCGGACGTAACCGGCGGCCGGCGCCGCGGGTCTGCGGGCGGAAGCCACGGCCGGTGCCGCGGCGCGGCGGGAACCGGATCAGCGCCGCGGCCACGAGCAGCACGGCGTTGGCCACGAGCAGGCCGCCACTCATTGTCACCTCCGCACCACGCTGATGGGACCAGTGTGTGCCGGCCGTGCAACCCGCGACACCGCTGGTTGCGTGGCGGATGATGAACCTTCGTGGTTCGTCGATGGCAAACCGGCGTAGCGTGCTAACGTGCTCGCCCAACCCGCTCAGTCGCTGACTGATTTCCTGCTCGGGCTCGTGGTCACCACGCTGGCGGTCCGGTTGCGCCGCCGGCCATGGGTTCCCCGTCCCTGGGTGTCGGCCTTCGGGTGGGCGGCCGTCGCGGCGCTGGCCGGTTCGGTGCATCACGCCGTTCTCGTGCGCTGGAGCCGCTGGGGGAACCTGAGCTGGGCCATCATCAGCGTGCTCGTGGTCGTCGCGGTGTCCTACATCCTCGCCGGTACGGTCGTCGAGGTGCTCGGCTCCGGTCACGCCCGTACCTTCTGGCTGCTGCGCTCGATCGGGCTGGTGGCGTACATCGTGCTCGCCGCCGCCGGCCATGCCGGGGTCGCCTCGATGATGTCCTGTGAGGGCCTGACCATGGCCAGCGTGCTGGCGCTGTGGTGCTGGGCGACGTACCGGCATCATCCGCTCGGCCGGCCGGTACTGCTGGCGATCGTGGCCAGCGGGGCGGCCGGGGCGACCCAGGCGTTGAGCCCCGGCGTGACCCATTGGATCGATCTCGACCCCACCTCCACGTACCACCTGGCGCAGGTCGGCGGCATGCTGCTGCTGTACTGGGCGCTGGTCCGGGGTCGGTCCGAGGCCGAACTGTCCGGCGATCCGCAGCGGGGCGAGCAGGGAACGGCGGTCCAGACCGGCTGAGCCGCTCGTCGCTCGTCGCTCGTCGCTCGTCGCCCGTCGCCCGCCGCCCGCGTCGCGAAGATGCTTCGCCCAAGCGAATGAAACTGGCCGGAAGAATAACCGCTTGCGAGGAATGCGTACCGCGATAGTACGCTCCGGCGTATGAGTTCGACTGCGACTCGTCGAGCGCCGGCCGCGCTCGACGCCACGGGGGAAGACCGGAAGGTGCCGCTGCGCCGGATCGCGGCCCTGTTCCGTCCGCATCGCTGGCTGCTCGTCCTGCTCGTGACCCTGGTCGTGTTCCAGGCAGCGCTCGGTGTGGTCGCCCCATTCCTGCTGCGCGCGATCATCGACCGGGGGCTGCCCGAGCGCAACGCCCTCCTGATCACCTGGCTCGCGCTGGGGATGATCGTTTCCTCGGTCGCTTCCGGTGCGCTCGGCGTGACCACCGGTCAGCTGTCCAACGTGATCGGACAGCGGATCATGCACGACCTGCGGGTCAGCGTGTACGGCCATCTCCAGCGCATGTCGCTGGCCTTCTTCACCCGTACCCGTACCGGAGACGTCCTGTCCCGGGTGCTCAACGATGTCGGCGGGGTGGACAACGTCCTGACCAACACGGCCAGTTCGGTGGTGCAGAACGTGGTGTCGGCCGGCGCCATCGTCGCGGCCATGCTCCTGCTCGACTGGCGGCTCTCGGTGCTCGCCCTGCTGGTGGTGCCGCTGTTCCTGCTCATGACGTTCCGGCTC
This sequence comes from Rugosimonospora sp., assembly GCA_036494675.1. GTDB lineage: Bacteria > Actinomycetota > Actinomycetes > Mycobacteriales > Micromonosporaceae > Rugosimonospora. The sequence goes on from DASXOA010000265.1 coordinate 19,055, forward strand.
GGACAGCAGCGCCGCGCCCTGGCCCGGCGGCGGCAGGGTGGCCTGTCCGCCCTGACCACACTCGTCGAGGAGTCGCTGTCCGTCGCCGGCGTGCTGCTGGCCAAGACGATGGGGCTGCGCGACGAGTTGACCCGCCGGTTCGCCGAGCAGTCCAAGACGATCTCCGACGTCGAGTTGGCCGCCGTGATGGCCGGCCGGTGGCGGTTGGCCACCCGGCGGGTGAGCCTGGTCGTCGTCCCGGCGATCGTGTACTGGCTGGCCGGCATCGAGGTGGCGAACGGCGCCTCGCTGGCGAGCATCGGTACCGTCGTCGCGTTCACCAGCATGGTGAACCGGCTGATCGGGCCGGTCAGCGGCATGCAGGGCATCGGGCAGAACGTGTCGGTCTCACTGGCGCTGTTCGGCCGGATCTTCGACGTGCTCGACCTGCCCGTCGACGTGGACGACCGGCCCGGCGCCCGGCCGCTGACGCTGCGGCACGGTGAGGTGCGGCTCGACGGCGTCTCGTTCCGGTACGAGGGCGCGCAGCGCTGGACCCTGGAGGACATCGACCTGGTGTGCCCGGCCGGTTCGATGACCGCGATCGTGGGCGAGACCGGCTCCGGTAAGACCACGCTGGCCTACCTGGTCGCCCGGCTCTACGAACCCGAGCGGGGAGCGGTGCTGGTCGACGGCACCGATGTGCGCGACGCGACGCTGGCCTCGATGTCCTCCTCGATCGGTCTGGTGTCCCAGGAGACCTACCTGCTGCACGCGTCGATCCGGGAGAACCTGCTGCTGGCCAGGCCGGACGCCACCGACGACGAGATCCGCGCGGCCACCGCCGCGGCCCGGATCCACGACCTGATCGACGGGCTCCCCGACGGCTACGACACGCTGGTGGGGGAGCGCGGGTACCGGTTCTCCGGAGGGGAGCGCCAGCGCCTGGCCATCGCCCGGATGCTGCTGCGCAACCCGCCGATCCTGCTGCTCGACGAGGCGACCAGCGCGCTGGACACCCGGACCGAGCGTGCCGTGCAGGAGGCGCTGGACGCGCTGTCCGAGGGGCGCACCACGATCGTCATCGCCCACCGGCTGGCCACGATCGAGCGGGCCGACCAGATCGTCGTGCTGCACGACGGCCGCATCGTCGAACGGGGGCGGCACGCCGATCTGGTCTCGCTCGCCGGCCGGTACGCGGGTTTCCTGCGGCCGCCGGCTCCGCGGACGGGCGACCAGCTCACGGCGGGTTAGGGTCCATGCATGGCGGTACCGGACGCGCAGTTGCGGGACGCGGAGTTGCGGGCGGCGGTCCGGGAGATCCGGCTGGGTGTGGTGCGGCTCGCCCGCCGGCTGCGCACCCAGCGGCAGGACCACGGGGTGACCGCGCTAGGAGTGTCCGTGCTCAGCCGGCTGTACCGGCACCACACGATGACCCCCCGGGCGCTCGCCGAGGCCGAGCACGTGACCCCGCAGACGCTGACCCGGGTGTTCGCCGCGCTGGAGGTGCGGGGGCTGGTGGCCCGCCACGGCGATCCGCGCGACGGCCGGCAGTCGCTGCTGGAGATCACGGACGCCGGGATGCGGGTACTGCGCGAGGACAGCGCCCGGCGGGAGGAGTGGCTGGCCGCCGCGATGACCAACGCGCTGACCCCGGCGGAGCAGCAGGTACTCCGGATCGCCGCCGGGCTGCTCGATCGGCTGGCCGACGAATGAGCATCTGAGCGTTTATCAGGTACGGCGTGGGGCACCTGGGGCGAATGGCGAAGATGTCCGAGTCTCCGACGCCTCCGGGGCCGACCGGGACGCGGCCGATCGGCGCACACCCGGACGGTAACCGGCCGATCGAGTCGCTGCCCACGGCGGAGCTGATCCGCCGCGCGTCGGAACAACTCTCCACACTGGTCCGGGACGAGCTGGCGCTGGCCCGGGCCGAAATGACCGACAAGGCCGTGCACGTCGGCAAGGGCGCCGGCCTGTTCGGCGGCGCCGGCGTGGTCAGCCTGTACGGGGTGTTCGGGCTCCTCACCGGCTGCGTGCTGCTGCTCGCCCGGGTGATGCCGGACTGGGGCGCGGCCCTCGTGATCGGGGCGCTGCTGCTGGCCATCGCCGGGCTGATGGCCATCACCGGCCGCGCTCAGGTGAAGCAGGCGGGTGCGCCGGTACCGGAGGCGGCGGTCGATGGCGCGCGCCGCGACCTCGGCGCGGTGACCTCGGCCGTCGAGAACAGGAAGAACCGGTGACTGGGAAGGGTGGCCCCGACCCGTCCAGCGATGGTGCGGCGGCCATGGACGGGGCGACCCTCTCGTCGCTGGGGCTCGACCACCGCCGTGCCCTGCTGCGCGCCGAGATCGAGCAGACCCGTGCCGCGCTCGGCGAGACGGTCGGCGCGCTGGCGGCGAAGGCCGACGTGAAGGCCCGGGCCCACGACAAGGCCGGTGAGGTCAAGGCCAGGATCCAGCGCACCGCTCGGGGAGTGGCGCACGACCGGTACAGCGACCTGGCGTACCGGGTCGGCCGGGCGCGCGAGCGGATCTCCGGTACGGCCGGCTCGCGGCTGCCCCTGGTGGCCGGGGCGGCCGGGCTCGTGCTGCTGCTCGCCGGGCTCGCCGGGCTGGCCGCCTGGCGCCGGCGCGGGTGAGGTCGCGGTGAAGAAGAAGGTGCTCTACCGGCCGGTCGGCCTGCTCGTCGGGGTGGCGGCCGGCGCGGTGGCCGGGTTGGTGGTCAAGCAGGTCTGGCGGCTGGCGCCGGGCGTCGAGGGCACTCCGGACGCGCTGGACGAGGAGCGTGGCTGGGGTGAGGTGCTCGCGGCCGCCGCGCTGCAGGGGCTGGTCTTCGCGATCGTGCGGGCCGCGATGGACCGGGGTGCGGCCCAGGGGGTACGGCGGCTGACCGGCCACTGGCCGGTGTAGCGCCTCAGCCGTCCGAGCGCCTCAGCCGTCCGAGCGCTCGATGACGTCCTTGTACTCCGGGTGGCGCTCCAGGAACGCGGCGACGAACGGGCAGACCGGCACGACGCGGCGCCCCTGCTCCCGCTCGATCTCCAGCGCCCGGCGCACCAGAGTGCCGCCCACACCCTTGCCGCCGAACTCGGGTTCGGTCTGCGTGTGCAGGAACACCCGGGCGCCGTCCACGCGGTCCCGGTACGCGATGACGGCGGCGAGGGTCCCGTCGGCCAGCGCCTCGTACCGGTGTTCTTCGGAGTTGTCCCGCACAGCGATGTTCACGATCTCCATGCTGCCACGCGTGCCATCGGCTACCGGGCTGCGGGCCAGTGCTCCGCCCTTCAGGGTGGGGGTGAAGGTCCGCGCTGGGAGGGCTGTCAAGGCCTGAGCAGTTTCTTAAGCTGGGCGGTTCTGCTGCTGGATGTACTGGCGGACGACGTTGAGTGGTGCGCCGCCCACGGAGCCGGCGAAGTACGAACCCGACCAGAGTTTGTTGGCATGGTAATAGTGGTGCGTGAGGTCGGGAAACGCTTGCCGCAGCCGCCGGGAGGAGACGCCTTTGAGGCTGTTGACCAGCCGGGCCACGGCCACCTTGGGCGGGAAGTTTACCAACGGGTGCACGTGGTTGTTCTCGCCGTTGAACTCGACGAGCTCGGCCTCGAAGTCCCGGCAGACGTCCCGCATGATCGCCTCCATCCGGGACAGGTGCCGGGCGGCGAACACCTTGTGTCGGAACTTCGTCACGAAGACCAAGTGGACGTGCATCGCGAAAACGCAGTGTCTGCCGGTACGGATGCCTTCGAGTTCTGCCATAAACCAATGGTATCGTGATGGTGTGCAGCTCCGGTTCAACTACCGCGTCTACCCGACGCCCGCTCAGCAGGAAGCGTTGGCACGGGCGTTTGGCTGCGCGCGGGTGGTGTTCAACGACGGGCTGCGCGCACGGCAGGAGGCCCGCGGGCAGGGCTTGGCGTATCTGCCGGACGGTGAGCTGTCCAAGCGGGTCATCACGCAGGCCAAGGACACGCCGGAACGGGCGTGGCTGGGCGAGGTGTCCGCCGTGGTGTTGCAGCAGGCCCTCGCGGATCTGAACAGCGCGTATCGCAACTTTTTCGCGTCGGTCACCGGCAAGCGCAAGGGCCGCAAGGTGGCCCCGCCGCGGTTCCGGTCGCGTAAGGACAACCGGCAGGCGATCCGCTTCACGAAGAATTCCCGGTTCACGGTGCTCGACAACGGGCGGTTGCGCCTGCCGAAGATCGGCGACGTGGAGGTGCGCTGGTCGCGGGCTCTGCCGGCAGAACCGTCCTCGGTGGCGGTCATCAAGGATGCGGCCGGCCGGTACTTCGCGTCGTTCGTCGTTCAGGTCACGGACGAGCCGTTGGCGCCGGTGCCCTCTGAGGTTGGTATCGACCTGGGCCTGATCCACTTCGCGGTACTCTCGGACGGCACGAAGGTTGCGGCGCCGAAGTTCCTGCGCCGTGCGGCGCGTAAGCTCAAGCATCTGCAACAGGACCTTTCCCGCAAGACCAAGGGATCGAACAACCGCGCGAAGGCCGTCGTGGAGGTGGCTCGCGCGCACGCCCGGGTGGTCGACGCCCGGCGGGACTGGCAGCACAAACTGTCCACGGTGATCATCCGCGACAACCAAGCGGTGTATGTCGAGGACTTGTGCGTCGTCGGTCTGGGCCGGACCCGGCTCGGCAAAAGCGTCCACGACGCTGGCTGGGCCAGCTTCACCGCCATGTTGGAGTACAAGGCCGCCCGGTACGGGCGGGTCTTCGGGAAGATCGACCGGTTCGCGCCGACGTCGCAGACATGCTCGGCGTGCGGTCGGCTCGACGGACCGAAGCCGCTGAGCGTCCGGTCGTGGACCTGCCCGTGTGGGGCCGTCCACGACCGGGACATCAACGCGGCCCGCAACGTGCTCGCCCAGGGACGCTGGGAGAGCCTAAACGCCTGTGGAGCGCAGGTAAGACCGGCATCCGTGCCGGCGCCGCGCCGGGAAGCAGGAATCCGCCCAGACGCCGCGTGT
>DASXOA010000266.1:0-44605 GCA_036494675.1 Rugosimonospora sp.
GTAGCGGGGACAGGATTTGAACCTGTGACCTCTGGGTTATGAGCCCAGCGAGCTACCGAGCTGCTCCACCCCGCGTCGCTGTGAATACCTTAGCGCACCACGATCCCCGACTGCAAAACGGCTCCGGATCCGCGCGTCACCGCCGGTTTTCCGGGCCGGAACCTCGCCGTTCCAACCCGGAAACCCGTACGGCAAGATCAGCCCGAGGGCGCCGATGACGGTGTCAGCGACGGGGTCGGCGACGAGCTGGGCGAGCCCGACGGCGACGGCTTCGGCGACGCGGTGGCCGCCTGCCGGGCCTGCTCGTACGCCGTGATCGCGTCGTTGAGCTCCTGCAGCGCCTGGCCGTAACTCGTGAAGTTGCCCGACTGCTGCGCCGTCTTCAGGTCCGCCAGCGCCTTGTCGATGCGCTGCGTTGCCGCGTCCAACGCGGGATTGGTCTGCGGCGGTGGTGGTTGGTTGGCTGTTGGTGGTGTACCGGTCGCCGGTGCCCCCGCCGATTTCGCCGAGTTGAGAAGTTGGGTCAGCGCACCCTGGAGGCTGTCGGCGAAGCCGACGTACTGCCCGAAGTTCACCAGCACATACTTCAGCTGTGGATAGGCGTTCTGGGCCTTGCTCTGCACGTACAGCGGTTCCACGTAGAGCATGCCGCCGCCTACCGGCAGTGACAGCAGATTGCCGTAGATGACCGTCGCACTGTTCTGGAGCAGGCTGATCTGGGGTCTGACGGAGTTGTCGTTCGTCATTTTCTGGTCGGCCTGGCCCGGTCCGGAGACCTGCGTATCCGGTGGAAGCTGAAGGATTTCCAGCTTCGGTTCACCGTTCACGTACGAGCCGGTGACCAGTGCGGCCAGGTTCTGCCGGCCGCGTGGTGTCATCGCGGACGTCAGCTGGAACGTGGTCTGGTTCTGCCCCGGGAACTTCGCCAGCAGGTAGTAGGGCGCCTGGTTGGCCGCCGTACCGGGGGCCGGGTCCTGCGGTACCTGCCAGAAGTCCTGGCCGGAGTAGAACTGGCTCGGATCCTTGACGTGGAACCGGGTGAGCAGTTCCCGCTGAACCTTGAACTGGTCCTCCGGGTACCGGAAGTGCTGCGCCAGGTCCGGTGGGATCGCCGAAGCCGGCTTGATGAGGTTGCCGCCGAACGCCTTGTTCCAGGCATTGAGCACCGGATCCGACTGCCCGAACGCGTACAGGGTGACCTTCCCGGTGTATGCGTCGACCGTGGCCTTCACCGAGTTGCGCAGGTAGTTGATGTCGGTCTGGGCCTGCTGGGCGGTGCCCTCCCCGGTCAGCGTGTCGCTGGTGGCCGACTGCAGGTCGATCTGCTGCGAGTACGGGTACGTCGACGCCGTGGTGTAGCCGTCGAGTATCCACACGATGTGCCCGTCGACGACGGCGGGGTACGGGTCGCCGTCGAGGGTGAGGAACGGCGCGACCTTCTGCACCCGTTGCCGGGGGTCGCGCACGTAAAGGATTTTCGAGTTGTTGTTGAAGACGCTCGAAATCAGGAAGTTCGTTTCCTTGTACTTGTAGGCGTACAGCACCCGCCGCAGGTAGGAGCCGACCGACACGCCGCCGCTGCCGTTGTAGGTGACGTACTGGTCGTTGGAACCGCTCGGCCGGTCGTACTCGGCGTCCTTGCCGTTCTTGGATTTCCCCACGATCGCGTACGAGTTCATGTTCTCGCCGTAGTAGATCCGTGGCTGGGAGACCGGGATCTGATCGGTCGGAGACTGGCAGTTGGTCTGGCCGGTCTGGTTGTCCAGGAAGCCGGAGACGAAGTCGGGCTGGCCGTTGCACACGATCTGGTTCGCCGGCGCCGCCACGAACCCGTACCCGTGGGTGAAGACCGTGTGCTGGTTCTGCCAGTTGCTCTGCTGCGCGGTCAGGTTGTTGTAGTCCAGTTCCCGGACCCCGACCACGTAGTCCTGCGGTTTGCCGTCGCTGCTGTACCGGTCGATGTCCAGCTTCTGGGTGAAGTCGTAGAAGCCACGTACCTGCTGAAGCTGGGTGTACGTGTTGGACACGATCGACGGGTCGAGCAGCCGGATGTTGGCCACCGTGTCGGTGTCCGACTGCAGGGAGTCGGGCGGCACCGCCGCGGACGACGGGTACGGCATGGTCTGCACGTTGTTGAGGCCGAAGGCGTCCCGGGTCGCGTCGATGCTGCGCTCGATGTACGTCGATTCCTTGTCGCGGATGTTCGGCTTCACGGTGAAGGTCTGCACCGCGGCCGGGTAGATGCCGCCGACCGCTATGGCCGACAGGGCGAGCAGGCCGATCGCGATGCCGGGCCAGACCAGGTTGCGGATGAACGCGTTGGAGAACACCAGGATCGCCACCGCGACCACCACGGAGATCCAGGCCAGGATCTCCTTGGCGGGCAGGAGCGCGTTGACGTCGGTGTACCCGGCGCCGAACAGGTTCGTACCGTCGTTGTGAGCGAGCAGCAGGCCGCGCTGGTCCAGGAAGTAGGCCACCGCCTTGAGCAGGACGAAGAACGCGACGAGGGCGGTGAGGTGGGCACGGGCCGCGACGGTCATCCGCTCGCCGGCGCCCTGCAGGCGTACCCCGCCGAAGAGGTAGTGCATGGCCAGCGCACCGAGCACGGACAGCACGACGAGGGTGAAGCCGACCCCGAGCAGGTACCGCCAGAACGGGTAGGCGAAGACGTAGAAGCCGAGGTCGACGCCGAACTGCGGGTCCTTGATGCCGAACGGCTGAGCGTTGGCGAACAGCAGCCACTGCTGCCAGCGGCCCTGTGCGGACAGGCCGCCGAACAGCCCGACGATCGCCGCCAGCAGGCCGGACCACAGTCCGAAGCGGGGCGAGATGATGCCGCGGTACCGCTCCAGGGACTGCTGTTCACTGGAGTGCATGCGCAGCATCGGCCGCAGCCGGAACGCCAGCCAGAGATTGATCCATACGATCAGGGCCATGCCGACCCCGAAGATCGCGAACAACCCGAGGCGGGTCCACAGCATCGTGGTGAACACCTGGGTGTACTTCACCTCGGAGAACCACAGATAGTTGGTCCATGCGTCCACGACCCAGCCCAGCAGGATGAACAGCACGACGACGCAGGCCAGCACGATCAATGTCATCCGGCCGCGGCGGCTCATCCGGGGCAGGGGGGTTCGCATTACCACGGCACCAGGGTACGAGGTGATTCTCGATCACGCGGGTCGCCCCGGGGCGACACCTGCGGCGAATGGGCCCGCGACCAGCGGCTACACCCCTGGCGAAACGCTCAGCTTCCGCCGCACCCGGTCGGCGTCTGGTGATCGCGCAATTTCTGCAGGGCCGCGAGAGCATCGCCGATTGTCGATACCTTAACCAGTTCCAGGCCTGGTACGGCGTTCGCCGCCGCCTCCGCGCAGTTGTCCGCGGGGGCCAGGAAGACGGTCGCGCCGTCCCGCTTGGCTCCCCGCATCTTCTGCGCGATGCCGCCGATCGGGCCGACCGTGCCCTCGTCGTCGATGGTGCCGGTGCCGGCGATGGTCCGCCCGCCGGTCAGATCGGTCGGGGTGAGCTTGTCGACGATGCCGAGGGAGAACATGAGGCCGGCACTCGGCCCGCCCACGTCGTCCAGGCTGAACTTGATCGTGTACGGACTGGGCTGCTTCTGCGCGACCTGGACCCCGACCTGGGCCGAGCCGTCCGACGCCTTGTCCGAGGTGATGGTCGTGCTGGCCGACGCGCCGGCCCGGGTGTAGCCGATGTTCAGTGGCGTCCCCGCGGGCTTGGCCTTGATCAACGAGGTCAGCTTCTCCACCGAGGTGACCTTCTGCCCGTTGACCGTGGTGATCACGTCACCGGCGCGCAGGTGCCCTGCGGCCGGCTGTCCGCTGACCACCGACTGCACCGACACCTGGACCGGGAAGCCCAACTCGCGCAGCGCCGCCGTCTGGGCCGAGTTCTGCGAGTCCGTGAACTCCTGTTGGTTTTCCTGGTCGACCTGCTGCTGCGTCTGGTCGGGCGGGTAGATCACCTCGCGCGGCACCACCGCGTCGGAGGGGTCGAGCCAGCCCCGGATCGCCTGCCAGAGGCTGATCTGGTCCTCCACGCCCACGGTGACCATCCGCAGCTGGCCGGCGGAGTTCGACGTGGCGCCGCCGGAAATCGAGATCAGCTGCTTGCCGCTGGCGGAGCCCAGCGTGTTCCAGGTCGGCCCGGGCCCCTCCTCGACATAGGGCACCTTGATCCCGACAAACGACCCCAACACCAGGGCAACAAGCACGACCACGCCCACGAGAAGGGTGGCGCCACGGCGTCTCATGCGCCGAAGCCTACTGTCTCGGGTAGACGTTCCCTGACTTCCCCCGTAGGCGAACGCCCGGCGCGGGACTCTACCGCTTCCGACGCGTACGGTTGGATCGTGCCTGATACGCCCTTCGGCTTCGGACTACCCGGCGGCGCCGCGCCGGACCCTAACGACCCGGCCCAGATGCAGCAGTTCCTCGGGCAGTTGCAGCAGTTGTTCTCCAGCTCGGGTGGCGGGCCGGTCAACTGGGACCTGGCCCGTCAGGTGGCGCAGGCGACACTGACCGGCGGCCCGATCGCGAACGGCCTCGGGTTCGGCCAGGCCGTCGAGGCGGAGGCCACCGAGCCCCCGCCCGGCGACCCGCGGGTCACCGAGGCCGAGTACCAGGCCGTCACCGACGCGCTGCGGCTCGCCGATCTCTGGCTGGAACCTGTTTCCGCGCTGCCGTCGGGCATCCAGAACGTCCAGGCGTGGTCCCGCGGCGAGTGGATCACCCGGACGCTGCCGGTGTGGCGCAAGCTGTGCGACCCGGTCGCCGGCCGGATGGTCGGCGCCATGGGCGACCTGGTTCCGGAAGAGATGCGCGGCCAGCTCGGCCCGATGCAGTCGATGGTGGCCACGCTCGGTGGCGCTCTGTTCGGGGGCCAGCTGGGCCAGGCGCTCGGTTCGCTCGCCGCCGAGGTGCTCTCCGCCGGCGACATCGGTCTCCCGCTGGGACCCGCCGGCACGGCCGCGCTGATGCCCGCGAACATCAGCGCGTACGGCGAAGGGCTGTCCCTGGACGCCGACGAGGTCCGGCTGTACGTCGCGCTGCGCGAGGCCGCCCACCAGCGACTGTTCGGGCACGTTCCGTGGCTGCGCGGTCACGTGCTGAACGCCGTCGAGACGTACGCGGCGGGCATCCGGGTCAACCGGGAGGCCATCGAGGAAGCGATGGGCCGGCTGGATCCGGGCAACCCGGAGTCCATGCAGGAGCTGTCGGTCGAGGGCATCTTCACGCCCGACGACACGCCCCAGCAGAAGGCCGCGCTGGCCCGCCTGGAGACCGCGCTGGCGTTGGTCGAGGGCTGGGTCTGCCACGTGGTGGACAGCGCCGCCGGGGACCGGCTTCCAGACGTGGTACGGCTGGCAGAGGCGTTCCGCCGCCGGCGGGCGGCCGGCGGACCCGCCGAGCAGACCTTCGCCGCACTGGTCGGGCTGGAGCTGCGTCCACGACGGCTCCGCGAGGCCGCCGCGCTGTGGTCGGCGCTGACCGAGCACCGCGGGATCGGCGGGCGCGACGCGCTGTGGGGCCACCCCGACCTGCTGCCCGGCGAGGAGGACTTCGCCGATCCGGAGGGCTTCGCCCGGTCCCAGCTCGAGCTCGGCGACATCGACTCGTTCGACTTCGGCTCCCTGGATTCCGGCGAGGGCGAGTCCGGCGAGGGCGAGCCCGACCGAGACCAGTCCGGCCAAGACCAGCCCGGTGACGGCGAGCCCGGCGGGGACGCCCGTGGCGACGAGCCCGGTGAGGGCGAGCCCGGTCCGCAATCGCGTTCCTGAGGCCCGCGGCTCGGCAGGACGGGGCCAACGGCCGGGCTAGGCGGCGCTGAGCAGGGCCCGGGTCGCCTCCCAGCCCTCCAGAGCAGGGTCGAGCCTGGACAGCCCGTCCGGACCGCTCAGGCGGTGCCAGCCGGGCACGATCGCCACGTCCCCAGGCCCGGGCGCCGCCGCCCGTACGGTGGCCGCCTCGCCGGCCAGGTCGATCTCGGGCAGCCACTCCGGTACCGGTAGCCGGGCGGCCAGGCCGAGCAGCCCACCCACGGCACCGGGCGCGACCGCCACCGGCCGGCTGGACAGCGGGCGCAGCAGCTTGCCGATCAGCATCGCGGGCAGGTCCGGAGCGTCCGGCGCGACGATGGCCGCCTGGTCGTACCCGTCGGCCGCGGCGGCTGCGAAGATCACGTTGGCGGTGAGCGCCGGCACCTCGTATACGCGCATCGTCGGCCAGACCACCGAGCCGGCCAGCTCATGATCCTCGGCCAGGGCCGCGACCGCGGGCTCCACCTCGGCGAGCGTGGCCAGCAGGTCCACCACGTCCTCGGCCAGCGCACGCCGCCAGCGTGCCGGGTCGACGCCCGGCGGCGTCCAGGACGGCGGGGACAGCGGGACGACGACGGTGCGCCGGGGCGACGGCGGGGGGCTGGTCACCGGTCAATCCTCGTGGATGGGCTCCCCGGAGGCCGCACAGACCCCCTCCAGGTAGCCGCGCGCCCGCTCGGCCTTCGGGTACCGGGCCACCAGTGCCCAGAACGCCGAACTGTGACTCGGCACGACGAGGTGGGCCAGTTCGTGCAGGAGGACGTAGTCGATCACCCAGTCGGGCATGTCCATGATCCGGTCCGAGATCCGGATCGACCGGTCAGCCGGGGTGCACGACCCCCACCGGCCGTTCTGGTTGCTCACCCAGCGGACGCTGGCCGGGCGGGCGGCGGCCGGGTATCCGGCCAGGTACCGCTGGGCCAGCCGGGCGGCGCGGGCGGCCAGTTCGGTGTCGCTGCGGCCCACCCGCTGGTCACGTGCCGCCAGGCGCTCCAGCATCCGGTCGACCCACTCCCGCTCCTCGGCGCGGGAGAACTGATCCGGGATGAGCACGACGACCCGCTCGCCATCCCGGTACGCGGACACCGTGCGACGGCGGCGCTCGCTGCGTCGCACCTCAACAACCGGCTTCCGGGTGCTGGCCATGGGCGGCCTAGATCACCAATGGGCCAGCGGGTATCGGGTCACGTGGGCACGCTAACGGGCGGACGCCTACCCTAGGCAAGCCCCAACTTGATGACCGCCGCCGATAAGGTCCAAGTTATCGCTGATCGCCCGAAAAATTCCTTCGGTCGCTTGCGAGCAACACGCCATTAGTGCGAAAAGCCTGGCGTGTCCTGGCGGAACGCACCTTGTCCAGGCCCTGCCCAAGGCAGACTCACGAGGTCGACTTCCACTCCCGACTGGGTACCTGGTACGGAAATGGAAAGAGAGCAGAGGAGGGCACCGTGGCCGAGACGGCCGAGAAATACAACGGTTACTGCGTCAAATGCAAGGAGAAGCGCGATTTTCAGGGCAACGTAGAGATCTCTAAGACCGGAATGCGAATGGCTAAGGGTCCCTGTCCGGTCTGCGGCACCACGGTCAACCGTATCCTCGGCAAGGCCTGACCCCCGGGTCCGGATACGGCGCGGCCCGTCCGCCACGCCGTATCCGACCCGCCGCCGGCCTCGTTGGATCGGACGGTGCCGCCACGGCCCCCGTCCCGATCCGGACGCCGTACCGACAGCGAGAGTCGCGGTTCCGACACACTGCGTGATGTCGAGCTGGTGACAACTATCCCCGTCGCCTGTGGATAACTCGGCGTGTCGCTGTGGACAACACGGTGGATGTCCCATTTTGCTGTGGACAACACGGAGCGCCATGGTCGCGCGTGGTGACACCGTTGCCGGCCATGACCCGACTCACTCTGCTACCCGGCCTGCGCCGCCTCTGGCGCGACCGGCACAGCCTCCAGCTCGGCGTCGACCCGCGGCGCGCGGTGGTGCTCGACTTCGTGGACCCGGCGACGGCCCGGGTACTCGACCTGCTCGACGGCACCCGCACCGAACGGATGATCATCCGCGACGCGGCCGGGCTCGGCGTCCCGGCGGAGGCCACCGAGGCGCTGCTGGCCGCGCTGACCGGCACCGGCCTGGCGGTCGGAGCCCACACGCTGCTGCCCGATGAGTTCATCGAACCGGTACGCCGCCGGCTGGCGCCCGAGGTCGCCGCGCTGGCGCTGCGGGGCTCGGCCACCGGTACCCCGGCCGAGACTCTGCGCCGCCGGGCGGCCGCACACGTGCTGGTCAGCGGGTACGGCCGGCTTGCCGCACCGATCGCCGCCGCGCTGGCCGAGGCCGGCGTGGGGCATGTCGACCCGGCGCTGTCCGGGCGGGCCGGGCCGGCAGACACCGGCCTGGGCGGGATCCTGCCCACCGACGCCGGCCGCTGGCGCTCCACGGCGGCCGGAGAGGCCGTGGTACGGATAGCTCCGGCGACCGACCTGGGGCCGCTGCGCGAGAGTACGGCGACCTTCGTGGTACACGCCGGGATGCACCGGCCGGCCGAGCTGACCGCCCTCGCGTACGCCCGGCGCCGGCTACCCCATCTGTCCCTCGACCTGCGCGACGGGCTCGCGGTCGTCGGGCCGCTGGTCCCCCCGGCCGGAGCACCCTGCCTCAACTGCGTCGACCTGCACCGGCGCGACCGGGACCCGCTCTGGCCGGCGCTGGCCGCGCAGCTGTCCACCGGCGGCGACCCGTCGCAGCCCTGCGCGGTGACCACCGCCCTGATCGCGGTGGGTTACGCCACCGATGAGGTTTTGACGTTTTTGGACGGTGGTGTCCCGCAGACGATCGGTACCACCATCGAGATCGCCGGCCCCGGCCGGGAGCGCCGCCGGACCTGGCCCCCGCACCCCCGGTGCGGGTGTACCCGGCGCCCCTTCGAGCCGGCGAATCCGCGCCGCCGTCAGTTTCCGCCGGCATGAGAGACAATGATCGGGTGACCGACATCCCTCGACGGGCCGTGACCCGTACCGCCAAGCTCGCGTCGCTACCGCTGGGCTTCGCCGGTCGGGCCGCTCTCGGCATCGGCAAGCGGGTCACCGGAATGGCTTCCGAGGTCGTCTCCGCCGAGGTCCAGCAGCGCACCGCGGAGCACCTGTTCAGCGTGTTAGGGCAGCTCAAGGGCGGGGCGATGAAGTTCGGCCAGGCCCTGTCGATCTTCGAGGCGGCGCTGCCCGAGGAGCTGGCCGGCCCGTACCGGCAGGCGCTGACCAAGCTCCAGGAGTCCGCCCCGCCGCTGCCGGCCGCGAGCGTGCACCGGGTCCTGGCGCAGCAGCTGGGGCCCGACTGGCGAGCCAAGTTCCGTGACTTCGACGACTCCCCCGCCGCCGCGGCCAGCATCGGCCAGGTCCACCGGGCGGTGTGGAAGAAGGGTCGCGGCGGGATCCCGGTCGCGGTCAAGGTGCAGTACCCGGGCGCCGGAGAGGCCCTGCTCTCCGACCTGACCCAGCTGTCCCGGCTCGCCGGGCTGTTCCGGGTGCTCCAGCCGGGGCTGGACATCAAGCCGCTGCTGGCCGAGCTGCGTGCCCGGATCACCGAGGAGCTGGACTACGAACTGGAGGCCTCCTCGCAGCGCGCGTTCGCCGAGGCGTACCGGGGCGACGACCAGATCTACGTACCGGAGGTGGTGGCGACCGCCCCGCGGGTGCTCGTCACGGAGTGGATCGAGGGTAGGCCACTGGCGAAGGTGATCTCTGAGGGCACCACCGAGGAGCGCGACCATGCCGGCCTGCTGCTGTCCGTGCTGCACTTCTCGGCGCCGACCCGGGCCGGCCTCCTGCACGCCGATCCGCACCCGGGCAACTTCCGGATCCTGCCGGACGGCCGGCTCGGCGTGATCGACTTCGGCGCGGTGGCCCGCATGCCCGGCGGCCACCCGGAGCCGATCGGCCGGCTGACCCGGCTGGCGCTGAACGGCGAGGCCGACGCCGTGCTGGAGGGTCTGCGCGAGGAAGGGTTCGTCAAGGCGGGCGTCGAGGCGGACGCGTCGGCGATCCTCGGATACCTGCGGCCGATCCTGGAGCCCATCGCGGTACCCCAGTTCCACTTCACCCGGGCCTGGCTGCGTGGCGAGGCGGCCCGGCTGGGCAACCCCCGAGGCCCCGCCTACCAGCTTGGCAAGAACCTCAACCTGCCGCCGTCGTACCTGCTGATCCACCGGGTCACCCTGGGCTCGATCGGCGTGCTGTGCCAGTTGGAGGCCACCGCGCCGTACCGGTCGGTGGTGGAGCGCTGGCTGCCCGGTTTCGCCGGGCCGGAGGCGATCGAGGCGCCGGCCGCCTGACACGCGCGCCGGCCGTCGCGCGCTTCGGGCAGAGAACGGCCGGTCACCGCGAAAGCGGCGCACCGCGGCCAGCCGCCGCGGGAGGCAGCGCAAGACGACGGGCGAGACGGATCCTTTGGACGGGTAAGGCGGTGCGAGCGCCCGCCCCGGAGAGAGGGCGGGCGCTCGCTGGAGTGAAGTGTTTCCGAAGGCCTTGTCAGCGCTGGTGCCCCATGAGCCTGGTCTGCTCACGGCGGGCGTTCAACGCGATCTGGCGGGCGGAGCGGTAAGCCTCAGACGTGTGGTCCTGAGGCCGTCGCATTCGCGCGCGGCTCAGCGCTTCATGCATAAGTTGCAGTGTCGCGATCATGGTGTCGGTGCTCCTCGGTCGGTCCGTACCGGTCTGCGTAACAGTTGGCCGGGTCGGCTGCGCGGTGCGCGGCCGTCGGCTGGCGCTCGTGCGGATCTGGTGTCTGCGGTTGCCGTTCATGTCAGGCAGCCACCCGGATGTCGGCCGCGACGCGGGACGCCACCTCGACCCGAAGGGCCTCGTCCCGAGCCACGTCCTCCTTGCGCGGACGACCCCGCGGCCGCTTGCGCGGGATCGCGGCACCACGCTCGAAGATCTCCCCACCCCAGACGCCCCAGGGCTCGGCCCGCTCGACCGCACCGGCAAGGCACTCCACCCGAACCGGGCAGTCGCCGCACAGCGACTTCGCCAGTTCAAGCTCTGCCGGTGCGTCGGAGAACCATAGATCGGGGTCGAACCGCCGACACGGTAGATCCACACCCACCTCGACATCGATCGTGTCGAGTGGTGCCAACGCCAGACTCATCTCCCGGTCACCTCTCTTTCTGTCTCGTTTCCACACTTCTTGGGCTGGAAATAACTGAGGCCGCGGATCCCGGTTTGCGGGTTCCGCGGCCTCGAGGTGAGCCGGCTCGGTCTGTTTTAGACCGGTCTCCCTCGAGGTGGAACACCGCTGGCTCCGGCGCCGACAGTTGCCGGCGACTTCGCCATTCCGTTGGCCTTGGCCGTGGACCCATTGGTCGTCAGGACCTGGTACTGGATCCCCTGTAGCTGGACGGACTTCTGCTGCGACAACTGATCCCGGAGTTTCGCCAGTCGTGGCCCCTTGACCCCACCCTGGACATCCAGGTGGCCCACGAGCCGCTCGTGGGCCAGAGCGCACACGGCGGTCGACACCGCCGGTCGCTCATAACGGTTTTCGAAGATCCTCACGGTGTCCACCTCCTTCCTGCGCTCGAACTCCGACACTTCCGGACAGCCGAACGGCCGCCGCTCGTGTGGTGTGCTTGCAGGCTATTCCCAGGCCCACAAGCGAGGCAAACGAATTTACGGACCTGTTGTGGAGTTTTTTTCGGCGGGCTCCCAGACCCCGAGATCGTCGACGTCCGAGCCGTTGACCAGGGCAAGGACGGAGTCGCCGTACAGACCGACCTTGCGGGGGCCGATCCCGGCGATGTCGATCAGCTGCTCGGTACGGGCGGGCTTGCGCTCGGCGAGCGCGGTCAGCGTGGCGTCGGTGAAGACCACGTAGGCCGGTACGTGTTGGGCCGCGGCCACCCGAGCGCGCCACTCTTGCAGCCGCTCGAACAAGTCCTCGTCGATGTCGGACGGGCAGTCCGCGCACCGGCCCAGCTTGCGTTCCGGACCGGACAGCAACGCCGCGCCGCAGACGCGGCAGGAGATGTTCACCGCGCGCCGCACGGGCCGGTTGGCGGAGCCGCCGCGCCGCACGGTCGCCTCGGAGCGCTCGGCGGCGGGCAGGAACCGGCTGGGCCGGCGCTGCCGGCCGCCCGGCGACCGGGCGCTGGCGTAGGACAGCCACAGCCACTGGCGGGCCCGGGTGATCCCCACGTACAGCAGCCGGCGCTCCTCCTCCAGTGCCTCCGGTGTCTTCGCGTACGTCGTCGGCAGCGTGCCCTCGGCCAGCCCGACCAGGAACACCGCGTCCCACTCCAGACCCTTGGCGGAGTGCAGCGAGGCGAGCGTGACGCCCTCCACGGTCGGCGCGTGCTGCACCGCCGCCCGGCGGGCCAGTTCCGCGCAGAACTCCTCCAGAGTCCCGCCGATCTCGTCGGCGAGGCCGGCCAGCGCGGCCAGCGCCTCCCACCGTTCCCGGACGGCACCGCCGGGCGGCGGTTCGTTCGGTCGCCAACCCACGGCCTCCAGCGCCATGGTCACGGCGTCGGACAGCACGGTCTCCGGCGGCGTGGACCGGACGGCGCCGCGCAGCGCCACCATCGCCTGGCGCACCTCGGAACGCTCGAAGAACCGTTCGGCGCCGTGGACCACGTAGGGCACGCCCGCCTCGGCGAGCGCACCCTCGTACACCTCGGACTGGGCGTTGGTCCGGAACAGCACGGCGATCTCCCGGGCCGGAGTGCCGGCACCGATCAGCTCGGCGCAGCGCCGCGCGACCGCGGCGGCCTCGGACGGCTCGTCGGGCAGCACGGTGATGTCCGGTTCCGGGCCTGGTGGCCGCTGCCCCACCAACTCCAGGCGCAGCCGAGCCTCCGCCCCGCGCGCCTGCCGGATGACGGCATTGGCCAGGCCGACCACCTGCGGGGTCGACCGGTAGTCGCGGACCAGCCGGACCACCGTCGCGTCCCGGTGCCGGCGCGGGAAGTCGATCAGGTGGGTCGAGGACGCACCGGTGAACGAGTAGATGGTCTGGCTGGCGTCGCCGACCACGGTCAGGTCGTTCCGGCCGCCCAGCCACGCCTCCAGCAGCCGCTCCTGCAACGGGTTGACGTCCTGGTACTCGTCGACGACGAAGTGCCGGTACTGCGCGTGCACCTGCCCGGCGACGTCGGGGTGGTCCTCGACCGCCCACACCGCGGCGCGCAGCAGGTCCTCGAAGTCGATCACGCCGTTGGCCCGCTTGATCTCCTCGTACGCGGCGAACACCTGGCCGACCTTGGAGGCCTCGAACGGGATGTCCCGCGCGTTCTTCGCCGCCGCCACCTCGTATTCGCCGGGCTCGACGAGCGACGACTTCGCCCATTCGATCTCGCCGGCGAGGTCGCGGGCGACGGTCCGGTCGGCCCGCAGGCCGCTGCGGGCGGCGGCGAGGGTGACCAGCCGGGCCTTGCTGTCCACCAGTTCCGGCATGGCCTTGCCGGCGAGCAACCGGGGGGCGAAGTAGCGCACCTGGCGCAGGGCGGCGGCGTGGAACGTGCGCGCCTGCACGCCGTCGACCCCGAGGGCCACCAGCCGGGAGCGCATCTCGGCGGCGGCACGGGCGGTGAAGGTGACCGCGAGCACATGCCTGGCCGCGATCTCGCCGGACAGCGCCCGGTAGGCGATGCGATGGGTGATGGCCCGGGTCTTTCCGGTGCCGGCACCGGCCAGGATGCAGACCGGACCCGCCGGGGCGGTGACCGCCGCCCGCTGCTCGTCGTCGAGGCCGGCGAGCACCCGCTGAGCCGGGTCGCCGGTCATCCGTCGCGGTGCCGGCTCACCGCCTGCCCCTCCGGTTGAGTTCCCCGCCACAGAAAGGCATCATGTCAGCCCGGTCGGACGTTCTTGTTCTTGCCTAGGCCTACTTTGAGGAGGACCGCCGTGTTGACCATGTATTCGACCACGTGGTGCGGGTACTGCCGCCGGCTCAAGAGCCAGATGGACCGCGAGGGCATCGAGTATTCGGTCGTCGACATCGAACAGGACCCCGCCGCCGCGGACTTCGTGATGGGCGTCAACGGTGGCAACCAGACCGTGCCGACGCTTCGCTTCGAAGACGGTACGGCGCTGACCAACCCGACGATCGTGCAGGTCAGGGAGCGGCTGGCGGCGCAGGTCTGAGTACCGCGCCACCGCGGGTACCGGGCCGGAGCGCGCCGGCCGGCCCGGACTCGGCGCACGGCCGTCCACCTCGTTTCCGCATCTCGCCGCCGCCGCGCAGCTCGTCGCCGATCTTCACGAAACGGATCTTTACGCAGAAACCGCGAACGATTTCGCCGTGAAGGGTTGCATGAAGACGAGTTGCGTATGAGCATGTCAAGTGACAGATGAGAGTTGCAAAACGGCGCCCTCCCGGAGACTGCCATGCAGTACCTGATCGTCCGGACCGACATCCGTCCCAGCGGGCCGGAGGACTTGTCCTCGGCCGTGATCAGCGGAAGTCGGCTGCGCGACGAGAGCACCAGCCCTGAGACCCGGCGGCAGACCATGACCGCGGACAACCGGGACGCCGCACTGCACCTCGCCCGCGCGCTGTCCACGAGCGGTTCCGTGCGCAACGGCCGCCAGCGCGTGAAGGTGATCAGGCTCGGCTTCTGAGCGGACGCCTCCGGGTCAGGCGCGACCGGCCAACCACTCGTTCAGCAGGAAATAGGCGATCGACGAGGCCATCGGCAGGCCGAAGTCCGTGCGCTCACCGGTCAGTACCCCGCGCACCTCGGCCCTGGTGAACCAGCGGGCCGACGCGATCTCGGCCTCGTCGACCTGTACCGGCTGCTCCGGATCGGCCCGCGCGGTGAAGCCCAGCATCAACGAGCCCGGGTACGGCCACGCCTGGCTGCCCATGTACCGCAGCCGGGCGACCCGTACCCCCACCTCCTCGCCGACCTCGCGGACCACCGCCGCCTCGGCCGACTCACCGGCCTCCACGAAACCGGCCAGGCACGAATAGCGCCGGACCCAGCCCGGGTTCGTCCACGCCGCATTGTGCCCGAGCAGGCAACGGCCCTCGTCCCCCGGCGTACCGTCGTGCACCAGCATGATGACCGCGGGATCGGTCCGGGGCCAGTGGGTGTCCCCACCCTCGCCCACCCTCGCCCAACCGGCCTCGATCGGGGTGGTCGGCTGCCCGTCCCGGGGCGAGAACTGGTGCCTGGCATGCCAGTTCGACAGCGCGGTGGCGGCGAGCAGCAGGCCGCCTTCGAGATCGTCCAGTTCGTGCCCGATCTCGCGGATGGTGGCCCGCCGCGCACCGTCCACTTCGGACAGTGGGGCCAGCACGGCGAAGTACGGCGTGCCGGCCTCGTCCTCACCGAGGAACATCCGGTCGCCCTCGGGCGCCGCAGCGGAGTCGAGGAGCATCAGGTGCCCGTCGGCGAACAGCGCGTTGACGCCGTCGACGACCAGTACCCTCGCCCGCGACCACGCGTCCGCCAGCCAGGCCTCGTCCGTGCGCCGGTGCGCCGAGCGCTGCAGGCCGGTACGGGACAGCGGCGGGACCCCCGCCTCGCGGTCCGGTACCGGAATCGGATCCGCGCCCCGCGACCCGTCCGTCACCGGCCCCGCTTCGGCCACCCGGTGGTTGCCGGGCGCAGCGGTCACGCTCCCGCGCTTCCGGCCGCCACGGCCTGTCCACCCGCTGGATCCCCGCCCGCCGGGCTATCTCCGGCCGGGCTCTCCGCTCCGGCGGGAACCTCTGCTCCAGCCGGAACCTCGACGCCGGCCTGAGCCGCTTCCGCCACCTCGTCCAGCCCGGTGGCCTGTCGCACACCCTCGCGCGTCACCGCGCTCAGCACGCCCAGTGCGCTCTCCACCCGATCGGCGTCGCCGAGGACCACGGTGACCCCACGGGTCGGCGCCAGGTACTTGGCCGCCGCGGCCGCGACCTCGTCGCGGGTGGCCGCGCCGAGCCTGGCGGCGTGCTCGACGAGGTAGTCCAGGCGCAGGCCGTAGCCGGCGTACGTGCTGGCCAGGCTCGCCAGGCCGGACTGCGTGGACATGCCGAGTTGGAGGGTACCCAGGGCGTACTGCCGGGCCTGCTCCAACTCCTCCTCCTTCGCCGGCAGGCTGGCCAGCCGACCCAGCTCGTACCAGGTCTCCAGAAGCGCCGGCCCGGTCACCTCGGTGGCCACCTCGGCGGAGACGGTCAGCATGGTGCCGGCGACGGAGTGCTCGACCACCGAGTGCGGCCCGTACGTGTAGCCCTTGTCCTCCCGGATGTTCTCCACCCACCGGGAGGAGAAGTACCCGCCGAAGATGAGGTTCGCCAACTGGAGCGCGGCGTGGTCGGGATGGGTCCGGGGCACTCCGGGCAGCGCCATGCGCAGCGACGACTGCACCGAACCGGGCCGGTCGACCAGGGTCAGCGCCCCGGGTACCAGCGCCGGGACGGTCGGCAGTTCGACGAGCCGGCCGCCACCGTTCCAGGTGGACAGTGCCGAGGACGCCTCGTCCAGCGCCTTCTCCGGCGGTACGTCGCCGACGAGCACCAGGATGGCGCCGTTGGCGCGGACCCGATCGGCGTGCAGCGCCCGCAACTGCTCGGGCGAGACCTCCTTGACGTCCGCGGCTTCCGGCGTCTGTACCGCGTACGGGTGGCTGCCGTACACGCGCTTGAGCAGCGCGACCCGCGCCAGGTGGGCGGGCTGGCTCTGGGCCACCTGGATCCGGTCGACCAACCGGTCCCGTTCGGTGGCCACCTCGTCGGCCGGGTACGCCGCGCGCTGCAACACGTCGGCGAGGATCTCCAGCAACCGGGGCAGCCCGGCCGCCAGCGAGTTGCCGGAGACGAGCAGCCGGTCGGGGTCGGCCCCGGCGCCCAGCGCACCGCCGACCGTCTGCAACTCGGCCGCGATGTCCACGGTGGACAGATCGGCGGTACCGGAGAACAGGGTCTGCGTCAGCAGCGCCGACTGGGACAGGTCGGCCTCGGCGAACGGGAGGCGCAGCCGCACCTCGACGAGCGGCACCGACGCGCGCTGGATGGCCAGCACGGTGAGCCCGTTGGGCAACGTACGCTCGGCGGTCTGCGGCACGCTCAGCTCGTGGGTCGGCTCAAGCGGCGGGACGGGCCTGGTCACTGAGCACCTCCGGAGTTGCCGACCTGGACCTCGACGGTGGCCCGACGCTGTGGCCGCAACTGCGCCGCCGCGGCGATCACCTGCTCCTTGGTCACCTGGCTGAGCAGCCGGGGAAGCTCGTTGATCAGCCGGGGATCGGAGCGCTGCTGCTCCAGGACGGCCGTACGCAACGCCCGTCCGAGCACCGCGTCGGTGTCGCGCAGAAGGTGGGTGCCCATCCGCGCCACGGTGCGCTCCAACTCGCCGTCGGTGAGCCCGTCGGTCGCGATGCGCTCGGCTTCCTCGTCGATCGTGCGCAGCACCTTGTCGACGTCGCCGCCCGGGGGCAGGTGGGCCTGCAGCAGCAGCGCCGTCGGATCGCGGGTCTCGAACGGCTCGCCCATGAAACCGAGGTAGCCGCCGATGCTGGTGGCCGTGCGGTCGCGCAGCACGAGCCGCTGGACCAGCCGGGAGGCGTCGCCGTCGGTGAGCACCTCGGCCAGCACGACGTACGGCAGGTAATCCGTGAACTGCTCGATCGGGTTCGGTACCCGCCAGGCGCTGGCCACCGCAGGCAGTGGCGCCAGCCGGTCCACGTACGCCGAGCGGCGCTCCTGGGTCAGGTCGGGCTCATCGAAGTCGGGCCGCTGCGGCGCGGCCCCGGCGGGCACGTCGCCGAACTGCTGCTCGATCAGCCGGGCCGCCCGGATCGTGTCGATGTCGCCGCTCACCGCGAGGACCGCGTTGCCGGCGGCGTAGTAGCGCTCGAAGAAGCTCTGCGCGTCGGCGACCGTGGCCGATTCGAGGTCGACGAAGGACCCGTACCCGTCGTGCGCGTTCGGGAACGTGTCGAACATGACCGGCGGCAGCTTCAACCAGGGGAAGCCGCCGTACGGCCGGTTGAGCACGTTGACCCGGATCTCCTCCTTGACCACGTCGACCTGGTTGCGCAGGTTCTCCTCGGTCAGCCGAGGTCCGCGCATCCGGTCCGCCTCGAGGAACAGGGTGCGCTCCAGGGCGTTGGCCGGCAGGGTCTCGAAGTAGTCGGTGTAGTCCAGGTGGGTGGAGCCGTTGAAGGTGCCGCCGGCGCCCTGGACATAGCGGAAGTGGGCCAACTTCTCCAGGTTGCGCGAGCCCTGGAACATCAGGTGCTCGAACAGGTGGGCGAAGCCGGTGCGGCCCTCCGGTTCGGAGCGGATGCCGACGTCGTACACCACGGCCACCCCGATCACGGGAGCGGAACGGTCGGGCGCCAGCACCACCCTCAGCCCATTGGGCAGGGTGAACCGCTCGATCGGGTAGTTGGTGGCCGGAATGTCGACTGCGGCGCTACGAGAAGACACGAGTGCGACCTTAACGCGTTCCGGCCGTGCCGTGGACTGGCGGACCGCCTCCGGCTCACCTACCGACCCGCTCGGGGCCGCCGCGGCGGCCCGAGTCAGGTGGGCCGGACCGATTCGAGGACCTGATCGACCACCGGATCGAACTGGCTGACCGTGTTCGGGATCGAGATGTACAGGACCGCCGCGTTGGGTCGCCCGACGTCGATCAACGCGAGGCCGACCAGTTCGCTGGAGGCCTTGAGCCCGTCGGCGTGGAAGTGGAGGCGGAACTCGCTGACCCAGGCCGGCCTGCCACCGAGCGTGGTCACCTCGTCCCGGGTCGTGTCCATGGTGGTCGGCTGCGGGTAGTAGGACGCCCGCACGTCGGCCAGCACCTGGTGACCCGTGCACTTCAGGTCCAGCGTGAGGGCGTCGTTCTCGGCGGCCGGCACGGAGCCGGACAGGATCGACGCGTGGTATTCCTGGCCACCGTCGTAGGTCTCGGTGACGAAGTGCTGGCCGACGCCGTACTTGACGTGCAGGTCACCGGCCGTCCACACCTGGTTCCACGGCATCCAGGGGCCGCCCTGCGCGGCGTAGGAGATGCCGGACTGGGTGTCGACCGTACGCGGGCCGGGAGGCGGGGGCGGGGCCGGCGGCAGGCTCGCCGCGTTGGCCGAGGGCGGCGGGCAAGCCTTGGCCAGCGGCGGCAGGTAGTCCGAGGGGCCGGAGGCGCGCCGGATCGGGCTGTTGCCGGTCATGGCCAGGGCGAGCAGGACCACCACACCGATCACCATGATCAACGCGGCGGAGCCGCCGAACCAGAGCAGCATCCGGCGCTGGCGGCCGGCCGGGTCACGCGGCTTGCCGGACTGGATCACATCCGGCTCGGGCGCCGGCGCGCTGTGCAACTGGGTGATGGTGCCGGAGCGTGACCACTCGGTCCTGCCGGCCCTGCCGGCGCTCTGGTCGGCCCTGCCCGGGCTCGGGTCGGTTCTGCCGGCGCTCGGATCTGTCCTGCCGGCGCTCGGATCGCGACCGGTCGGACGCGCCGACGGCGGAGGCGGGTACACCACGATCACCGGCGACGACGAATCTTCCGACTCCGGCTTGGCCCATGGTGACTGCTGATCGGACATCCCACGCCAGTGTCCCGCACTCAGCGGCCGTCTGCGACACCACCCGGATGAATCACGGTCACGATCGGGGTACGAGTCGCGGGCGGAGCCGGGTACCAGGGCGACAGCGCGGCGACCGCGGCGAGCAACAGGCCGGCCGTGGCCACCGCCGCCACCACCAGCAACTCCCGAACTCCGACACCCAGTCCCACGTCGCTCCCTCCCCCGCGACAGAATCGTCGATCGGGTACGGGCAGTAACAGCGACTTGTCGGAATCACGTCTGCCCGTCGCCCTCCGGCAGCGCGCTGAGCAGGGAGTTTAGGCCTTCCAGGTCAAGAAGATCGGCCGGACGTACCGTCACGCCATCGGCCACATAGTGGAAGGCGGCCCGGACCCGGTCGACCGGTACCCCGACCAGTTCGGCCCACGCGATCCGGTACGCGGCCAACTGGACGGCCGCCGCCGCAGCCTCCCGACCGGCCGACGGGCGGCGTCCGGTCTTCCAGTCGACGACGTCGTAGCGACCATCGGCGTCGTGGAACACCGCGTCCATCCGGCCCCGGATCACCACTCCGGCCACCGTGATGGAGAACGGGACCTCGACCCGTACCGGCTGCCGATCGGCCCACTCGCTCTCCTCGAACCGCTTACGGAGATCGATCATGGCCTCGTCCGGAGCCGCTCCCTCGTCGGCGGCGCCCGGCAGCTCATCGAGATCGAGCAGCTCGTCGGCGCCGAACCGCTGCTCCATCCAGCCGTGGAAGGCGGTGCCGCGGCGGGCGTACGGGTCGGGCCTGCCGGGCAGCGGCCGGCGAAGCGACCGGGCGAGCGCCTCCGGATCCCTGCGCAGCGCGACGAGCTGTGACACCGACAGGTGACCCGACAGGGTGACGTCGACCGGTGCGTGCGGATCGCGGGTCAGCCGGGTCCGCTCGGCGAGCAGGAGATCGACCTCATGAGCCCAGCCGCCCGACGCGGCTGCTTCAACTGACGCGGCTGCTTCAACCGGCGCCGCCTGAGCCGCCCGTACCAGGTCGGCGGCCCGCTCCAGCGCCGGCCGGCGGGTACCGAGCGGGTCGGCCGGCCAACTGCCGCTCACCGCCTCGGCGGCGGTCGGGTTGGGCGCGTCGGGCTCGGGTGGGGCGGTCCACTGGTCGACGACCCCGGCGCCGTCCTGGCAGGCGGTACGGATCTCCTCAAGGAACGGCGACGGGCCGCGTGGCCGCTTCGTACCCTCGCCCCACCAGTACCCCGAGCAGAGCAGCAGCCGGCGCGGCCGGGTGACCCCGACGTAGGCCAGCCTCCGCTCCTCCCGCTCGTCGTGCGCCCGCCAGTCGGTGCCGAACTCGCCCAGCGCCCCGACCACCGCCTTCTGGTCCGCCACCCCGGACAGCCGCAGCTCGGGCAGGCCCGTCCGGTCGCCGCGCAGCGGGAACGGCAGCACGCCGAGCCCGCCCAGGTAATGGTCGCTGGACTTGACGCCGCCCGGGAAGATCCCGGCACACAGCCCGGCGACCGCGACCACGTCCCACTCCAGGCCCTTGGCCGCGTGGCCGGTCAGGACCTGCACCGCGCCCTCGACCACCTCGACCTCGCCCGAGGGCAGCCCGCGCTCCTCGGACTCGGCCGCCTCCAGGTAGGCCAGGAACCCGGTCAGCGTCGCGGCGTCGGCCTCGCTGGCGAACCTGGCCGCCACCTCACCGAACGCGTCCAGATGTGCCCGGGCCAGCCCGGCGTCGCCCGGCCGGGTGGCCACCTCGACGTCCAGTCCGATGGTCCGCTCGATGTCCGCGATCAGGTCCGGCAGCGACTGGTCCAGCCGGCGGCGCAGCGACCGCAGTTCGGCACCGAACGCCGCGAACCGGCGGTGCCCCTCCGCCGAGTACCGGGCCGGATCGCCGAGGTCGTCCAGCGCCTCGGCCAGGGTCGCCTCGTCGAGCCGGTCGACGACCAGTTCCGGCGTGTCGCGGCCGGATGCGTCCGGCCGCCCGACGGTGGCCGCCATGGCTCTGGCCCGGTTGTACAGCGCCACCAGGTCCCGGGCGCCGATCCGCCAGCGCGGCCCGGTGAGCAGCCGCAGCAGTGCGGCACCCTCGGCCGGATCGGCCAGTACCCGCAGGGTGCTCACCACGTCGCGGACCTCCGGCGTGTCGAGCAGCCCGCCGAGGCCCACCACGTCCACCGGAAGCCCGCGGGCGCGCAGCGCGGCCTCGATCGCCGGGATCTGCGCCCGGACCCGGATCAGCACCGCCGAGGTCGGCCTGCGCTCGACCGGGATCTCGGCCGGCTCGGCCGTCGAGTCGGAGGCGTGGTGCCACGCGGCGACGATCCGGTCGGCGATCCACTCCGCCTCGTCCGCGAACGTGGGCAGCAGGGCGCAGCGTACGGTCGCCACGTCGGCGCTGCTCGCCACCGACGGCGCGGCGGACAGCCGGGCCACCTGGTGCCCGAAGGCGCGCAGCGGCTCCGACAGGGCATTGGCCACCCGGAGGATCTCCGGACGGTTGCGCCAGCTGGTGGACAGCTGCAACCGGGCCGCCGATTCGCCGCTGACGTGCGGGAACTCGGACCGGAACCGGTCCAGCGTCCCGGCGCTGGCCCCGCGCCAGCCGTAGATGGACTGGCAGGGGTCGCCGACCGCGGTCACCGGGTGGCCGCCGCCGTACAGCGCGCGGAGCAGCACGACCTGGGCGTGGCTCGTGTCCTGGTACTCGTCGAGCAGGACCACCCGGTACCGGTCCCGTTCGATCGCACCGACCTCGGGGTGGTCCCGGGCGACCATGGCGGCACGGGCCAACTGGTCGCCGAAGTCCATCGCCTCCAGGGCGCGCTTGCGTTCCGTGTACGCCCGGACCAGCGGCAGGAGTTGCAGCCGGGCGCGCTGGCGCTTCAACGCCTCGCTGACGTCCCGGTACACCCGGCCGGGGGCGGCCGTGACCTCGGCATGGAACCGTCCGGTCCAGCCGGCCAGCTGATCCGGGCCGACCAGGTGCTCGGCGAGATCACCGGCAAGGTGCAGTACGGCGTCGGTGACCGTACTGGGTGCGGCGGCCACCTCGGACATGTCGCCGTCGTACGCGCGGACCACCGCGTCGGCGATCTGCCAGCAACTGGCCTCGGTGAGCAGCCGGTTGGTGGGCTCGAAGCCGGCCCGCAGCCCGTGCTCGGTGACGATCCGGGCGGCGTACGAGTGGTAGGTGGCGACCGCCGGCTCGCCCGTGATCAGATCGTCGCGGCCCAGCCGCCGTACGAGCTGGGAGAGCCGGGCCCGGACCCGGTGGGCCAGCTCGCCGGCCGCCTTGCGGGTGAAGGTGAGCCCGAGGATCTGCTCCGGCCGCACGTACCCGTTGGCGACCAGCCAGACCACCCGGGCGGCCATGGTCTCGGTCTTGCCCGAGCCGGCGCCGGCCACCACGAGCAGCGGGGTGAGCGGCGCCGAGATGATCGCCACCTGCTCCGGGGTGGGCGGGTGGCGCAGGCCCAGCAGCCGGGACAGCTCGATGGGGGTGTACCGCGGCCCGGCGGACGCGGCCGGTCTCCCCGTGCCACGGCCGGCCGCACGCGGGAACGGCACGCCGGCGCTCGCCGGCCGGTCGCCGGCCGTCATGGCTGATCCCCCGTCACCTGCCGGCCCTTGCCCGAAACCGGGCAGGACGTGCGCACCGGGCAGCTCCGGCACTTCGAGTTGACCACGGCCTGGAAGGTCGCCGCCGCCATGGTGGCCGCGGTCCGCCGGACCATCGTCGCGGCCCAGGCCGGCTCCGGCGACTCGGACAGCGGCGGCTGCTCCTGCTCCTTGACCCCGGCATGGCTGCCGAGTTGGACCAGCGCGGCGCCGCCCGGCTCGTCGCCGATGTCGGCGAACGCGCCCACCTCCACCGCGGCCTGGTACGCGCCCAACTGCGGCTGCTCGGGCAGGTCCGCCTCGGTCACCGAGGTGGTCTTGCCGGTCTTGAGGTCGACCACGACCAGGCGCCCCTGGTCGTCGACCTCCAGCCGGTCGACCCGCCCCTTGATCTTCACCACCTCGTCGAGCTGGACGAGGAAGTCGCGTTCGATCGCGGCCAGCCGGCGCGGGTTGGCGGCCAGCCAGCCGATCAACTTGTCGATCATCTGCTCGGCGCGCTCCCGCTCGCGGCCGGCCAGCCAGCGCGCCGACAGTTCGATCTCGTCGAACCTGCCGGCGACGTAATCGATGAGCGTGGTCCGGTCGACGCTGGCGTCGGAGGCCAGCATGGCCGCGGCGTGCACCAGGTTGCCCACCCCCTGCTCGGGGCTCGGTCGGCTGGCCCCGCCGTGACGCTCCAGCAGCCAGCGCAGGCTGCACCGCTGCACGCTCTCCACCGTGGACGGGGTCACGGTGACCGGTTCGTCCGGGCCGGACACCGGCCGCTCGTCCGACAGCGGGGGCAGGC
Source organism: Rugosimonospora sp. (assembly GCA_036494675.1). Lineage (GTDB taxonomy): Bacteria > Actinomycetota > Actinomycetes > Mycobacteriales > Micromonosporaceae > Rugosimonospora. Next base: position 23,779 of record DASXOA010000266.1, read on the forward strand.
CCCACCAGTCGGACGGGTCGGCGCCCCGCACGCCGGCCGCCGCCAGCCGGGCCAGCGCGGAGGCGGCGGCGTCGCGCCGATCGGGTGCGGTGGCCGGGTCGACCAGCGCGGAACGCAACTCCGCGACCAGTGCGGGGAGGGTCAGCGCCCGGGGCAGCCGGGTCGCGGCGGGGGTACCGGCCTCATCTGCCGATTCCGCTCCGGGGGGCGCCTCGACGAGCTCCACCGGCGCCGGCCCGTCCGGGTCGGCGCCGTCACCGAGGTCGGCGCTGCCACCGGGGCCGGTCTGATCCGCGCCGGTCGGATCCTGGCCGGTCGGCTCCGGGCCGCCGGGGTCGGTCGGGGCCGGCCCGCCGCCGGGGTCGGCGGGTGCCGGGGCGTCGGGCCCCGCCGGGCCGGACTCCTCGCGCCCCAGTTCCGCCAGGAACCGGGATGGCTGCTCCTCGCCGTCGCCGGAGGCCACGGCGCTCACGACCAGGCGGCGCCGGGCCCTGGTGATGGCCACGTAGAACAGCCGCCGCTCCTCGTCCAGCAGCGCCGCCGTGCGGCCGACCGCGGTCATCTCCCGCCCGGCGAGCACGTCGACCAGCTGTTCCGAGCCCAGTACGCTGCCGCGCAGCCTCAGGTCCGGCCAGATGCCCTCCTGCACGGCCGGCACGATCACAACGTCCCACTCCAGTCCCTTGGCCGCGTGGGCGGTGAGGATGCGGACCGCGGCGCCCCGCTCGGCGGTACGGGCGATGGTGTCCGCGGGAAGATCCTGGCCGAGTACGTGGTCGAGGAAGACCTCGATACGCGCGCCGGGCAGCCGGTCGACGAACCGTGCCACCGCGTCGAAGAGCACCATGATCGAGTCAAGATCACGGTCGGCCGCCGCGCCCCGGGGCCCGCCCCGCATGCTGGCCCCCGCCCACCGGTCGGCGAGGCCGCTGCCCTGCCAGAGTGCCCAGAGCACGTCCTCCGCCGTCGCACCCGGCCGGGCGGCGGCCTCCCGTACGGCGGCGAGCAGCCGGGCCACGGCGCGGGCCGGGGCCGCCCAGCGCCGCTCGACGGCGGCCAGCTCGGCGGGGTCGCGCAGCGCCTCCACCAGCAGCACGCCGGAGGCGCGCAGGTCACCCGCCGCCATGGCCAGCGCCCGCAACCCCTGCCGGAGCCGGCGCTCGGCGAGCGGATCGGCCCCGCCGAGCGGCGAGTGCAGCAGCGCGACGGCGGTCTCCTCGTCGAGCCGCCCCGGCTCCAGCGCGCAACGCAGCGCGAGCAGCAGCGGGGCCACCGCCGGCTGGAAGTGCAGCGGCAGGTCCTCGGCGTGCGTGGCGACCGGTACGCCGGCCTGCTGGAGAGCGCGTTGCAGGGTGGCCAGCGTGAGCGTTGTGGACCGGACGACCACGGCCATCCGGTCCCACGGGACGCCGTCGAGCAGGTGAGCCTCGCGCAGCCGGTGCGCCACGTAGGCCGCCTCGCTGGCCGCCGACCGGAAGGTGTGCACCTCCGCGCCGGCGGGAGCGGAGTCGGCGGGCGGAGCCGGGTCGGCGGGCGGAGCCGGGTCGGCGGCGGTCAGCACGCGATGCCGGACCGGGCCGCGCAGCCGGGTGGCGACCCGGGCGGCCACCGCCAGCAGGTCCGGCGCCGCCCGGTACGAGCGCGTCAGCAGCAGGCTCGCCGCGCCGAACCGCTCCGGGAACTCGCGGACGCCTCCCGGATCCGCGCCACGGAACGCGTACGTGGAGGAGTCCGGGTCGGCGAACGCCACCAGGTGCGCACCGTCGCCGGCGACCAGGGCCAGCAGGTCCAGCTGCGCCGGGTCGGTGTCGGCCAGTTCGTCGAGGTACACGAAGGACAGCCGGCGGCGCTCCGCGGCCAGCAGTTCGGGGTCCTGCTCCAGCAGCGCGGCGGCGGCCCGCACCAGCTCGGCGTTGTCGTACGCCACGCCGGCCCGCCCGGTGGCGTCACGCAGCGCCAGGATCTGCTCGTACTCCCGCATGAAGGCGGCCGAGGACACCCAGTCGGGGCGGTGCAGCCGCTCGCCGAGCCGGGCCAGTTCCGCCGGCCCGATGCCCCGCTCCGCGCTGCGCAGCAGCAGGTCGCGCAGCTGCCCGGCGAAGGCCCGGGTGCGCAGCGCGGGACGCAGCTCGGCCGGCCAGCCGCCGGGACGCTCGGCCAGCATCTCGCGGATGATCAGATCCTGCTCGGGGCCGGTGAGCAGCCGGGGGGCGGGTTCACCACGGCCGGCGGCCGAAGCCCGCAGCAACCCGAACGCGTACGCGTGGAACGTGCGCACCAGCGGCTCAGCGGTGGCCCGGCCGACCACGCCGACCCGGGCCTCGATCCGCTCGCGCAGCCGGGCCGCCGAGCGCCGGCCGAACGTCAGCACCAGGATGTGGTCCGGCGCGACACCCTCGGCCACCCGCGCCGCGACCGCCTCGACCAGGGTCGCCGTCTTACCGGTGCCCGGCCCCCCGACCACCAGCAGCGCGCCGGCCCGATGTTCGGCCACCCGCCGCTGCCGCTGGTCGAGCACCACCTCGTCACGGCTCGCGGGCGCCGGACGCAGCAGCCGGTAACTCACGCCGACATCAGAACACGCCGGGCCGACATCCTCCGGTACGGCGTGTCCGCGGCGTGGCGCACGCGTTTCGCCCCGGACCGTCCGGTACGTCCGGTGCGTCCGGCACGTTCTGCCGGGTGCCGTCCGGTGCGTCCGGCACGCAAGCCCATCAGTCCCCCGTCGCGGCCCCGTCGGCCAGCCGCGCGGCGGCGGCCCGTTCGGCGGCCTCCTGCTCCGCGACGAGCGCGCCGTCCGCCTCGACGATGTACCGCACCGCCTCGGTCACGTCGTCGGTGAGGCAGATCAGGTCCAGGTCCAGCGGGCTGATCTTCCCGCCCCCGGCCATGGTCTTCTCCATCCAGTCGAGCAGACCGCGCCAGTAGTCCTTGCCCATCAGCACGACCGGGAACCGGGTGACCTTCCGCGTCTGCACGAGCGTGAGCGCCTCGAACAGCTCGTCCATCGTGCCGAACCCGCCGGGGAGCACCACGAATGCCTGCGCGTACTTGACGAACATCGTCTTGCGCGCGAAGAAGTACCGGAAGTCGATGCCGACGTCGATGAACTCGTTGAGCCCCTGCTCGAACGGCAGCTCGATGCCGAGCCCGATGGACAGCCCGCCCGCCTCGCTGGCGCCCTTGTTGGCCGATTCCATGACACCCGGCCCACCGCCGGTGATCACCGCGTACCCGGACCGGGCGAGCGCCCCACCCAGTTCCTCGGCCATCACACACTCGGGACTCCCCGGCTTGCTGCGCGCCGAGCCGAACACGCTGACGGCGCGCGGCAGATCGGCCATCGTGTCGAAGCCCTCCACGAACTCCGACAGGATTCGCAGCGCCCGCCAGGCGTCCTTGGTCTTCCAGTCAGCGCGCAACCGCGAGTCGAGCAGCCTCTGGTCGGCGGTGGTGTGACGAACTGCTTTGTGTCGCAGGGTTACCGAGCCTTCCCGTTGCTCGTTGGGCTGGCCGGATCCGTTCGAATTGTGCATGGGTCACACCGTAGCCAACCTCGGGGTGGGTCGCTGGCGTCATAAGGAGTAGGGATCACGGGGGTGTTTTATGACACGCGGCGACTATCAGCGTGAGCAGCGCCAGATGAGGCGGCGGATCCGCGAACTGCTGGCGCAGCGGCGCACGGTCTCGGCCGGCGGCGACGTCACGAACGCGGACCGCGCGGTGCCAGACGGGCCGCAGCCGATGTCGTCCGCCTGACCCGGCCGCGGCCGGTCGTGCCTACCGGCCACGGCCGTCCTGTCGGCGTCGCGACAACGGGCCGCGGGCGTGTCACCGGCACGAGCCCCCGAGGGCGTGTCACCGACACGGGCGGCGCGACGATCGCGGACGCGACCCTCAACCGGACGCCGGGCTCAACCACTCGGCCAGCGTCCGCGCGCCCTCCCGGATCTTCGGGATCTCGACCCGCTCGTCGCGGGCGTGCGCCACGTTCGGATCGCCCGGGCCGTAGTTCAGTGCCGGGATGCCCAGGCCGGCGAAGCGGGCCACGTCGGTCCAGCCGAGCTTCGCCGCCGGCGGCTGCCCCACCATCGCCAGGAACTCCCGCGCCGGTACCGCGGCCAGGCCCGGGAGCGCGCCCGGGGCGGAGTCGACGATGGTCACCGCGAAGCCGTCGAACGTCTGGCGGAGATGCTCCTCGGCCTCGGCGACCGACCGGTCCGGCGCGAACCGGTAGTTCACCTCGATCTCGCACGCGTCCGGGATCACGTTCCCGGCGACGCCACCGCTGATCCGCACGGCGTTGAGCCCCTCGCGGTACTCGCAGCCGTCGATGGTGACCCGGCGCGCCCCGTACCCGTCGAGCCGGCGCAGCGCCTCGCCCGCCGCGTGGATGGCGTTGGCGCCGAGCCACGACCGGGCTGCGTGGGCCCGCCGGCCGGTGGTGCTGACGACCGCCCGCATGGTGCCCTGGCAGCCCGCCTCCACCAGCCCGTACGTGGGTTCCAGCAGGATCGCCAGGTCGGCGGTGAGCCACTCCGGATGGTCCTCGGCGACCTTGCGCAGGCCGTTGCGGGAGGCCTCGATCTCCTCGCAGTCGTAGAAGAAGTAGCTGACGTCGTAGCGCGGCTCCGCCAGGGTCAGGGCCAGCCAGAGTGCGATCGCGGAGCCCGACTTCATGTCGGACGTACCGCAGCCGGACATCACGTCCCCGTCCACTGTGGACGGGAGGTTGCCCGCCACCGGTACGGTGTCCAGGTGTCCGGCCAGCACGACCCGCCGCTCACGTCCCAGATCGGTACGGGCCAGCAACGTGTTGCCGGCGCGCCGCACGCTCAGGTGCCCCGCCTCCCGCAGCGCGGCCTCGACCGCATCGGTGATCTCGGCCTCGTCGCCGGACACCGACTCGATGTCCACCAGTGCCCGGGTCAGCGCGACCGGGTCGGCCAGGACGCCGGGGGCCAACCGGGCAGGGTGAGCTACGTTCATCCCGTCGACCTTAGTAGGGTTCGATGGTGCAGGAATTCATCACCTCCCCGGCGTGGGGCGTAGGCCTCTCCACCGTGACCGCCGACGGGCAACTGCTCGACGCGTGGTACCCGACCGGCCGGCTCGGGCTCGGAGAGCCGCCCGCCGGGGATGCCGGCTTCGATCAGGCCCTGATCGGCGACCGGCCGCCGGCCGGGCTGCGGACGATGCCGGTACGCACCGTGATCTCGGACCTGGCCGAGCCGCCCACCGACGCCGCCGACGCGTACCTGCGCCTGCACCTGCTCTCGCACCGGTTCGTCCGGCCGCACCAGGCCAACCTGGAGGGCATCTTCGGGCTGTTGTCGAACGTCGCCTGGACCTCGGCCGGGCCGTGCCCGCCGGACCGGGTGGACGAACTGCGCCTCGCGGTCCGGGCCGGCGGCGGCACGCTGGCCGTGTACGGCGTGGACAAGTTCCCCCGGATGACCGACTACGTGATCCCGGCCGGAGTGCGCATCGCCGACGCCGACCGCGTCCGGCTGGGCGCCCACCTGGCCTCGGGCACCACGGTCATGCAGGAGGGATTCGTCAACTTCAACGCCGGCACGCTGGGCGCCTCGATGATCGAGGGCCGGGTGTCCGCCGGCGTGGTGGTCGGCGACGGCTCCGACGTGGGCGGCGGGTCATCCATCATGGGTACTCTCTCCGGCGGCGGCAAGGAGATCATCCGGGTCGGCGAGCGGTGCCTCATCGGGGCGAACGCCGGCATCGGCATCTCGCTGGGCGACGACTGCGTGGTCGAGGCGGGCTGCTACATCACGGCCGGCTCGAAGATCGGGCTGCCCACCGGCGAAACGGTCAAGGCCTCGGCGCTGTCCGGCGTCGACGGGCTGCTGTTCTGGCGCAACTCGGTCACCGGCGCCCTGGAGGCCAAGCCTCGCAGCGGCGGGTCGGTGGCGCTCAACGCGGCGCTGCACGCCAACGACTGACCGCGCCGTCCGGCCGCTCCGGCCGGCCAGCCGAGTCCGGCCCGCCGCCGTCCGGCCGCTCCGGCCGACCCGCCCGGTCCGCCCGGCCGGTGGCCGGCGCGCGGTCACCGGGCCGGCGGTTCGTCCAGCACCGTCGGCTCACTGATCGAGAAGCGCGCCTCGATCGCGGCCCGGACCTGCTGGCGCTTCGGCTCCAGGTCGAGCTGCGGGCCGCCCTCCCCGGGCGCGGCATGCCCGGCGAAGGCCATCGCACGGGCCATCACCGCGGGCCGCTCGGCCATCCCGACATCGCTCAGCTCGATCAGCCGGGTCACCCGGGCACCGAGCGCCGCCGCGTACTCCCGGGCCCGCGCGATGGCGTCGCCGATCGCCGCCGTACGCGCCTCCCGATGCACCGGGCTGCCGGGGCGCAGCGCCCACCACGGGCCGCCGACCGCCGTACGCTCCCGGTCCGCCAGCCGTAGCATCAGATCCCCGAGCACGGTGAAGTCGGCCACCGTCACGGTCGTGGTGGTGCCGGCCCGGTACCCGCTCACCTTCTCGGAGGACCGCTTCGTCTCCGGGTACACGAACAGGCCGGCGGTCTCCCGGGCCTCGATCGCGTCCCGGTACCCGTCCATGACCTCGCGCAGCGACTCCACCCGCCCGGTCAACTGGCGCAGGGCCTCCTGGCGGTCGCGCGACCAGGCATCGACGGTCACCGAGAACGTGGCGATCTCCGGCAGCACCTCACGGAACTCCTCGCCGCGTACGGCGACCACCGCCGCTGCCGTGCCTGTCCCGGTTCCGTCCCGCTCCATGGCCGGTAACCTACGCCAGCCGGGCGACCGCCGCATCGATGCGCTCATCGGTGGCGGTCAACGCGACCCGCACGTGCTGCCGACCCGCCGGCCCGTAGAACGTGCCGGGCGCGGCCAGGATGCCGCGCTCCGCCAGCCAATCCACTGTGGACCAGCAGTCGTCGTCCCGGGTCGCCCAGAGGTACAGGCCGGCCTCCGAATGCTCCACGGTGAAGCCGGCCTTCTCCAGCGCGACGCGCAGCACCGCGCGGCGGGCACGGTACCGCTCCCGCTGCAGGTCCACATGGGACTCGTCGTCCAGCGCGGCGATCATCGCCGCCTGTACCGGCGCCGGAACGATCATCCCGCCGTGCTTGCGTACCGCCAGCAACTCGGTGACCAGTTCCGGATCGCCCGCCACGAACCCGGCCCGGTACCCGGCCAGGTTGGATCGCTTGGACAGCGAGTGGACCGCCAGCACCCCACGGTACGAGTCGACCGCCGACAGCACCGAAGTGGGCGTCTCGTCCCAGCCCAGCGGCAGGTAGCACTCGTCGCTGGCCACGACCGCGCCGCGCTCACGCGCCCAGTCGACCACCTTGCGCAGGTGGGCGGCGCCGAGCACGCGCCCGGTCGGGTTGGACGGCGAGTTGATCCAGATGAGCTTCACCGGCGCCGGGCCGATCGCGGTCAGCGAGTCGGCCCTCAACACCTCGGCACCGGCCAGCCGCGCACCGACCTCGTACGTGGGGTAGCAGACGGTCGGGATCGCCACGGTGTCCCCCGGCCCGATGCCCAGCAGCGTAGGCAGCCAGGCCACCAGTTCCTTGGACCCGATCGTGGGCAGCACCCCGAAACCGGGCGCCGCGGCACACGCCTTCATGACCCAGGCCGTTATCGCGGCGCGCAGTTCGACCGTACCGGCGGTCAGCGGGTACCCCGGCGAGTTCGACGCGCCGGACAACGCGGCCCGGACCACGTCCGGTACCGGATCGACCGGGGTGCCGACGGACAGGTCGACGATGCCGTCCGGGTGGGCGGCAGCCCGCGCCTTGGCCGGCTCCAACTGGTCCCACGGGAAGTCGGGCAGCCCGGCCGACAGCCGGACCGCCGGCAACGCCAGACCCGCCGGGCCGGCCGGCTTTGCGGCGGCTGCCTGACCCGCCGGGGGCACGGCGACCTCCGGACCCGGGACGAACCCCGGGCCCCGATCGTTGCCCGGGCTCAGTGCTCGGCCTCACGCGGCGGCTGGGCCGCCACAAACGTCGCGTCCTTGGCGATCTTGCCGACCTTCGACGCGCCACCGGGCGAACCCAGGTCCTCGAAGAACTCGTAGTTGGCGCCCGTGTAGTCCTTCCACTGAGCCGGGACGTCATCCTCGTAGAAGATCGCCTCGACCGGGCAGACCGGCTCGCACGCCCCGCAGTCGACGCACTCGTCGGGGTGGATGTAGAGCATGCGGTTGCCCTCGTAGATGCAGTCGACCGGGCACTCTTCGATGCAGGCCTTGTCGAGCAAATCAACGCACGGCTCGGCGATGATGTAGGTCACGGGTAATCCTCTCCGCACCAGCACTTCACCGCGATCCTCCGCGGCGGTTAGAGCCTAGTATCTCGTCCCTGAGGAGGGGGATCGTGCTGGGGCCGGAAGATGTCGGGCACCGGGTGGTGGTTAGGCGAATTGTCGGGATTCGCGATCACCGTCCGGTCTACTCGGATGCGCTCGGTGAGCTCCTGGAATACGGCGACGGCGGCCTCACCCTGGCCACCCCGGACGGGCCGCTGCGGGTACCACTCGATCGGGTGAGCGCGGCGAAACGGATACCCCAGCGCCGGTACGGCACGGCCGCCCTCGAACGGGTGGCCAGCCTCGCATGGCCGGCGCCGGAGGTCGACCGGCTCGGCGACTGGCAGCTACGGGCCGCCGGCGGCTGGACCGGGCGGGGGAACTCCGCGCTGCCGATCGGCGACCCGGGGACGGAGCTGCCGGACGCGATCGAGGCGGTACGGCGCTGGTACGCCGGACGGGGCCTGCCGGCGCGGATCAACGTACCGCTGCCGCTCGCAGGGGCGGTGGACGTGGCCCTGGACGCGCGCGGGTGGGACCGATCGCCGCCCGTGCTGGTGCAGACCGCCCGGCTGGCCGACCTCGTCAGCGGCCCCGTCACCGGCTCCGTGACCGGCCCCGTGAGCAGCCCCGTCACCGGCCCCGTGACCGGCCCCGTGAGCCCGGACGTGCGGCTGGATCCCACCCCGAGCGCGGAGTGGCTGGCCGTCGTGGCGGCCCGCAAGGGCGGCCTGCCACCCGAGGCGTACCGGCTGCTCACCGGGCCGGAGCAGGTGCGCTTCGCGGCGCTGTACGGCGACGGCGAACTGCTCGCCTCGGCCCGGGGCGCGGTGGTATCCGGCTTCCTGCACCTCAGCCTCGTCGAGGTGGTCCCGGCGGCCCGCCGCCGCGGGCTGGCCGGGCTGCTGACCCGTACCCTGGCCGGCTGGGCCGCGCAGCACGGGGCGCACACCGCCCTGCTCCAGGTCGAGGAGCACAACCACCCGGCCGTGGCGCTCTACGCCCGGCTCGGCTTCACCACGCACCACAGCTACGTGACCCGCACGATGGATCCCCCGGAGCCGGCGGCCGGGTTGGGGGCGGTGCCCGGGCCGGAAACGGCGCTCGGGTGAGAGGCGAACCGGCCGGCGCCGCCGGTCAGCGCCTGACCACCCGCCGCGGCTTGGCCTGCTTCAGCTCGGCGTAGCGCTTGAGCGCCTGGGACCGGTAGTCCAGCCCGAGCATGGTCAGTACGAGCAGGCCGAGCACGGCGCCGCCGATGGCATAGATCACGTAGCGCCAGATCTCGCCGAAGAACAGCCCGATGCCCTCCTGGAACGGCAACGAGCCACCGGCGAGCGGGCCGACCACGACCGACAGCAGGCAACTGGCTACCACGATCACGAAGAGATCCGGCACGACCCGGCTCATCGGGTACCGCCGTCCCCACCGGACCCCGGTCCAGATCATGACGACGCCGACCACACCGAACACGACCAGGCCGATGACGATCTGCTTGGTATCGCTCTTCGACGCGACGAGCCACACGATCCACCGCGCGATCGCGTTGACGGCGAAGAGCACGCCCGCCACCACGGCGACCGGCAACCACCGGTCCTTCATCTCGGGTCCTCCGTTCCCGCAAACGCCGGTTCCCGCTCCGATCGGGAATGCCAAGAGGTATAGCGCGTCAACCTCGACGTGCGCTATTAACGGGCTGTCATTGGCGCGGATCCGCGCCGATTCCAACCCGGACCCGCGCCGATTCCAACCCGGACCCGCGCTGGTTCCGGCTCGAATCCGCGCCGGTCGCGACGGATCCGCGGCGGCCAGCGCCCGAATCGAGAGTCCAATGCGGCCGGCGCTCGGACCGGGTTAGCGGCGGCCGCCGGGCCGGGGGGACTTCGACGACCCGGCCGAGCGCTTCGCGGAGGACTTCGGCCGGGAGCCGGCCGCCTTCGCGGCCTTCGGCGATCCGGCAGGCGCGGGTTCGGCCGGATCGGCGTCGGTCGACTCCGGCGTGGCCGCCCCGGCGTTCTTCGCCGGTCGCGCCTTCGCCGCGCCCGACGCCGAGGAGCCGGCCGGGTTGGCGCGCGGCGGCGTGGAGCCGGCCGGGTTGGCGCCCGGGCGGGTCGCGGGGGCCGCGAATCCGGCCGGGGCCGGACGGTTGAGGATCCGCCGGTACGCCACGATCGCCCACACGGCCGCGCCGACCACGATGGTCACCAGCCCCATGTAGCCGTACTTGTCGCCCGGTATCAGCGCGTCGCCGCCAGGTCCCCCGCTCGCCCCGATCAGCATCGTGGCGAACCAGACGACCCCGGGAAGCAGCGAGAGCCCGAGGCTTCCGGTGATCCGCCGGACGTACCAGATCAGCGCGACGTTCGCGACGATCGCCAGTACCGGCGACACCGGCAGCGGGATCGTTCCGGCGTACACCGGGCTGAGGAAGATCGCCCACAGGCCGGTGAGAAAGCCGCCGATCATGCCGGTGACGACACCGGCGACCTTCAGCAGAGTGTTCACGACACGCCCACGGACGACGGTTACGACACCACCGCGGCCGGCAGGTCGATGCCCGCGAACAGGTCGTCCTCCCACCCGTTCGGTGCGCTCGACGGACCCATCTTGCCCCGGGCCAGCGTGAAGAACTCGACTCCCATGAACTCGCTGCCGAAGTTGTTGGCGACGGTGAACAGCCAGGACGTCTTCGGAATCTGCGTGGCGTGCGCGTGCAGCGCGGCCGTCTTCTGCGTGGCGTGCGTATGCGCGTCAATGCGCGCCGCGATCTGGTCGTCGGGGGTACCGAACGGCAGATCCTCGGGCCGCTCCAGGTCCTTGAACGGATTGTCCGAGGAGTTCGAGAACGCCTTGAACCCGGCCTCCAGCACGCTGCGCGGCACGGCCGTCCAGTAGATCTTCTGTGGGCCGATGCCCTCCGCGTCGGCGAGTTCCGCCGCGCGCATCGCGACCCGGTGCGCCTGGATGTGGTCCGGGTGCCCGTAGAAGCCGTTCTCGTCGTACGTCACCAGCACCTGCGGCTGGATCTCCCGGATGATCTCCAGCAGCAATCCGGCGGCCACCTCCACATCGGCCTGCCAGAACGCCCGGGGGTGCTCGTTGGTGGGCAGGCCCATCATCCCGGAGTCGCGGTACCGGCCGGCCCCACCCAGGAACCGGTGATCCGCCACGCCGAGCGCGTCGCACGCGGCGTCCAGTTCGGCGATCCGGTACCCGACGAGCTGGTCGGCCTGGGCCGCCTCCAGCTGCGCGAGGGCGGGGACGTGGATCTCACCCTCCTCGCCGAGGGTGCACGTGATCAAGGTGACGTGTGCGCCCTGCGCGGCATAGTGGGCCATGGTCGCGCCGGTACCCATCGACTCATCGTCGGGGTGTGCGTGCACGAACATGATCCGTTTTGCCGCTGCTCGCGCGGCCTCGCTGACGGTCACCCGGACACTGTACGCGTGCGGCTCGCCGTATGGCCCGACGCCGGGCCTGCCGGGAGGTCATCATGGTCGGATGGAGTATCCGGAACTGGCCGCCCGTACCCGGCGATTTTCCTACGGCGCGCCGCGGGCGGTCAGCGTGGCCGCCGACGGCAGCCGCGTGCTCTTCCTCCGATCGTCGGGACCGCTGGATCCGGTCGACCGGCTGTACGCCTTCGACGTCGCCTCGGGCCGGGAACGCCTGGTCGCCGAGCCCACCGACCTGCTCACCGGCGGGGCCGCTGACCTGCCCCCCGCGGAGCGGGCGCTGCGCGAGCGGCGGCGCCTGTCGGCCGGCGGCATCGGCTCGTACGCCACCGACCCGGCCGCCCGGGTCGCCGCGTTCGCGCTGGGCGGCCGGCTGTTCCGGGCCGACCTGGTGGGCGGGACCGTGACCGAGGTGCCCACCGCCGGACCGGTGATCGACCCGCGCCCCGACCCGGCCGGCTCGAAGATCGCGTACGTCACCGCCGGGGCGCTGCGCGTCAACTCGACCGGGCACTCCGCCGAACCCGGGCCCACGGATGCCCTGATCGCCGGCGAGGAGGGGATCACCTGGGGGCTCGCCGAGTTCGTCGCCGCCGAGGAGTTCGGCCGGTACCGCGGGTACTGGTGGGCCCCGGACGGGCAGTCGCTGCTCGCCGCCCGGGTGGACGAGAGCCGGGTACCGCGGTGGACGCTGCACGACCCGTCCGACCCGGCCGGTACCCCGAACGTGGTCAACTACCCGTACGCCGGATCCTCCAACGCCGAGGTCACCCTGCACCTGCTCGACCTGGACGGCGGCTGGGTGGACGTGCACTGGGACCGGGAGATCTACCCGTACCTGGTCTCGGTGTCCTGGTCGGACGTCGGCGGCCCGTTGATCACGGTACTGCGCCGGTTGCAGCAGCACGGGCTGGTGCTGGCCGTCGACCCGCGCACCGGCGAGACCCAGGTGCACGCCGAACTGGCCGACCCGCGCTGGGTGGAGCCGATCCCCGGCACCCCGACCTACCTGTCCGACGGCCGGGTGCTGATCGGCGGCGAACTGGCTCACGACGGGTACGACTCCCGCTGCCTGTTCGCCGACGGCACCCTGCTCACCCCGCCGAACCTGTACGTGCGCCGGGTCTGCGGCCGGATCGGCGCGCCGGACGCCCAGCACAGCGGCGAACTGCTGGTCGAGGCGAGCGAGGGCGAGCCCAGCGAGCAGTACCTGTACCGGGTCACCGCGCACGCCGGCGCCCCGATCGTCGACGCGCACCGGATCAGCACCGGTTCCGGCTGGTTCACCGGGTTCTGCGGCGGCGAGACGCTGGTGGTCGGCGCGCTGGGGCTCGACCACTCCGGGGCGCAGTGGACCGTGTACCGGGCGGGTGAGCAGGTCGGGGAGCTGGCCAACCTGGCCGCCAGCCCGCCGTACGCGCCGCGTCCGGTCCTCGACCGGGTCACCGACCGCCGGCTGCCGACGGGCGTGCTGTACCCGCGCAACCACGTCGCCGGGCGGCGGCTGCCCGTACTGGTGGACGTCTACGGAGGCCCGGGCCACCAGGAGGTGCTCTCGGTCCGCTCGCGCTGGCTGGAGCGGCAGTGGTGGGCGGACACCGGCTTCGCGATCGCGGTGGTGGACAACCGGGGTACGCCGGGGGTGGCACCCAGCTTCGAGAAGGTGGTCCACCGCCGGATGGCCGACGTGGTGCTCGGCGACCAGGTGGACGCGCTGCGCGCACTGGCCGACAAGCACCCGGATCTGGACCTGTCCCGGGTGGCGATCCGCGGCTGGTCGTTCGGCGGTTGGCTGTCCGCGCTGGCTGTGCTGCGCCGCCCGGACGTGTACCACGCCGCGGTCGTGGGCGCACCGGTGACGGACTGGGAGCTGTACGACACCGCGTACACGGAGCGGTACCTCGGGCTGCCCAGCGACGGTTCGGACGTCTACGCGCACCACTCGTTGCTGGAGATGGCCGCGGAGCCGCCGGCCGGGCCACAGGACGCCCGGCCGATGCTGCTCATCCACGGCCTGGCGGACGACAACGTCGTCGCGGCGCACACCCTGCGGCTGTCCGCGGCGTTGCTGACCTCGGGCCGGCCGCACGCGATGATCCCGTTGACCGGGGCGACCCACATGGCGGCCGGTGGCCTGAGCGAGCGGCTGCTGCGGCTGGAACTCGACTTCCTGCGCACGGCGCTGCCGTAACCCGCCACGGGTGTCCACTGTGGACACACCCGTGCCGGATTCGCTCGGCCGGATTCGCTCGGCCGGCGCGGGCGCCGGCCGGCCGGTACCGTGAGCAGATGGCTACCGTGCTGTCCGCCGAGCAACTGTCCACCGCCCTCGCCGGCCTGCCGGGCTGGGCCGGCGACACCAACGAAATCAGCCGCACGATCACCGCCTCCGGCTTCCTGGGCGGGATCTCGCTGGTGACCGCGGTCGCCGACGCGGCCGAGACGATGAACCACCACCCGGACATCGACATCCGCTGGCGTGACGTCACGTTCCGGCTGTCCACCCACTCCGACGGCGGGGTCACCGAGTTGGACCTCGCGCTCGCCGCCCGCATCAACGAGTTGGCCTCGATCGCGACCGGGGCATAGGCCAGAGGTCGGCGACGACGGGCCACGGGTTCATGGACCACGGGTTCATAGGCCACCGGGGCATAGGCCGCAGGGCATAAGCCATGGGGCATGGGCCACGGGCGACCGGACGTGGCAGGGGCGTGACCAGCGGGCGGACGGCCGCCGGAAGCCCGCCGGGGTAGTGTGGCGATCATGACGCACTTCGACGTGGCCAGCGCGGCGGTCGAGGCCGCTCTCGCCGCCGGGGCCCGGTACGCCGACGCGCGGGTGATGCACCGGCGCTACGAGTCGATGACCGCGCGCAACGGCGACATCGAGGAACTGGGCCAGAACGAGAACGCCGGGATCGGGGTACGCGCCCTGGTCGGCTCCGGCTGGGGGTTCTTCGCCGTACCGGACCTCGCCGACGCCGCCGCCCGTGCCGCCGGTGAGCAGGCCGCCGCGATCGCCGCCGCGTCCGCGACCGTCGCCGGTCCGGCCGCCGATCTGGTACCGGTACCGGTCGAGTCCGGCTCGTGGAGCAGCGAATGCCTGGTTGATCCGCTCTCGGTGGCCTTGTCGGACAAGGGCGACCTGCTGGTCGGTGCCACCGCGGAGGCGCGCAAGCAGGGCGCCGATGTCGCCGAGGGCGAGTACCAGATCTGGGACACGCGCAAGTGGTTCGTCTCGTCCGAGGGGCACCGGATCGATCAGCACATCCGGGAGTGCGGCGGGGGAATCTCGGCCACCGTCATCGGTGAGGGCGAGACCCAGCGCCGCTCGTACCCGTCGTACCGCGGCCAGTACGGCACCCGGGGCTGGGAACTGGTCGACGAGTTGGACCTGGGCGCGCACGCCGGCCGGATCGCCGACGAGGCCCGGGCGCTGCTGTCCGCGCCACTGTGCCCGGCCGGCAACACCACCCTGATCCTGGGCAGCGAGCAGATGTCGCTGCAGATCCACGAATCGGTCGGGCACGCCATCGAACTGGACCGGATCCTCGGTTGGGAGGCGGCGTACGCCGGCACCTCCTGGCTGGACCTCGCGGAACTGGGCCGGCTGCGGTACGGCTCCGACCTGATGAACATCGTCATCGACCCGAGCGTGCCGGGGTGCCTGGGTTCGTTCGGGTACGACGACGAGGGCACTCCGGCCGCCGCCCGGTACGCGGTCCGGAATGGACAGTGGGTCGGCGTGCTCGCCGGGCGGGACAGCGCGGCGCGGGCCGGGCTGGACTACGCCGGCAGCGTGCGCTCGGACGGCTGGGCGCGGCTGCCGATGGTACGGATGACCAACGTCGGGCTGGAGCCCGGGCCGCACACGCTGGAGGAGATCATCGCGTCCACCGACGACGGCATCTACATGGACATGAACCGGTCCTGGTCGATCGATGACAAGCGGCTCAACTTCCAGTTCGGCTGCGAAATCGGCTGGGAGGTGAAGAACGGGAAGCTCGGCCGGATGCTGCGCAACCCGACCTACACCGGCATCGGGCCGCAGTTCTGGCAGTCGATGGACATGCTCTCCTCCGAGACCGTGCCGTGGGGCACCCCGAACTGCGGCAAGGGCCAGCCGGGGCAGGTCGGCCATACCGGCCACCCGACCGGCGCGGCCCGCTTCACCGGCGTCCGGGTGGGAGTGCGCGGATGAACGACGACCTGAGCCAGCAGATCCTCGACTTCGTCAAGGCGGCCACCGGCGGGACCGCGCAGGCAGAGGTGGTGGCGCAGCGGCAGGCGCTGGCGCTGACCAGGTTCGCCAACTCCTACATCCACCAGAACGTGGCGGAGGCCACCACGAGAGTGCGGCTGCGGCTGCACGTCGACGGGCGCACCGCGGCCGGTACGACCACGCTGACGGAGCCGGGTGCGCTGCGCGACCTGGTGGACCGGACGGTCGCGGCGGCCCGCCTGTGCCCACCGGACAAGGGCTGGCCCGGGCTCACCGCGCCGGTCGGGGCGCTCACCGCCGGTACCGTGGACGAGGCGATCGTGGCGGCCACACCGGCCGACCGGGCGGCCCGGGTACGGGCCTTCGTGGCCGCGGCCGGTGGACTGACCACCGCCGGGTACTGCCGGACGAGGCACACCACCGTGACGTTCGCCAACTCCGCCGGCCAGTCGGTCGACGGGGCCAGCGCGGACGTGGCGCTGGACGGGATCGCCCGTACCGCCTCGTCGGATGGCGTGGCGCGCAGGGCCGGCAGCCGTCTGTCCGATGTGGACGGTTCGGTGCTCGGTGCCCGGGCCGCGGCCAAGGCGCTGGCCGGGGTGGACCCGACGGAACTGCCACCGGGCCGGTACGAGGTGGTACTCGAACCGACGGCGGTGCACGACGTGCTGCGGTGCCTGGCCGTGTACGGGTTCAACGGCAAGGCGGTCGGCGAACGGCGCTCGTTCGCGGCCATCGGCGAGGCTCAGATGGACCCGTCGGTGACCCTGGTGGACGATCCGGTGTTCCCCGGTGCGATCGGACTCCCGTTCGACGTCGAGGGCACACCCAAGCGGCGGCTGGAGTTCGTCAGCGCCGGGGTGACGTCGGCCGTGGCGCACGACCGGCGCACCGCGGCCGAGGCCGGCACCTCGTCGACCGGGCACGCCTCGCAGGACGGGCACTTCGGCCCGATCCCGATCAACCTGCGGCTCGCACCGTCGACCGCGGACGCCGAGTCCACCGCGGACTCGCAGCGGCCGTCCGGGACGGGCGGCGCGGGACCGTCCGAGGTGGACGGCCCGGCCGCCGACTCCAGCGTCGCCGCGCTGGTCGCCGGGGTCGCCCGCGGCGTTCTGGTGACCGACCACTGGTACACCCGGGTGCTGGACCCGCGGACGCTGGTGATGACCGGGCTCACCCGCAACGGCGTGTGGCTCATCGAGGACGGGCAGGTCGTCCGGCCGGTACGCAATCTGCGCTTCACCCAGTCGTACCCGCAGGCGCTGGCGCCCGGAGCGGTGCTCGGCATCGGCGATCACGCGGTACCCCTGCCGTCCACGTATGAGGATTCCTCGTTCATCGCTCCCCCGCTGCGCCTCGCATCGTGGAACTTCACCGGCGGCGCCTCGGGCTGAGCCGCCCGCCCGGCCCGGCCCGCCGGCCGTCGAGAGTGATCCTGGTCATACCGGGATTCGACACGGCATCGGACCTATCACGGCTACGAGTGGAACGATCCCGGCATCACGGCGCTCGGACGGCGCAATTCATCCGACCAATCCGCCCGACCGCCGGCCGGGAATCGATCAACGGCGTGCAGTGAAGTACTCCACACCGGGGATCAGATGTGATGTTTCGGCTTCCGTAAAGCGCGGGTCACACGCCAGACTCCCTTCCGCGTGGTCTCGGCTAACCCCGGCGTAACGTGTGCACCGCACATTCCGGTCTGCCCGGCCCCCTATACAACAAGTAGCCCGTCAGGGAGCGAACACACGATGACGACGACGGCAACGAGGCCGGTGGTAGGCCGGCCACGCGCTGCAATCGCGGCGAAGACGTTGCGCACTGACCGATGGTGGCTGGCGCCACTGCTCACGGTTCTCGGCCTGGTTGCCTGGCTCGCCTATGCCACGGTGCGGGTCTTCATGCAGAAGTGGTATTTCAGCCAGGGTCCGGGGTACCACTACCTGACCCCGTTCTACTCGCCCTGCATTTCCGACGGATGCACCCCGGATGCGTCGGAGTTCGGGCGGTTCCTGCCGGCCAACGCGCTGATCCCGTTCGCCGCCATCACGCTGCCGTTCCTGCTGCTGTTCCGGCTCACCTGCTACTACTACCGGCGGGCCTACTACAAGTCGTTCTGGGCGTCGCCGCCGGCCTGTGCGGTCCCGGACGGGCACAAGCGCTACTCGGGCGAGACCCGGTTCCCGCTGATCATCCAGAACGCGCACCGGTACTTCTTCTACGCCGCGGTGATCATCTCGATCATCAACACCTGGGACGCGATCCGGGCCTTCTCCGGCACCCAGCACATCGGCTTCGGCCTGGGCAACCTGGTACTGCTGGCCAACGTTGTGATGCTGTGGGCCTACACGCTGTCCTGCCACTCCTGCCGGCACATCACCGGCGGCCGGCTCAAGCACTTCTCCAAGCACCCGCTGCGGTACCGGTTCTGGATCTTCGTATCCAAGCTGAACGCGAAGCACATGCTGCTGGCCTGGATCACCCTGGGCACCCTCGCGGTGACCGACTTCTACGTGATGGCCGTATCCGCCGGCTGGTTCCCCGACCCGCGGTTCTTCGGCTGAGGTGAGGCGACGATGACTGAACCAAAGACGGTGACCGACCCGAACACCGCCATCACCCGGCACCAGTACGACGTCGTGGTCATCGGCGCCGGCGGCGCCGGCCTACGTGCGGCGATCGAGGCCCGGCTCGCCGGAAAGACCACAGCGATCATCTCGAAGTCGTTGTTCGGCAAGGCCCACACGGTCATGGCCGAGGGCGGCGCCGCCGCTGCCATGGGCAACATGAACTCCAACGACAACTGGATGGTGCACTTCCGCGACACCATGCGCGGAGGCAAGTTCCTGAACAACTTCCGGATGGCTGAACTGCACGCCAAGGAGGCGCCGGACCGGATCTGGGAACTGGAAACCTACGGCGCGCTGTTCGACCGCACCAAGGACGGGAAGATCTCGCAGCGCAACTTCGGTGGCCACGAGTACCCCCGGCTGGCGCACGTCGGCGACCGTACCGGCCTGGAACTGATCCGGACCCTCCAGCAGAAGATCGTCTCGTTGCAGCAGGAGGACTTCGCCGCGACGGGCGACTACGAGAGCGGCATCCGGGTCTTCGCGGAGACCACGATCACCGAGTTGATCCTGGACGGCGACAAGGTCGCCGGCGCGTTCGGCTACACCCGGGAGAACGGCGACTTCCTGCTGTTCGAGGCGCCGGCGATCGTGCTGGCCACCGGTGGCGTCGGCAAGTCGTACAAGGTGACCTCCAACTCCTGGGAGTACACCGGCGACGGGCACGCGCTCGCGCTGCGGGCCGGCGCGACGCTGATCAACATGGAGTTCCTCCAGTTCCACCCGACCGGCATGGTCTGGCCGCCCTCGGTCAAGGGCATCCTGGTCACCGAGTCGGTCCGCGGCGACGGCGGCATCCTCAAGAACTCCGAGGGCAAGCGGTTCATGTTCGACTACGTGCCGGACGTGTTCCGCAAGCAGTACGCGGAGACCGAGGAGGAGGCCGACCGCTGGTACACCGACCCGGACAACAACCGGCGCCCGCCGGAACTGCTGCCCCGTGACGAGGTGGCCCGCGCGATCAACTCCGAGGTCAAGGCGGGACGGGGTACCCCGGCCGGCGGCATCTACCTGGACATCGCGTCGCGGCGCTCGCCCGAGTTCATCCTCAAGCGACTGCCCTCGATGCACCACCAGTTCAAGGAACTGGCCGACGTCGACATCACCAAGCAGCCGATGGAGATCGGGCCGACCTGCCACTACGTGATGGGCGGTGTGGAGGTGGACCCGGAGTCCGGGGCCGCCGCCGGTACCGTGCGCGGGCTGTTCGCCGCCGGTGAGGTCTCCGGCGGCATGCACGGCTCCAACCGGCTCGGCGGCAACTCGCTGTCGGACCTGCTGGTGTTCGGCAAGCGGGCCGGCGAGCACGCGGCCACGTACGTGGACTCCGTCGCCGGCGCCCGGCCGGCTCTCGCCCAGTCCGATGTGGACGAAGCGTTGCGCACCGCGCTGGCGCCGCTGGAGCGCACCGAGGGCGAGAACCCGTACCAGGTCTGGCACGACCTCCAGCAGGTCATGCAGGACCTGGTCGGCATCATCCGGCGCAAGTCGGAGCTGGAGGAGTCGCTCAAGCACCTGGCCGACCTGCGCGGGCGGGTGGCCAACGTGCGTGCCACCGGTGGACGCAAGTTCAACCCGGGCTGGCACCTCGCGCTGGACCTGCGCAACATGCTGGTGGTCTCGGAGTGCACCGCCAAGGCGGCGCTGGAACGCGAGGAGTCGCGCGGCGGGCACACCCGGGAGGACTTCCCCGAGATGGACCCGAAGTGGCGCCAGGTCAACCTGGTCTGCTCGCTGAGCGCGTCCCACGAGGTGGCGCTGCGCCACCAGCCGATCCCCGACATGCGTGGGGAACTGCTCGGGCTGTTCGAGCTGTCCGAGCTGAAGAAGTACATGACCGAGCAGGAGCTGGCCTCGTACGAGCCGGCCAAGGATGGTGAGTGATGGGCGCGAACAGGCATTTCCGGGTCTGGCGCGGGGACGAGGACGGCGGCGCGCTGGAGGACTTCCAGGTTGAGGTCAACGACGGTGAGGTCGTACTCGACATCATCCACCGCCTTCAGGCCACCCAGACCCCCGACCTCGCGGTGCGCTGGAACTGCAAGGCCGGCAAGTGCGGCTCGTGCTCGATGGAGATCAACGGTAAGCCCCGGCTGGGCTGCATGACCCGGATGTCCACCTTCGAGGACGACGAGACGGTCACGGTGACCCCGCTGCGCACCTTCCCGGTCATCCGCGACCTGGTCACCGACGTGTCCTTCAACTACCAGAAG
>DASXOA010000267.1:0-17044 GCA_036494675.1 Rugosimonospora sp.
GAATCAGCCCCTGGCCGCGCATCGCCGCCCTCAACTCCCCCAACAGCGGCCCGATCGCGTTGCCCGCGCCGCCTCCCGCACCGCCGCCCAGGTACGCGGTCACGTCGAGGCACCAGGCCACCTCGGCGCCGATGCGGCGCAGGTCCCAGGTGAAGACATCGTCGAGCACGCGACGACGGGCGGTACCGAAGACGCGGGCCCGCGGATCGGTCAGGTCGCCGGCGGGTGCCATCTGCCAGAGCGCCCGGAGGGTCGCCACCCGTTCGACGTCCAGGTCCTTGGCGAACAGGACGCGATAGACCCGCTTGTCCCGGAACCCCTCGGGCACCTCACCCGAGCCCAGTCGCAGCGGAGCCGAAGCGGCCGGCGACTGGTAGTCGTGGAAGTGGGTACGCAGGGTCGTCTCGTCGGGCAGTTCGCCGCCGCCCAGCCGGCGAAAGGCGACCCGCGCGTCGTCCCTGCCGACCGGAACGACCCTGGCGCGCAGCGCGGGATCGGCGCGCATGCCGCGGCCGAACGCGGCCGAACTCCGCCAGGTGCGATCCGCCGGGCCCCAACCGGCGCTGTACAGCCCGATCGCCGAGAAGTCCTCGGCGAACACGAACTCCTCCACCACGAGCCCGTCCGGCTGCGCCGAGCCATCGTGCCCGGCCTGGCCAAGGACGAGGTAGTAGTCCAGCGGCGGCGGCGTGAGCGCCACTGCCCGTACCGGAACCGATGCTTCGACCGTCATCCGCCGCTCATTCCTCCCGGTGGCAAACGTCACGATGGCCAGCCTGCCACCTTCGACACAGCCATGTCCCACCCCCGAATCCCCGGCGTGGCGAATACTCTCGAACGATGCCGCTAGCTGCCATACCGAGCCCGCCGGTGAACGGTTTCCACCTGGGACCGCTCTTCGTCCACTTCTACGGGCTGATGTACGTCGTGGGCATCGCGCTCGCGGTCTTCATCGGCCGGCGTCGCTGGCGGGCCATGGGCGGCAACCCGGCCCTCGTCGAGGAGATGGCCCTCTGGGGTGTGCCCGCCGGAATCGTGGGCGCCCGCATCTACTTCGACCTGACCACCCCGAAGTTCATCCCGCCACACTGGTGGGGTCCCCTGGCGGTGTGGGATGGCGGCCTGGGCATCTGGGGCGGCGTCGCGCTGGCGACCCTGGTCTGCGTCTGGCGGCTACGCCGGGTCGGGGCCAACGTCGCCGGCATGATGGACGCCGTGGCGCCCTGCCTGCTGATCGCGCAGGGCATCGGCCGGATCGGCAACTACTTCAACCAGGAACTCACCGGCGGGCCCACCAACCTGCCGTGGGGGCTGGAGATCTCCCCCGCCCACCGGCCGGACGGCTATCTGGGGGATCCGACGTTCCATCCCACGTTCCTCTACGAGCTGATCTGGGATCTGGCTCTGGCCGGATTCCTGGTGTGGCTCGGGCGGACCGGGAAGGCGCGCCCGGGCAGCCTGTTCGCGTTGTACGTCACCGGATACGCGGCCTTCCGCATCTTCGAGGAGTCGCTGCGGGTCGACCCCTCACAGTACTTCCTCGGCCTGCGGCTGAACTTCTACATCGCCTCCGCCGTGACGCTGGCCGGCCTGGCATGGTTCGTCGCGCTCCAGCGCCGGCCGCGCGACGAGACGGGTCTCAGGGCTTGAACTGGTACCCGTAGCGGTGCAGCACCGGCGCGGCGACCGTGGTCGCGATCAGCCGGTCCATCGGCGGCTGCCGGCTGTACCACTCGGCGTTGTCCAGCAGGACCACCTCACCGGTCCGGCTCCGCACCGGGTTGCCGGCGACCGCGTGACTGATCGGGACGCGCACCGTCCGCTCGTCCGTGAAGATGGACTCGTCCAGGCTCTCGCCGACCCAGCCGGCCAGGGCGGCGATCGTGTCGCGCGGGGAGGCGATGAAGTCCTCGTACCTCATCCTGCGGGTACGGGACCGGCCCGTCCGGTACGTCACCAGTTCCGACCCCAGGTTGAGCAGCAGCCACCGCAGGGTCGCGTCCAGCGACGTACGCTGCCGGATCCTGCCTCCCGCGCCGCCGCGGTACTGCCGGTTGCGCCAGGAGTAGGCGGATGCCCGCGGGTCGCGTACCAGGTGGATGTAGTACGGCGCCAGGCCGGGCACCTGCCCGAGCACGAGGGCGTGCGACGGCCGCTTGGAGGAGTCGACGATGACGCGGCAGCCGGTCACCGTGGCGATGGCCGCGTAAAGCTGGTCGGTGGCCTCGCGGAACGTCGCCAGTGCCGGCCACGACTCGGGTGCCCGGGATCGCAGCAGGCGGGCCAGCTTCGACTCCTGAAGCACCTCACGCTGGCAGTGCACGATCCGGTCCAGATCGAGGTGCGTCAACTGGGCCAGCACCGCGCCCCACACCGGACACTCGGACAGCGGGGCGCCGCACGCGCACGGAGTGCCGTTGGTCAGCACGGGATCCCACAGGTACCGCACCTCGCCGGCGTAGAAGAAGCCTCGGCCGGCACCCAGCGCCTGTCCCAGCGTGGTGCTGCCACTCCGGCCGCGGCCGAGGATGTAGACCACCGTGATGGGAGCGTCGAGGGCGGGACTTCCGGCGGGTACGGGGGCGGTGGTCACAAGGGGTCTCCCGGTCAGGGGCCCGCGCCGCGAGGCGCATGGCTGGGCCGTTGGGCTGGAGGGCGACGGCCGGCGCGGTCGGCGGGGTCGGCGGGCGTCCGCTTGAGCTCCCTGCTCCGCCGGCCGCGCTCTTCACCTGTTCGGGGACCGCGGGCCGGCCAGCGGTTCAGCGGCGCGCGGTACGCGATCGATTGTTGATCGTGTACCTCAATATCTGCTGAAAGCAGCGTGAACCGTACCTCACAGCGCGCTGGGTACCGGGTGAAAGACGCCGCGAACCCCCACCGGCACCGCCCCACCTGACGGCCGGTGACCGGGTGCTGGCAGGCTGCCAGTGTGCTCATTCTCCGCGTGCTGGCCGGCGTGGCACTGCTGGCGTGGGCCTGGCTCACGTTGGCCCGCGGGATGTTCTGGCGCACCGATGTCCGGCTGCCGGCCGCGCCGACCCCGCGGCGCACGGCGGATCACCGGTGGCCGTCGGTGGCCATCGTGGTGCCCGCCCGCGATGAGGGCGACATCCTGCCCGGCAGCCTGCCCACTCTGGTCGGGCAGGAGTATCCCGGTCCGGTACGGGTGATCCTGGTCGACGACAACTCGACCGACGGTACCCGGGCACTCGTGCGCACCCGATGGCCGTCGGTCACCATCGTCGATCCCGGCGAGCCGCCGCCCGGATGGGCGGGCAAGCTGTGGGCGCTGCGGGCCGGCGTCGCGCGGGCCGGCGAGGTGGACTTCCTGCTGTTCACCGACGCGGACATCGCGCACCGGCCCGACTCGCTGACCGCCCTGGTCGGGGCCGCCGAGGAGCACCGGCTCGACCTGGTCTCGCAGATGGCCAGGCTGCGGGTCGACGCGGCCTGGGAACGCCTCGTGGTGCCCGCGTTCGTGTACTTCTTCGCGCTGCTGTACCCCTTCCGGTGGAGCAACCGGCCCGGCGCCCGGACCGCGGCCGCGGCCGGCGGCTGCGGCCTCGTGCGCCGGTCGGCGCTGGAGCGCGCCGGCGGGATCGCCGAGATCCGGGGGGCGGTCATCGACGATGTGGCACTGGCCCGGGTACTCAAGCGAACCGGCGCGCGTACGTTCCTCGGGCTGGCCGACCGGGTCGATTCGATCCGCCCGTACCCGGATCTGGGCACGCTGTGGCGCATGGTGTCCCGCAGCGCGTACGCCCAACTGCGGCACAGTGCCGCACTGCTCGCCGGTACCGTCGTGGGTCTCGCCCTGGTCTTCCTGGTACCGCCGGTGTCCATTGTGGTCGGTGCGGCGACCGGCGACGTGCCGGCGGTACTGCTCGGGGCCGCGGCCTGGCTGCTGATGGCCGGCACGTACGCGCCGATGCTGCGCTACTACGGTCAGCCGCGGCCGGCGGCGCTGGCGCTGCCCTTCACCGCCACGCTGTATCTCGCGATGACGGTCGACTCGGCGGTTCAGCACTACCGGGGGCGGGGCGCCGCGTGGAAGGGCCGCACCTACCCGGCCCCGTGAACGGCCGCCGGCTCGCAGTGACGCCGAGCCCGAGGCGATGGTCAGCCGATGACGGGCGCGGTGAGCGGACGTCCGTCCTGCGCGGGGCCGCACGCCGGATCGCGGACGGCGATCGGCACCGTGTCGCGCAGCGCCCAGTCCCGGCTGATGTCCGCGGCGGCGCGCAGCAGGCGCGGCAGGTGCTCCTCGGTGAGCCGCTCCACCGAGGTCTCCGCCGCGTGCACGGTGACGTTGATGGCGGCGACGACCCGCCCGTCGCCGTCGCGCACCCCGGTCGCCACCGAACGGATCCCGGCGGCGAGATCCTGGTCTGCCAGTGCCCAGCCGCGCGCCCGGACCTCGCGCAGTGCGCGGTCGAGTTCGTCGCGGTCCGGTGACCACCGGGCGGTGATGCCGGACCGGGTCGGGTCGGCCAGGACCCGGGTCAGTTCGGCCGGTTCCAGGGCGGCCAGAAGCACCTTGCCCATGGAGGTGGCGGGGGCCGGAAAGCGGGTACCGATGGTGACCGCCAGCGTGACGATCTTCGGTACGGCGACCCGGGCCACGTACACGATGTCGCTGCCGTCAAGCTGCGCCACGGAGGTGGACTCGTTCGTCTGTTCCACCAGGCGCTGCATGTGCGGCCGGGCAACCTCCCACATGCTCAGCGAGTTGACGTACGCCATTCCGAGGTCGAGCACGCGTGGCGTGAGCGCGAAGCCTCGGTCGGCGGCGCGGACGTACCCGAGTTCGTCGAGGGTCAGCAGGATCCGGCGGACGGTCGGGCGCGCCAGGCCGGTGGCGGTGGCGATTTCGCTGAGCGTCATCGTCGGCTGGCCGGGACGGAAGCAACGCAGCACATCCAGACCGCGAGCGAGGGCCTCGATGAAGTCGGGTCCCGCCTCGCGTGCCATCGCGCTCTCTTCCGTCCTGACCGGATCCCCGGTGGAAAATCGAAGGCTAATGCTTCCACTGTGCCGAGCCGGCGTCCCACGCGGTGTACGTGTACGGGTTGTCGAGCACCGTCGTGGCTGGAATGTCGGGGTTCATGCCCTTCGCCCACGACTCCGGGCCCATGGTCGCGACCAGGTACTCCACCGTGCGCTCCACGTCGGCGCGTGCCTTCGCCAGGTCGATGCCGACGAGCCGGTGCTCGTGCTTGACCAGCCGGCCGTTGACCACGACGGAGTGCACGTCGCCGCGCTGTGCCTGGAAGGCCACGTGACCGTACGGGTTGAGGATCGGGAACATCGCCGGCGAGTGGTCATTCTTGATGAGTACGACGTCGGCCTTCTTGCCGGGCACCAGGCTGCCCACCGCGTCGTCGAGCCCGAGCGCCCGGCTGCCACCACGGGTGGCCCACTCGACGACCTGTTCGGCACGCAGGTGGCAGTGGGTGACGGTTTCCTGGCGGCCGTGCGCCTCCAGATGCTCCCGGGAGCGGTCGGCGCCGAGCGTGGTACGCATCGCGGAGAACAGGTCGCCGCTCCACCAGACGCTGGTGTCCATCGACAGCGACACGGGGATGTCGTGGTGGCGCAGTTGCCAGGTGGGCGGGTAGCCCTGCCCGGCGCTCTGCTCGCTCTCCGTGGACACCGAGACGGAGCCGCCGGTGGCGGCGATGCGGTGGTACGAGTCGTCCGTGAGCGTGGCGGCGTGCACGTACACGGTGGACGGCGTCATGAAACCGTTGTCGTACATGAGCCGGATGCCGTCGTCGTTCGTGGCGCCCCAGACGCCGGCGTGCGTGGTGACGGGTACGCCCAGTTCGCGCGCGACCTCGAACGCGGCCTTCTCCGGGAACGCGGGATCGCCGGTGACGTCGAACGCCATCTGGAAGCCGAGCATGTCGTCGCCGCCGTGGATGCGCCGCTGGACGAAGTCGCGGAATCCCGGGCTGGTGGCCCACTCCCACGGCCCCTGCTGGATGTTGCCGTAGGCCAGCACGAACCGGCCCGGCACCGCCTCGAGGGCGTCGAGGGCGGCGTCGGCGTGTTGTGGTGTCTGCAGGCCGTGCGACCAGTCGACGGTCGTGGTCACTCCGGCGTCGATGGACTCGATCGCGGCGAGCAGGTTGCCGGCGTACACGTCCTCGGGCCGGAACAGCTTGCCGGATTCGAGGTAGTACCAGACGAAGTACTGGGTCAGCGTCCAGTCGGCGCCGTATCCGCGCATCGCCGTCTGCCACATGTGCCGGTGCGTATCGATCATGCCGGGCATGATGATGCCGCCACTGGCATCGATCTCGAGTGCGCCCTCGGGCGCGTTCAGGTTGGGGCCGACCTCCGCGATCCGCTCGCCGACGACGAGCACGTCGGCGCCGGGCAGCACCGTGTGCGTGTCGTCCATCGTGAGGACCAGGCCGTTGCGGAACACCACCGGGCGGCCGGCCGCCGGCGCCTGCTCGTCGTTTGCGCTCATCGCCGCTCACTCCATTCCGAGGGGGTACCCGTACCGGACACTTGTCCGTCTGACGGTCGGATTACGAGTGGCGCCAGTCTGAGCCGGGCACCCGGCAGTGTCAAGGGCTGGAGTCAAGGGGCGGCGGTCAAGGGGTTGTCGCGAGCCGCCGGTAATGTCTCAGGCGAGGAACACCCGATTGACAGCACTCGGGGTGCGACAGAGACTGGCCCCAGGCGACGGCGAGCGGACGTAAGTCCGCACAGCGGACACACAGACGATTCAAGAGGCAGGCGATGACCGAGAACCCGGAAACCGAGCGAGCACCGGGGCCGCTGTCGGGCGTGCTGGTCGCCGACTTCTCCCGCGTCCTGGCCGGGCCCTACGCCACCATGCTGCTCGCCGACCTGGGCGCCGAGGTCATCAAGGTCGAGAGCCCGGGCGGAGACGACACCCGTACCTGGATGCCGCCGGTGCGCGATGGCGTCTCGACGTACTACCTCGGCGTCAACCGCAACAAGCGCTCCATCGCGCTGGACCTCTCGGCGCCGGACGACCTGGCCGTCGCGCGGGAACTGGCCAACCGGTCCGACATCATGATCGAGAACTTCCGGCCGGGCGGCCTGCGCCGCTTCGAGCTGGACTACGACGCGGTGTCCCTGCGCAACCCGGGCGTCGTCTACGCCTCGATCAGCGGCTTCGGCACCGGTGCCGGCGCCGGGTACCCGGGCTACGACCTCATGGTGCAGGCGATCTCCGGACTGATGAGCCTCACCGGCGACCCGGACGGTTCCCCGTACCGGGCGGGTATCTCGGTCTTCGACGTGATGGCCGGGCTGCACGCCAGCATCGGCATCCTCGCCGCGCTGCGCCACCGTACGGCGTCGGGTCGGGGGCAGCACATCGAGGTCAACCTGCTCTCCTCGGCGCTGTCCGGCCTGGTCAACCACAGCAGCGCCTACGTCGCGGGCGGGACGGTGCCGTACCGGATGGGCAACGCGCACCCGAGCCTGTTCCCGTACGAGCCGCTGCCGACCGCCGACGGCGAGCTGATCGTCATCGCCGGCAACGACGGGCAGTTCCGCAAGCTGTGCCAGGTACTCGGCGTTCCGGACCTGCCCGACGATCCCCGGTTCACGCGTACCCGCGACCGCACCGCCAACCGGGAAGCGCTGCGCCCGATGCTGGTCGAGCGGCTGACCACGCGCACGAAGGACGAGTGGTTCCGCGACCTGCTGGCCGCCGGAGTGCCCTGTGCTCCGATCAACACGATCGACGGTGGTGTGGCGCTCGCCGAGGAGCTGGGGCTGGAGCCCGTGGTCACGGTGGGCGACAGCGCGGCGGCGGTGCCGAGCGTACGCAACCCGATTACCTTTTCAGAGACCCCGGCCCGGTACGAGCTGCCGCCGCCGGGGCTGGACGAACACGGTGAGGAGATCCGCAGGTGGCTGACGGGCAACTGAGCTTCCCGACGTCGATCGGCACCTCCGACGCGACCACGATCCGGCTGCTCGGGCAGGATCTGGCCGCCGACCTGATGGGTCGGGTGGGCTTCGGGGAACTCGCGTACTGGCTGGTCGCCGGCCGCCGGCCGACCCCGGGCGAGGTACGGGTCTTCGAGACGGTACTCGTCGCGCTCGCCGACCACGGCTTCACTCCGACCGCCATCGCGGCCCGGCTGACGTACCTGAGCGCGCCGGAGGCGCTCCAGGCGGCGCTCGCGGCCGGGCTGCTCGGCGGCGGTTCCCGCTTCCTCGGCGTGACCGAGGACTGCGGCCGGTTCCTCGCCGAGGCTCTCGCGGCGCACGCTCCCGCGGGGACGACCGACGCGACAGGGACGCGCGACGGCGGCGGGACCGCGGCGCACGCTGCCGGGGGGACGACCGACACGGCCGGCACCGGCGGCGAGTTGCCGGTCGACGACGCCGGCTGGGACGCCGTCGCGCTGGCCGCGGTCACCGAGGCGCACGCGGAGCACCGGTTCATCCCGGGGCTCGGTCACCCGGTGCACAAGGACGGCGACCCGAGAACGCCGGCGCTCATCCGCATCGCGGACGAGGAGGGGCTGCGCGGTCCGCACCTGCGCCTGTTCGAGGCGATCGGCCGGGTTCATCCGCGGGTCCTCGGCCGTACCCTTCCGCTCAACGGCGCCGGGGTGTGCGGAGCCGCGCTCGCCGACCTCGGCCTGCCCGTCGATCTGCTGCGCGGCTTCGCCCTGCTGGCCCGCGCCGCCGGCCTGCTCGGCCACCTCGCCGAGGAGCGGCGCAACCCGATCGCCATGGACATCTACCGTACGGTCGACCGCAACGCCAGATACGTTCCCCCGGACCGGAATCCCCAGCAGCCGGACCAGAATCCCCAGCAGCACGGCTGAGTTCACAGCACCCCGCCTGAGAGGAGCCGGCCATGGCCACGGTCGTCGCCGTCATCGCCTCCACCCATCATCCGTTCTACTACCGGGCCAGCACGGCCACCGGCGAGGACCGACCGCCGTTCGCGGATGAGTGGGTACGCAAGATAACCGCGTTCCGCCAGACGCTGACCCGGGCGAGGCCGGACGTGCTGGTGATGGTCGGCTCCGACCACTTCCACCAGCTGTGGCTGGACAACATGCCGCAGTTCCTGGTCGGCAAGGCGCCGTTCTACGACGCCAACTGGTACAACGAGGAGCGCGAGTTCGGCCTGCCGCGGATGATGCTGCGCGGCCAGGAGGACCTGTCGGCACACGTGCTGCGGTCGGGCCTGGACGCCGGCTTCGATCTGGCGTTCAGCAACGAGTTGCGCATCGACCACAGCATCACCTGCCCGATCGTCACGCTGCGGCCGGACGCGGACCTGCCGATCGTGCCCATCTACACGAACATCTTCGCGCCGCCGCTGCCGCAGCCGAAACGGTTCGTCCAGCTCGGCCACGCGATCCGCGAGATCGTCGAATCCTGGCCCAGCGACCTGCGGGTGGCGATCGTCGGAACCGGCCACCTGTCGCTGGAACTCGGCGGCCCGCGCCAGTTCGGGCCGCACGGGCCGGATCCGGAATTCGACCGGCGGGCGGTCGAGTGGATCGCGACCGGCGACCTGGACGGCTGCCTGTCGGAGGTGACGCTGGAGCGCCTGCACGCGCCCGGCAACGCGACCCACGGCTTCATGGACTTCATGCTGATGATGGGCGTGGCGGGTGCCGGAGCCAAGGCCGACTACGTCGACAGCCTCGACCTCTTCCACACCATGGAGGCCTACTTCACCTGGTACCCGAACGGAGTCCCGGCATGAGTCGCTATCTGGTGGACAAGTTCCTGTACACGGTCGACCGGGATCCCGAGCTCGTGGAGCGGTACCGGGACGATCCACGCGGCACGGTCGCCTGGTGGGAGTCGGAACGCGCCAACGTGGTGCTGAACTGCCACACCGGTGAGGCGAGCACCTGGCTGCGCTTCACCGACGAGGAGCGCGACGCCCTCGGTACCCACGACCACGTCCGGCTGTTCGCGTTGGGCGCGCACCCGTTCCTAACGCTGACGCTGTTCATCGCCATGTTCGAGCGCGACCACGAGGAGCCGCTCGCCTTCCAGAAGCAGTACGGGCAGGATCTGCGCGGCTTCGCGCTGCCGTACCCGGACATCGCGACCTGACCCCGGCCGGTCCGACCCGCGCCCGCGCGGCGCAGATTACACAAGATATAGTGGATACTGCTTGGCCGCACGGCTGCGGCCCGAGCCCAAACAGGATGGGGACCAGCGTCATCGGGACGCCAACGGCGACGGCTGTTTCTGGCTGTTGGTAAGCGTCGACGTGGCGGAGGACCGGTACGTGCTGCAGAACACTCTCACGCGCCCATGAGGTTGAAGCTCGGCACGATCAGACACACCACGTTCGCCTCCCTGTCCACCCGTAACTACCGCCTCTTCTTTACCGGCCAGCTCGTCTCGGTCAGCGGCACCTGGATGCAGACCGTCGCGCAGTCGTTCCTCGTCCTGCAGCTCACCCACTCCGGCACCGCGCTAGGCCTGACCACCGCGGCCCGGTTCGCGCCGATGTTCCTGTTCGGGCCGTGGGGTGGCGTGATCGCCGACCGCCTCGACAAGCGCCGTGTGCTGTACGTCACCCAGGCGTCCGCGGGACTGCTCGCCGCGGCGTTCGCGATCCTCGTCGGCACGCACGTCATCAATCTCCCGATCGTGTACCTCCTCGCCACCGCGCTCGGATTCGTCAATGTCTTCGACAATCCGGCCCGGCAGTCGTTCATCTCCGAGCTGGTTCCCGGCGCGCAGCTGTCCAACGCCGTCACGCTCAACTCCGTCATGGTCAACATGGCCCGCATCTTCGGTGCGGCGTTCGGCGGTGTGATCGCCGCGGGCCTCGGCCTCGCACTGTGCTTCGGCCTCAATGCCCTCTCGTTCGGCGCCGTGCTGACCACCCTGGCGATGATGTCCAGCGCCGAGTTCCGGCGTGCGCCGAGACCGCGGCGCCAGCGGGGGCAACTCCGCGAGGGGCTGCGGTACGTGCGGTCGACGCCACAGCTTGCGCTGCCGCTGATGATGATCGCGATCATCGGTACCCTGGCGTGGGAGTTCCAGGTCAGCCTGCCGCTGGTGGCCGCCGACACGTTCCACGGCGGGGCCGGCACCTACGGCGCGATGACGTCGGTCATGGGCGCCGGCGCCGTGATCGGCGGCCTGGTCTCTGCCTCCCGGGGCCGGGTCAGGATGCAGGGGCTCAGCATCGCGGCGATCGGCTGGGGCATCGCCATCACCGCGGCGGCGCTCGCCCCGACGCTGGCGGTGATGTTCGTCGTACTGCTCTTCGTCGGGTACGGCAGCATCACGTTCAACTCGTACGCGAAGACCGCGCTGCAACTGGCCGCGGCGCCGCACATGCGGGGCCGGGTGATGGCGCTGTGGGGCCTGGCCTGGATGGGTTCCACCCCGATCGGCGGCCCGATCGTCGGCTGGGTGGGCGAAGTTCTCGGCGCCCGGTGGAGCCTGCTCATCGGTGGCGTCCCGACCCTCGTCGTGGGCCTGGTGAGCTACCCGATGCTGGCCCGCCTCGACCGGGCGCGCTCCGCCGCCGCGCGCCCCGAGGACGCGCCCGCAACCGGGGATGCGCCCGCAGCCGCGGCCGGGGCCTCGCTCGCAACCGAGGACGCATCCGCAACCGGGGACGCGGCCGCGGATGCTCCGGTCGCCACCGGCTCCTGAGCCCTACACTGACCCGCACAGCCACCAGCCTTCAGGAGTCGCGTGGAGTTCCGGCCGATCCAGCGCGCCCCCGACGCATTCCAGCAGTCGGTGACCGCCGACCAGGTCCGAGCGATGTGCCGCCGAGCGTTCGGCGCGCACGTGCACGCCGTCTCGGCCGTCGAACTCGGCAGCGGGATGTACAACAGCACGTACCGCGTCGACACGGGCGCTGACGCTCCGGTCATCCTGCGGGTCGCGCCCGAACCGGCCCGACAGTTGCGCGTAGAGCGGGAGCTGATGCGTAACGAACACGCGAGCGGGCCGTACCTCGCCCCGATCGCGCCGCTGATGCCGCGCACACTCGCCATCGACTTCACGCGCGACGTCATCGGCCGGGACTACCTGTTCCAGACGATGCTCGACGGCGTACCCGCGCCGGACGGCCTCACCGCCTACCCCCGGCCGCAGTGGGCGTCGTTCTTCCGCCAACTGGGGACCATCACGCGCAGCATCCACACGGTGCGCGGCAACCGCTTCGGCCCAGTCGCCGGCCCGACGTTCGCCACCTGGAGCGACGCCGTGATCGCGTCTCTGCACGACACCGCTGCCGATCTCGACGACGCCGGCCTCGACGCGACTGACGTGCGCGAAGTCGCCGCGACCGCAGCCCGGAACCGGGCGGTCCTCGACGAAATCACCGAGCCCCGACTACTGCACGGCGACCTGTGGACCGTCAACACGATGATCGCGCCCGGCGCGCCGGAGCCCCACGATCACCGGCGTTTTCGACTGCGACCGGACGTCGTGGGGTGACCCGGAGTCCGACTGGACAATCTTCCTGGCCGGCCGGCACCCGGGGTCGGAGCACGACACGTTCTGGGAGACGTACGGGACGCTGACTTCCACGCCCGGCGCGGCGCGGCGATCCTTGTTCTACCGCGCCCGGCACATCGGTGGTGCCCGGCTGGAGAGACACCGGCTGGGAGATTTCAAGGACATTCCGCGTACCTACAACGACATGCGCGACGTGCTCACACGCCTAACGGCCTGATCTCGACGACCCGGCAAGGGTTTCTCTCAGCCGACGTGAAGGATCCGAAAGCGATCGGGTTCCGCCGGATCTCGGTCAACGACTTGGATCGGCGTCCAAGCCCATTGCCAAACGCTGATGCCCGGCGTGCGGGAGAACCGGATCTGCCCCCGGGTGCCTTCGACTGCGACGCGCGGCCAGGATTCGGCAGTGCGCGCCCGGTCCGCGCCGTGAGAACGCAGCACATCGGCGAGGACGGCGACCGTGTCGTAGCCCTCGAAGGCGACGAATGAGGGCGCTCCGGCCAGCCGCTCACGGAGGGCCGCCTCGACTCGTGCTCCGAGTGGGCTGAGGCGCTCGGGCAGGTAGCGCAGGAACGGGATCGCGGCGGCGTCGTCGCCCAGCAACGTCACCCATTCGGCGAACTCCGGTTGGCCGGCCGGAGCACCAATCATGATCTCGGCGAGGCGCTGGTCGCGGCGGACAGACCTGACGATCGACACTGCCGGCTCCGGATGGCCGACCAGAAGAAGGACGGCCGTCGCGCGATTGTCGACGAGTTCGTCGCACACGGCCGCGGGGGCGAGCGCGCGCATGTCGAGTTCGATGACGGTGCCGCCGCGTGGAGCGAGGTAGTCCCGCAGAATGCCGGCCCCAGATGCCCAGTAGACACTCGACTCGGCTGCTACGGCGATTCGACTGTGGCCCGCGCCGAGGAGGAAGTCCGCGTAGACCTGCCAGCCGTGCGACTGCGCCGGGGCGAGACGCGCGACCCATTCCGTGGGCTGTTCGGTGAGCGCGTCGAGAACCGCTGACGAGCAGAGGAACGGCACGCCGAGGGCGTCGGCCCTGGCAGCGGCGGCGCGGGCGACGACGCTGTGATACTCCCCCGCTAAGGCGGCCACGCCCAGGCGAGCCAATTCATCGACGGCCGCCGCGGCGCTGCGTGGATCGGCCGCGGTGTCGCGGACCACCAGTTCGAGTGGTCTACCGACGATTCCGCCGGCGTCATTGACTTCGCGAACGGCCAGCTCGAGTCCAGCGAGCAAGTGTTGGCCCGCCTCGACCCAGCCAGGCCGGGTGAGCGGAACGAGAGCGCCGATCTGGACGGCTGATCCGCCAGTCCGCCCCGATCCGGGTGGCGATGGTGGCGCATTCATGCGTTGGCGTCTCCCCTGTGAGGATTCGACTATGCCGGACATTGCATCCACCACCATCGACTCGGATCTGGGTCGACGACGCCGTGTTGGCGGAGCCGCCGTCAGCCGTCGAGGCTGGCCAACTCCTGCGGTGACAGGCGGAGCGCCCCGGCGGCGACGTTGTCGGCCAGGTGCGCCGGGTCGCCGGTGCCCGGGATGGCCAGCACATGCTGCCCCTGGTGCAGCGTCCAGGCCAGCCGTACCTGCGCGGGGGTCGCGCCGCGCGCACGGGCGATGGCGCGCACCGCGTCGTTGCCGGCCACGCCGCCGCCCTCCCGCCCGGCACCGGTGATGGCGAAGTACGGCACGAACGCGATGCCCTGCTCGCCACACGTGCGCAGCAGGTCGTCGGCCGCGCGGTCGGTGTCCACGCCGTACCGGTTCTGCACCGACACTATCGGCGCGATCTGCCGCGCCTGCGCGAGATGGTGCGGCCGGACGCTGGAGATGCCCAGGTGCCGGATGAGTCCGGCGTCGCGCAGTTCGGCCAGCGCGCCGACGTGCTCGGCGATCGAGTCGGGGCCGGGCATCCGCCGCAGGTACACGAGGTCCAGGTGGTCGCGGCCGAGTTGGCGGAGGTTCTCCTCGACCTGCCCGCGCAGCTGATCCGGGCGGGCCGGCGGCAGCCACTCGCCGGACGGGTCGCGGCCGGGCCCGACCTTCGTCGCGATGACCAGATGGTCGGGGTACGGCGCCAGGGCGCGATTGATCAGCTCGTTGGCCGAGCGCAGCCGCGAGAAATAGAACGCGGCCGTGTCGATGTGGTTCACGCCAAGCTCGACCGCCCGGCGCAGCACACCGATGGCACGGTCGCGGTCGCTGGGCGTGCCGAGATGGAACGCGGCGTCGCCGGTCAGCCGCATCGCCCCGAATCCGATCCGGTTGACGGTCAGGTCGCCGAGTGTCCAGGTGCCCGCCGAGGCGGCGGTGATCTCGTCCGAAGGCATCGGACGACCATAGCCGAGGCTACCGGTCGATCGACGACATGTCCGCGTAGCGGTCGCCGGCCGGCGGCTCGACCGCGGCCAGCCGGGCGACCTGCTCCGCGCTCAGCGTCAGCCCGCCGGCGCCCGCGTTCTCCTCCAGCCGGGACACCG
The DNA here is from genome assembly GCA_036494675.1 of Rugosimonospora sp. GTDB lineage: Bacteria > Actinomycetota > Actinomycetes > Mycobacteriales > Micromonosporaceae > Rugosimonospora. The sequence continues at coordinate 14,961 of DASXOA010000267.1, forward strand.
TCTTGGTGCCCGGGATCGGAGCGATGTCGTCGCCCTGCGCCAGCAGCCAGGCCAGCGCGACCTGAGCCGGACTCGCGCCGATCTCGTCGGCGACGCCCCGGACCTCGTCGACGATGCGCAGGTTCTGGTCGAAGTTCCCCTCGGCGAATCGCGGGTTGGCGCTGCGGAAGTCACCGGCGTCCAGGTCGGCACGGGACCGGATCTGGCCGGTCAGGAAGCCACGGCCCAGCGGCGAGTACGGCACGAACCCGATGCCCAGCTCACGGGTCAGCGGCAGGATCTCCGCCTCGGGGTCGCGGGTCCACAGCGAGTACTCGGTCTGCAGCGCGGCGATCGGGTGCACTGAGTGTGCGCGGCGGATCGTCTCCGGGGACGCCTCGGACAACCCGATGTACCGGATCTTGCCGGCCTCGACCAGCCCGGCGAGCGCGCCGACGGTGTCCTCGATGGGCGTGCCCGGATCGACGCGGTGCTGGTAGTACAGGTCGATGTGGTCGACGCCCAGCCTCCGCAGCGAACCGTCCACGGCCATCCGGATGTTCTCCGGGGAGCTGTCCAGCTTCCGGATCGACTCGACGTCGGCGGTGGGCCGGTTGTTGCCGTTGCGGTGCGAGATCTGGCCGAACTTGGTGGCCAGCACGACCTCCGCACGACGCCCGGTGAGGGCCTTGCCCACCAGTTCCTCGTTGAGGTACGGGCCGTAGATCTCGGCCGTGTCCAGGAATGTGACGCCCAGGTCGAGCGCGCGGTGGATCGTCCGGATCGACTCCGCGTCGTCGGTGCCGGCCCCGCTGTAGTAGGCGGACATCCCCATGCACCCGAGGCCGAGCCGGGAAACGTCGAGACCGCCAAGGGAGACGTGCTTCATCGGTGCCACTCCTCACAATCGTTGATCTCTACCAACCCTAACGAGGGCGGCCGGAAGCCGCCCGGTGCCTGCGGGCTGGTAGGCGATCGGGTGAGGAATCTCATCCGGTCAGGGGGTGAAAGGCTTCAGCGTCACGCCGTGGTGGCCGCAGGCCTGGGTCAGTTCCGCCCACGCCCGCGGTACCGACTCCACGCCGGGCTTGGTCTGGCCACCGTACGGGGTGAGCATGTTGTCCATCGCGTCGACGTAGTGGCCCCCCGCGGTGCGCAGGTCCGCATACCGGGACCCGGCGAACTGGCCGCGTGACGTGCGGTTCGTCGCCCTGGCGACGGCCGGCTGGGTGTTCGCGGCGGTGGCCGGCTTGGCGGCGACCCGGCACGCGGCGACGCCGCTGTCCGTCTTCAGCCGGGAGACCAGGATCGGCGTACCGACACCGAGCACGACGACAACCACGGCGGCCACGATGACCCAGCGCAGCAGGCGGCTCTTCGGTGCCGGCTGCGGTGCCGGCTGCGGCACCGCTGGCGGCTGGGGCACCGGTCCGGCGTTGAAGGGCTCGGTCATCGTCTTCCCCCTCGTTCTCGGCTGCCGAATTCTCGATCGCCGATCGACAGTACCGGGAAGTCAGCGCTCGCGGGTCAACAGGTCTCTCACCAGCCGGTCGAGGAGACCCGGATCCTCAAGCCACGAACCGGGCCACGCAGCCCGGTCTCGACGATGCGCACCTACTCGCCGGCACGGCAGGGCTACGCCGGCCGGGTGTCCTCAAGGGACGGTGGCAGCAGTGACACGCCCCGAAGCGCACAACGAACGGCCCTTGACGTGGCTTTCTAACATCGTTAGATTGCTGTCTAACGCCGTTAGAAACGAGGTGGTCGTGCCATGGCACGCCAGGAGCAACTGAGCCCGGAGAGCATTCGGGCCGCCGCGCTAGAACTGCTCGACGAGCAGGGCTTCGCCGCGCTGTCCATGCGCACGCTCGGCGCGCGGCTCGGCGTGAAGGCCGCCTCGCTCTACTACCACGTGCCCAACCGGGCCGCGCTCCTGCGGCTCATCGCGGACAGCATCGCAACGCAGGCGATCGAGGCGGTGGGCCAGGCGGACGGCTGGCGCGACATGCTGGCGCGCATGGCGACCGCGCTGCGCGAGGCCCTGAGCGCGCATCCCGGCGCCACGGTGATCGTCGCCACGCAGGAAGTCTCACCACACGTGTACG
>DASXOA010000268.1:0-11610 GCA_036494675.1 Rugosimonospora sp.
GCTGGCCGCGCCCGGCCGTCCGGACGCGCGGGACGCCGCGCCGCCGCCGCGGGTCACGTCGGTGGGCCGGTTCCCGACCGACCGGGAGGCGACCAGCGGTGCCCGCTCGGGCGCGACCGGAAGCGTGAGCCGCTGACCTCAACTCCGGGGACGGAGTCGGCTAGACCCAGAGCCTCGGGACGGAACCGGTTGGACCCAGAGGTCCGGGACCGAGCCGGCTAGACCCAGGCGGCGGGATCGGCGGCCAGGTCGCGGATCCGCTCGGGCAGATCGCCGGCGGCCACGTCGGCGACCTTGACGAGGTCCAGGATCTCCCGCTCGCTGGCCCGCAGCGCGATCCAGACCTCCTGCAGCGCCTGCGCCGCGCCCTGGTAGCCCAGCGACTCGGGCCGGTGCCCGCGCACGTTGGCGAGCGGCCCGTCGATCACGCGGATCACGTCCGCGAGCGAGATCTCGGTGGCCGGGCGGGCCAGCCAGTAGCCGCCCTCCGGCCCGCGCTGGGCATTGACCACCCCGCCCCGGCGCAGTTGCAGCAGGATGCTCTCCAGGAACTTGGGCGGGATGCCCTGTGCCTGCGCCAACTGCTCGGCGGTCACCGGCCGGCTCCGGTCCCCTCCCGCCGACGAGGCCAGCTCGACGACGGCACGAAGGGCGTAATCCACACGGGCAGAAAGGCGCACGGGCCAATTATGTAACCGCCGCGGCACGTCCACCTACTCGGCCGGCCCCGGCCCGGGTCACAAACCGCCCACGCCCGCACACACCGGCCCGGTTCAGCCCTGGACCCGGCGCAGCAGCCCTTCCTGTACCACGCTGGCGATGTGCCGGCCGTCGACCGTGAACATCTGCCCGGTCGCCAGGCCCCGGCCGCCGGATGCCGACGGGCTGGAGCAGTCGTACAGGAACCAGTCGTCCGCCCGGAACGGCCGGTGGAACCACAGCGCATGATCCAGGCTGGCGCCCACGAAACCACCCGGGCCCCACACCTCACCGTGCTGGCCGAGTACCGCGTCCAGCAGGGTCAGGTCCGAGGCGTAGGTCAGCGCGCACGCGTGCAGCAGCGGATCGTCCGGCAGCTTGCCGTCGATGCGCATCCAGACCTGCTGGCGGGCCGAGACCGGCCGGTCACCCGGCCGTACCCAGCCCGGTTCGCCGACGTACCGCACGTCGATCGGGCGCGGGATCATCGACCAGATGCCCAACCGCTCCGGGTACCGGGCCAGCCGTTCGGTCATCGTCGGCACCTCGTCCGGCGGCGGTACCGGCGGGGCTGACACGTGGTGGTCCAACCCCTCCTCGGTGACGTGGAACGACGCGGACATGAAGAAGATCGTCTCGCCGTGCTGGCGGGCGACCGAGCGCCGTACCGAGAAGGAGCGCCCGTCCCGGATGTTCTCCACCTGGTACGTGATGGGCACGGTCGGGTCGCCGGGACGCACGAAGTACCCGTGCAGCGAGTGCACCCGGCGGCTCGCGTCCACCGTACGGCCGGCCGCCACCAGCGCCTGGCCGGCGACCTGACCGCCGAAGACCCGCTGGAGCCCCACCTCCGGGCTGTCCCCCCGGAACTCGTCGTCGCTCAACTGTTCCAGGTCGAGGATGCCGAGCAGTTCGTCGACGGCGCCCTGACCGGTCTGTGCCCCGGAATCCGGTTCCGGGCCCGTCTGGGCCCCGGAGTCCGGTTCCGGGGTCGGGCCGGTCGGGCGGCCCTCGTCCGTCACGGGGTACGCCGGCCGGGCGCCTGTGATGGGCTGTCGACCAGGGATCCGAGCTGGTGCACCCGCAGCGTGTTCGTCGAGCCCGGGGTGCCGGCCGGGGTACCCGCCACGATCACCACGTAGTCGCCCGGCTGCGCGGTCTTGATGTCCAGCAGGGTCCGGTCGACCTGGCGGAACATGTCGTCGGTGTGGTGCACGTACGGCACGAGTACGCTCTCCACGCCCCAGGACAGGGCCAGCTGGCTGCGTACCGCCGGCTCCGGGGTCAGCGCCACCAGCGGAAGCTGGCAGTGCAGCCGGGCCAGCCGCCGCACGGTGTCACCGGTCTGCGAGAAGGCCACCAGAGCCTTGGCGCCGATCGAGGTGGCGATGGTCGAGGCGCCGTTGGTCAGTGCGCCGCCGCGGGTGCGGGGGTCGTGCTGGAGGCGCGGTACGGCGATGGAGCCGGCCTCGGTCGTCTCGATGATGCGCGCCATGGTGGAGACGGTCAGCACCGGATAACTGCCCACGCTGGTCTCACCGGAGAGCATGACCGCGTCCGCGCCGTCGAGCACCGCGTTGGCGACGTCGGAGGCCTCGGCGCGGGTCGGCCGGGAGTTCTCGATCATGGATTCGAGCATCTGCGTCGCCACGATCACGGGCTTGGCCAGCTCGCGACCCAACTGCACGCACCGCTTCTGGACCAGTGGCACCTGGTCGAGCGGCATCTCCACGCCGAGGTCGCCGCGGGCCACCATGATCGCGTCGAACGCGTCGACGATCTGCTCCAGGGCTTCGACCGCCTCCGGCTTCTCGATCTTGGCGATGATGGGCCGGCGGATCCCGACCTCGTCCATGATCTCGTGCACGAGCTTGATGTCGTCCGGGGAACGCACGAACGACAGCGCGATCAGGTCGGCGCCCAGGCGCAGCGCGAAGCGCAGGTCCTCGGCATCCTTCTCGGACAGTGCCGGCACGCTGACCGCCACGTTGGGCAGCGACACGCCCTTGTGGTTGGAGACCTGGCCGCCCTCGAGCACCAGGCACTGGATGTCCGTACCGCCGATGACGGTCTTGACCTCGATCGCGACCTTGCCGTCGTCGATCAGCAGCCGGTCGCCGGCCTTCACCTCGGAGGGCAGCCTCCGGTACGTGCAGGAGACCCGCTCCTTGGTACCGAGGATGTCCTCGCTCGTGATCACCACGGTGTCACCGGTGCGCCACTCGACCGGACCCTCCGCGAACCGCCCCAACCGGATCTTCGGGCCCTGCAGGTCGGCGAGCACGCCCACGGCCCGCCCGGTCGCCTCGGCGGCTTCCCGGACCCGCTGGTACACCAGCTCGTGATCCTCATGGCTGCCGTGGCTGAAATTCAGCCGGGCCACGTCCATTCCGGCGTCGACGAGGCCACGGATGCGCTCGGGACTGGTGGTCGCGGGGCCGAGGGTACATACGATCTTCGCGCGGCGTGTCACGCCCATTAGGCTAGTGCCTTCCGTTCACGGGCCGGCCCACCGACCCAGTGGTACCGGGAAATCCAAAATGAACAATTGATGGTGCTCACGCAACAATGCCGGTGTGGTGTCAGCGGCGTTGGTGGCAGCATCCTGCATGGTACGACCCAGCTCCGGTCGCCTGTCGATCCACCCGGCAGTACCGCGCCGCGGAACGCCGGCCCGCCACGCGAAGGACGCGCACGAGCACCGGCCCGGGACTCGTGCGGGGCCGGCGTCAGGCCGAGAGTGCGAGCGCTCCGGGGTCGACCGGCGACGGCAGGCTGCCCGCGCCGCCCAGGTAGGTGTGGATCGCCGACGCCGCGGCCCGGCCCTCAGCGATCGCCCAGACGACCAGCGAGGCACCCCGGTGCATGTCGCCGGCGACGAACACGCCGGGGACGCCGGTCTGCCAGTCATCGGCACAGTCCAGCCCGCCCCGCCCGTTGCGGGGCAGTCCGAGCTGCTCCAGCAGCGGACCTTCTTCGGTGCCCTCGAACCCGATCGCGAGCAGGACCAGGTCCGCCGGCAACTCCCGCTCGGTACCCGGCACCGGCGTGACGGTCCGCCGCCCGTCGACCCGCTGGACGGCCACCTCCGCGATCCGGATCGCACGCAGCCGGTCGTCCCCCACGAACTCCTGGACCGCCACCGCGAAGACCCGCTCGCCACCCTCCTCGTGCGCCGGGTACTGGCGCAGGATCCACGGCCAGGTCGGCCACGGGTCGCGCCCTTCGTCCCGGGCGTCGGGCGGCAACGGGTACAGGTCGAGTTGGGTGATGCTGGCCGCGCCCTGGCGGTGCGCCACGCCCAGGCAGTCCGCCGCGGTGTCGCCGCCGCCGATGATGATCACGTGCTTTCCGGCCGCGTCTGTCGATCGCTCGTCTGGCGCCGCTCCGACAAGCTGCGCGGCGGCTGGCGTCGACGAGGCCCGGCCCGAGACCACCCGGTTCGCCGCCACCAGGTGTTCCATCGCCAGGTGTACGCCGGCCAGGTGGCGGCCCGGAGTCTCGGGCATGTCCCGGCCGGCCAACGCGCCGGCGGCCAGGAGTACCGCGTCGTGCTCCTCACGCAGCCGGGACAGGCTGATGTCCGTGCCGATCTCGCACCCGGTCACGAACCGCACACCCTCGGCGGTCAACTGCTCCAGCCGCCGGTCGATGTGCGACTTCTCCAGCTTGAAGTCCGGAATCCCGTAGCGCAGCAGGCCGCCCGCGGCGTCGTCGCGCTCGTACACGATGACCTCGTGTCCGGCCCGCGCCAACTGCTGCGCGGCGGCGAGCCCGGCCGGACCCGAACCGACCACGGCGACCCTGCGGCCCGAGGACTCCGGTGCCGGCTGGGGCGCCACGTCGCCGTTGACGAAGGCGCGGTTGATGATCTCGACCTCGACCTGCTTGATGGTCACCGGCGCGCCGCCCGCGATGGACAGCACGCAGGCCGCCTCGCAGGGCGCCGGGCACAGCCGGCCGGTGAACTCCGGGAAGTTGTTCGTGGCGTGCAGCGACTCGATGGCGAACTGCCACTGCCCGGTACGGACCAGGTCGTTCCAGTCCGGGATGCGGTTGCCCAGCGGGCAGCCGTGGTGGCAGAACGGGATGCCGCAGTCCATGCACCGGGTGGCCTGCTCCCGGATGAGCGCGTCATCGGCCGACGGGTACACCTCCCGCCAGTCCTGGATGCGTACCGGCACCGGCCGCCGCGCGGGCAGCTTCCGCTCGTACCGCAGGAATCCCTGTGGATCAGGCATTGACGCCTCCCGGAGCCATCACGGCCTCGTCGATGTCCAGGCCGGCGGCTTCGGCGGCGCGCATGGCCTCCAGTACCCGGCGGTACTCGCGCGGGATGACGGCGGTGAACTCCTCCACGCTGGCCGCCCAGTTGGCCAGCATCCGTTCGGCGACCGCCGACCCGGTCTCGGCCAGGTGCCGCTCGACCAGATCGCGCAGGGCCCGCTTGTCGTCGGCCGCGACCGGCTCCAGTTCGACCAGTTCCCGGTTGACCCGGCCGCTGTTCAGCCGCCACACGAACGCGGTACCGCCGGACATCCCTGCGGCGAAGTTGCGCCCGGTCGGGCCGAGCACCACGACGGTGCCTCCCGTCATGTACTCGCAGCCGTGGTCGCCGACGCCCTCGACCACCGCGACGGCGCCGGAGTTGCGTACGGCGAACCGCTCGCCCACCAGCCCGCGCAGGAACAGTTCGCCGCCGGTCGCGCCGTACAGGATGGTGTTCCCGGCGATGATCTGGTCCTCGGCGACGAACGGTGCCGTCTCGTCCGGCCGGATCACCAGCCGGCCCCCGGACAGCCCCTTGCCGACGTAGTCGTTCGCGTCGCCGTTCAGCCGCAGGGTCACCCCGTTCGGCACGAAGGCGCCGAAGGACTGCCCGGCGGTACCCCGCAGATGCACCTCGATGGTGTCGTCGGGCAGTCCCTTGCCGCCGAAGCGGCGGGTCACCTCACCGCCGAGCATCGCGCCGACGCTGCGGTGCTCGTTACGCACGTCGATCTCGATCCGGGTCGGGGTGCCGTCCGACAGCGCCGGTGCGGCACCCGCCACGATCTGGTTGTCCAGCGCCTTGTCCAGCCCGTGATCCTGGTTGGTCATCCGGCGCAGCGGCGCGTCGTCGGACAGGTCCGGCACGTGCAGCACCGGGCTCAGGTCGAGGCCCTCGGCCTTCCACTGCTCCACCGCCGGACGCAGGTCGAGCATCTCGGCGTGCCCGATCGCCTCGTCGAGGCTGTGGAAGCCCAGCGAGGCAAGGTACTCGCGGACCTCCTCGGCGAGGAAGAGGAAGAAGTTCTCCACGAACTCCGGGGTACCGGTGAACCGGGCCCGCAGCACCGGGTTCTGGGTGGCGATGCCGACCGGGCAGGTGTCGAGGTGGCAGACGCGCATCATCACGCAGCCCTCGACGATCAGCGGGGCGGTGGCGAAGCCGTACTCCTCGGCGCCGAGGAGCGCGGCGACCACCACGTCCCGGCCGGTCTTGAGCTGGCCGTCCACCTGTACCGTGACCCGGTCCCGCAGCCCGTTGGCCAGCAGCGTCTGCTGCGCCTCGGCCAGCCCCAGCTCCCACGGCGCGCCGGCGTGCTTGAGCGAGTTGAGCGGCGAGGCGCCGGTACCGCCGTCGTGGCCGGAGATCAGGATGACGTCCGCCTTGGTCTTGGCCACCCCGGCCGCCACCGTGCCGACGCCGACCTCGGCGACCAGCTTGACGTGGATGCGCGCCCGCGGGTTGACGTTCTTCAGGTCGTAGACCAGCTGGGCCAGGTCCTCGATCGAGTAGATGTCGTGGTGCGGCGGCGGCGAGATGAGCTCGACCCCCGGCGTGGCGTGCCGGGTCTTGGCGATCCACGGCCACACCTTGTAGCCCAGCAGCTGGCCGCCCTCGCCGGGCTTGGCGCCCTGCGCCATCTTGATCTGCAGGTCGTCCGCGTTGACCAGGTACTCCGAGGTGACCCCGAAGCGGCCCGAGGCGACCTGCTTGACCGACGAGCGGCGGGCCGGGTCGTAGAGCCGGTCCACGTCCTCGCCGCCCTCGCCGGTGTTGGACCGGCCGCCCAGCCGGTTCATCGCGATCGCCAGGGTCTCGTGCGCCTCCGCCGAGATCGAGCCGTAGCTCATCGCCCCGGTCGCGAACCGCTTGACGATCTCGCTGACCGGCTCGACCTCGTCGATGTCGAGCGGCTCACGGTCGCCCAGCCGCAGCTCGAACAGTCCGCGCAGGCTGCCCGTCCGCGCGGCCAGCTCGTCCACCGCGGTCGTGTACTTCTTGAACACGTCGTACTGCCGGGACCGCGTCGCGTGCTGGAGCAGGAACACCGTCTCCGGATTGAACAGGTGCAGCTCGCCCTCGCGGCGGTACTGGTACTCGCCGCCGACGTCCAGCCGGCGGTGCGTCCGCTCGGCGCGGTTGGCCGGGTACGCGCGGGCGTGCCGGGCGGACACCTCGGCCGCGATCTCGGCCAGCCCCATGCCGCCGATGCGGCTGCTGGTGCCGGTGAAGTACCGGTCGATCAGCTCGCCGTCCAGCCCGATCGCCTCGAACACCTGGGCGCCGCAGTACGACGTCACGGTCGAGATGCCCATCTTGGACATGATCTTCAGGACGCCCTTGGCCATCGCCTTGACGTAGTTGTGGGTGGCCTTCGCCGGCTCGATGCCGGGCAGTGCCCCGGTCAGGATCAGGTCGTCGACGGTCTCGAAGGCCAGGTACGGGTTGACCGCGGCGGCACCGTACCCGATGAGCAGCGCGGCGTGGTGCACCTCCCGGCAGTCGCCGGACTCGACGAGCAGCGCGACCTGGGTACGGGTCTGCTCGCGGATCAGGTGCTGGTGCACGGCGGCGGTCAGCAGGAGGGACGGGATCGGCGCGAGATCGGCGGTCGAGTCCCGGTCGGAGAGCACCAGGATGCGGGCGCCGTCCTCGATGGCCTCGGAGATGTGCCGGCAGATCTCGGTGAGCCGGGCCTTGAGCCCCTGCCCGCCGTCCCGCACCCGGTACAGCCCGGAGACCCGGATCGCCCGGAAGCCGGGCATGTCGCCGTCCTCGTCGATGGACAGCAGCTTGGCCAGCTCGTCGTTGTCGATGACCGGGCCGGGCAGCAGGATCTGGCGGCAGCTGGCCGGGTTCGGGTCGAGCAGGTTGCCCTCCGGCCCGATCGTGGCGCCCAGGCTGGTCACCAGCTCCTCCCGGATCGCGTCCAGTGGCGGGTTGGTGACCTGGGCGAACAGCTGACCGAAGTAGTCGTAGAGCAGCCGGGGGCGCTGGGACAGCACGGCGATCGGGGTGTCGGTGCCCATCGAGCCCACCGGCTCGGCCCCGGTCCGGGCCATCGGGCCGAGCAGGATCTTCAGCTCCTCCTCGGTGTACCCGAAGGTCTGCTGGCGGCGCTGCACCGAGTCGTGGGTGTAGATCACGTGCTCGCGCTCGGGTAGCTTCTCGAGCTCCATGAGGCCGGCCATCAGCCAGTCGTCGTACGGGTGCTCGGCGGCCAGCGCCGCCTTGATCTCGTCGTCCTGGATCGTCCGGCCGGCCGCGGTGTCGACCAAGAACATCTTGCCCGGCTGCAGCCGGCCCTTGGCGACCACGGTGGCCGGGTCGAGGTCCAGCACCCCGGCCTCGCTGGCCATCACGACCAGCCCGTCGGAGGTACGCCACCACCGGCCGGGGCGCAGCCCGTTGCGGTCCAGTACGGCGCCGACCACCGTACCGTCGGTGAACGCCACCGCCGCCGGGCCGTCCCACGGCTCCATCACGCTCGCGTGGAACTGGTAGAACGCCCGGCGGGCCGGGTCCATCGACGGGTCGTTCTCCCACGCCTCCGGGATCATCATGAGCACGGCGTGCGGCAGGCTGCGCCCGGCCAGGTGCAGCAGCTCCAGCACCTCGTCGAAGTTGGCCGAGTCGGAGGCGCCGGGCGCGCAGATCGGGAACAGCCGCCTGAGGTTGCCGGGGATCAGCGGGGAGGCCAGCAGCGCCTCGCGGGCGGCCATCCAGTTCCGGTTGCCCCGTACCGTGTTGATCTCACCGTTGTGGGCGATGTACCGGTACGGGTGCGCCAGCGGCCAGGACGGGAACGTGTTGGTGGAGAAGCGCGAGTGCACCAGGGCGATGGCGCTGTCCACCCGGGGGTCGGACAGGTCGGGGAAGAAGCTGACCAGCTGGTCCGGGGTGAGCATGCCCTTGTAGACCACGGTGCGGCCGGACAGCGACGGGAAGTGCAGCGGGATGCCGCGTTCCCGGGTCTCCCGCTCGGTCTGCTTGCGCACGCAGAACGCCACCCGTTCCAGCTCGACGCCGGACAGCGCCGCCCCGGCCGGGCCGGCATCGGTAGCCGTGAGTCTCCGCCCGGCCAGGAACACCTGCCGGATCTGCGGCCGGGCGGCCTGCGCGGTCGCACCCAGGCCGTCCGGGTCCACCGGCAGCTCCCGCCAGCCGAGCACCTCGGCGCCCTCGACCAGCGCGTACTTCTCCAGCACCGTCACCGCGCGGGCGGCCTCCACCGGGCTGGTGGGCAGGAACGCCATGCCGGTCACGTACTGCCCGGCCGGCGGCAACGCGAAATCGACCTCGGCGCGGTAGAACGCGTCGGGGATCTGCAGCAGGATGCCCGCGCCGTCGCCGGTGTTCGGCTCGGCGCCCCGCGCCCCGCGGTGGTCGAGGCGGCACAGTGCGGCCAACCCCTTCTCCACCACGCCATGGGACCGCCGACCGCTGATGTCGGCTACGAAGGCGACGCCGCACGCGTCGTGCTCGTACGCCGGGTCGTACAGCCCTCGTGGGTACGGGTATGCCATCGGGCCTCCTGACGTCATTCGTGAAGCGGGAACTGGTGGGACGACGTCGGCCCTGCAGAGCTTCTTGAGTCTACGTTAACGGCCACGGCTGGCCGGGAGTACGGCCGGCCGGCACTATATTGATCACATATCGTTAGTTATCCATGCAGTGATTTGCCGCGATTGACGGTTTTCACGGCAATGCCGGCGCTGCGGCGACCGCGCCGATTCGGACCCCGCCGATTCGGACCACACCGGGTCGGACCGCACCGGAACCGAGCCGGCCCCGGGCCGCCGCGGGTCAGCGATCGGGTCGGTGCCTCAGGCCGGTGGCCGCCACTGGCGCACGGACGCCGATGCCCGGCCCAGCAGGCGATGAGGGGTGATCCCGAGCGCGGCGTCGCGGGCCCGCACCACCAGCGTGCTGTTCGCGGAGTAGACCGCGCCGACCCGGCGCGACTGGCGCAGGATGCGCGCGAGCCGTGGCCGCCGGGCGCGGGTGTACGCGTCCAGAGCCTCGCCCAGCGTGCGGCCCGGAATGGCCTCCTGCAGCAACGCGGTCAGCGTGGCCGCGTCCTCCAGCGCGAGGCAGGCGCCCTGGCTGAGGTGATGACTCATGGCGTGGGCCGCGTCGCCGAGCAGCACGACGCCGCCCGGCCCGGCGGGGAAGGTGAACGTGCGGGGCATCGGGCGCAACTCCGCGACCGGGTGCTGGATGAGGTCGCCCGGCTCGGTCGCGGCCAGCAGGTCGCCGATCGGCGCGTGCCAGCCGGCGAACCACCGCCGCAGCAGGCTCAGCTGAGTGCCCGGCGGCTCCGGGCGACTCGCGCCCGGCACGGTCGCCGCCCAGTAGATCCCGCCCCGGGTGGAGGTGCCGGCCGAGCCCCGCTCGCCCAGCAGCGCGTACCGGAATCGGTGCCCGGCACCGAGCGTCTCCCCGCCGGTACCGGCGGCGTCGGAGGGCAGCTTCGGGGCCCGGTACCACGGGATCACCGCCCGCCACGCGGCGCAGCCGGCCGCCACCGCGCTGGACTCCGGGACCAACCGGCGGCGCACCATGCTGTCCAGCCCGTCGGCGGCCACCACGAGGTCGGCCTGCCAGGTGTTGCGGCCGTCGCTGACCGAGGGCTGCTCCCCCGGCACGCAGCGCACCGTGCGGACCTGCACGCCGGTACGGATGTCAATCTTGTCGCCGAGGCCCGCGACCAGCGTGTCGTGCAGATCCTCGCGGTGAACCACCACCGACGAGTCCGCCTCGTCCTCGGCGACGTCGTCGGGCTGCACCAGCCACTGCCCGGTCGGCCGGCGGATCCCCCGCGATGGCGCCGGGCTGGCGATCGCGCCGAGGCCGCCGCCCAGGTCCAGCGCACGCAGCGCGCGCACTCCGTTCGGCCAGATGAGCAGGGCGGCATTGTCGCCGCGCAGCCGGTCGCCGCGCTCCAGCAGGGTGACCTGCCACCCGGTGTGGGCCAGCGCACCGGCGGTGGCCAGCCCACCGACTCCGGCCCCGACCACCACCGCCGAGCGCATCCGGTCCTCCTACTTCTCGGCCGTGGTACGCGCGGTCTCGGTCTCGCCGTCGGCCCGGCGCTCGCCGTCCCCGGCCGACACCGCATCCCCGGCGGGCTCCCCTGCCAAGTCCCCGGCGGGCTCCCCCGCCTCGTCGCTCCCGGCGATCGCATCGGCATCGGGGGTCTGCACGGCCCCGTCGCCACCGTCGACCACACCGGCCCCGTCGCCGCCGGCGACCGTGCCGGCGTCACCGGTCGGCTCGTCGGTACCCATCGGGACCGCCGTCAGCTGACCGTCTTCGCCGGTGACCAGGCGCACCTGCGGCCCGCGGACCCGGACAAAGTAGATCAACGCCGCGACGAACACCACGACTGCGGTCCACTCGTTGAGCCGCAGGCCGAGGAGGCGGTGGGCGGGATCCACCCGCAGCGCCTCGATCCAGAACCGGCCGGCCGTGTAGGCCATCGCGTAGAGCGCGAACGCCCGGCCCCTGCCGAACCGGTAGCGCTTGTCCAGTTGCCAGACCAGGATCGCCACGCCCACGTCCCACAGCGACTCGTACAGGAAGGTCGGCTGGTACAGGCCCTCCTGGAGCACCGGCTTACCGTCCATGACCAGTGCGTG
>DASXOA010000269.1:0-4162 GCA_036494675.1 Rugosimonospora sp.
GGGTGGGTTCGGATATGCCGAGTTTTTCTTCGGCGACTTCGCGTCTGCTTTTGCCGGCTGCGGTGCGTAGCCGGGTGAGTCGACGGCCGAGTGTCCGGCGGACGACGCGTTGCCCGGTGACGGGCACAATCCCACCCCCTCACACCATTGCCGAACAGAACCGTGATGAACGTAGATGCCGATACCGTACCCGCCGCCAACCGCGACCGACAGTAGCCTCTCGCGTTCGGATTCCGTTGTCTGGTAGGGCCGGGACGCGTCGGCCTCGCTCGAAAATGACCGGTTTCACCGAGACTTTGGGGATATCACAGGGCTTGCCGCACGATGGTCCACTGTGGAGCGTAGCGGTCACCGGCGGGGCGCGACCCCGGTAGAGCCGCGCACCACGAGTTCCGGGCGGAAGACGTACTCCGAATGCGGGGCGGCGTGCCCGTCGATCTCGTCGAGGAGCGCCCGTACGGCGGCGTTGGACATCGCCGTGATCTGCTGGCGTACCGTCGTCAGCGGTGGATCGGTGAACGCCATCAGCGGCGAGTCGTCGTACCCGACGACGGACACGTCCCCGGGCACCGACAGGCCGCGCGCGTGTACCGCCCGGATCGCCCCCAGAGCCATCAGGTCGGAGCCGCAGGTGATTGCCGTGACGCCCCGGTCCAGCAGCCGCCCGGTGGCGACCTGGCCGCCCTCGACGCCGAACAGGCTCAGCTCGATGTGCTCCGCCAGCCCGTGCGCCGCGGTCTCGGCACGGTACCCGGCCAGCTTGCGGCGTACCGGCTGGAACCGCTCGGGCCCGTTGATCAGACCGATCCGGGTGTGCCCCAACGCGACCAGGTGAGCCACCGCGAGCCGGCTGGCCAACGCCTCGTCGCACGAGACGAAGGGCGCGTCGAGGTCCTCGACGTACCCGTTGATCAGCACGATGGGCAGCGGCCGGTCGATCAACTTGCGGTACCGGTCGTGGTCGGCCGTCGTGTCGGCGTGCAACCCGGACACGAAGATGATGCCCGCGACCTGCCGGTCCAGCAGCATCTCCACGTACTCGTCCTCGGTGACACCGCCCGCGGTCTGGGTGCACAGCACCGGCGTGAAGCCGTGCTGCGCCAGCGCCGACTCGATGACCTGCGCGAACTTCGGGAAGACCGGGTTCTCCAGTTCGGGGACGACCAGCCCGACCAGGCCCGCGCTGCGCTTGCGCAACCGTTCCGGGCGCTCGTAGCCCAGCACGTCGAGCGCGGTGAGCACGGCCTGGCGCGTGTCCGGGCTGACTCCGGGCCGGCCGTTGAGGACCCGCGACACGGTCGCCTCGCTGACGCCGGCCTGTCCGGCGATGTCGGCGAGCCGGGCGCGCGCGGGGTGTGACGGCATGCCCGCAGCGTAGGTCGGCGGCGGGAAATTGCAGCAAGAAGACTGCAAGACCTTTCAGATTCTGAAATCTCTTGCTCCCACGTCTTGAAGGCATCGTCACATCGACATATGTTGCGACTCAGGCTCCCGACCCGGCCCGGCCCGCTCCGCTCCCACACCCCATGGAGTCGACATGCCCCGTCCCCTCACGCGCTCCATACCCAGACGCACCGTCCTGCTCGCCGTGGCGGCGCTGGCCGTCGCGGCCACCGCCGTACCCGCCGCCATCGCCGGCACCGGCCGCACCGCCGCGGCCGCCCCCCGGACCACCGCGGCCGCCACCCAGGCCAAGGACGTCACCGCGAACCTGTTCATGTGGAACTGGTCCTCGGTCGCCACCGAGTGCACCAGCGTCCTGGGCCCCGCCGGCTACGCCGCCGTGCAGATCGCCCCGCCGGAGGACACGCTCGACACGTCCGGCCACCCCTGGTGGGAGATCTACCAGCCGGTCGACTACAACCTGACCAGCCGGATGGGCAGCGAAACCCAGTTCCAGAGCATGGTCACCAGCTGCCACAACGCCGGCGTCAAGGTCTACGTCGACGCCGTGATCAACCACGCGGCGGCGCAGAGCGGCCGGGGCACGAGCTACGGCGGTGTCGCCTACACCCCGTCGACGTCCTACCCGGACTACACCGGCGCGGACTTCCACAACTACCCGAACGACTGCCCCGTCCCGTCGAACCAGATCTCCGACTGGAACAACTACCAGCAGGTCACCGAGTGCCAGCTGTCCAGCCTGCCGGACCTGCGTACCGAGACCACCAAGGTGCGCACCACGCTCGCCGGCTACCTGAACAAGCTCATCGGGTACGGGGTCGACGGGTTCCGCGTCGACGCCGCCAAGCACATCGGCCACGCCGACCTGGCGGCGATCGAGGCGCTGCTGAACAGGGACAAGCTGACCGGGGCGCCGGTCTACATCACCCAGGAGGTGGCGCTCGGCGCCAGCGACCCCCAGCTCCAACCGGCCTCCTTCGAGAACACCGGCAGCCTGCTCGGCTTCGACTACGCCGACGCCATCAAGGCCCAGTTCACCGGGAACATCGCCAACTTCGGTGGGTTCAGCTCCTGGAGCCTGCTGCCCAGCGCCTACTCGTCCAGCTTCGTCAACAACCACGACACCGAGCGCGACGGCTCCACGCTCAGCTACAAGAACGGCGCGACCTACAACCTGGCGACCGAGTTCCTGCTCGCCTGGGGCTACGGCACACCGCAGGTGTACTCCGGGTTCAGCTTCAACGGCACCGACGACTCACCGCCGGCAGACGGGAACGGGTACGTCACCAACACCAACTGCGCCAGCGGCTGGTACTGCACCGACCGGCTCACCGGCGTGGCGAACATGGTCGCCTGGCACAACCTCGCGCTCACCAACAACGACCCGATGGCCAACTGGTACACCGACGGTTCGAACCTCATCGCATTCTCCCGCGGCGCCGACGCGTGGATCGCCGTCAACAACGAGTCCTCGGCGGTGACCCGTACCTTCACCACCGGGCTGCCGAACGGCACCTACTGCGACATCATCCACGGCACCTTCTCGGGCGGATCGTGCTCCGGCCCGACCGTCACGGTATCCGGCGGCACGGCCACCGTCCCGGTCGCCGCCAAGGACGCGGTCGCCTTCGACGTCAACACCCGGGTCAGCGGGACGCCCCCGACCTCGCCACCGCCCACCGGCGGCTCCGGCGTCAGCGAGCGGTTCGCCGTCGCCGGCGCCCCGACGGGTACCCCGATCTACCTCGTCGGCTCGATCGGCGCGCTCGGCGGCTGGGCCCCGGCCTCCGCGATCCCGATGACGCAGTCCGGCTCCACGTGGAGCGTCACCGTCACCGGTCTGCCGGCGGGCACCGCGATCCAGTACAAGTACCTCCAGAAGACCGCCGCCGGCACGGTGACCTGGGAGCCCGGAGACAACCATGCCCTGACCACCCCGGCCTCGGGATCGGCCTCGGTGAACGACACCTGGAACGGGTCGGCGACGACCGACGCGATCACGTTCAACGAGACCAGGACGACCGTCCTCGGCCAGAACGTGTACCTGGTCGGCTCGATCGCCGCGCTCGGCTCCTGGAACACCTCCAGCGCTCTGCTCCTGTCCTCGGCCGCGTACCCGGTTTGGCGGCTCACGGTCGCGCTGCCGCCGAGTACGAGCTTCGAGTACAAGTACATCCTCAAGGACGGCAGCGGCAACGTCACCTGGGAGAGCGGCGCGAACCGCACCTACACCACCCCCGCGTCCGGCGCGGCGACGCTCAACGACACCTGGAAGTAGCCGGCCGCACCCGGTGCCGGTGGGCGGCGCCACCCTCGCCGCCCACCGGCACGGCGCGGCCCGGCACTGGACGGCGCGGCACGGCACTGGACGGCGCGGCGCGGCACTGGACGGCGCGGCACCGGCACGGCGCGGCACCGGCACTGCGTGGCGCGGCCGGGGCCGGCCGGTCGCCTACTCCGGGACCGGCCTGACCAGACCGGTCTGGTAGGCGATGACGACGAGTTGCGCCCGGTCCCGCGCCGCGAGCTTGACCATCGCGCGGTTGACGTGGGTCTTCACCGTGGCGGGGCTGAGCACCAGATGCTGGGCGATCTCATCGTTGGACAGCCCACCGGCGACCAGGACCAGGATCCCGCGTTCGCGGTCGGTGAGCACGGCGAGGCGTTGCGGCGTCGGCGGGTCGGCGTGATCGGGGTAGCGCAGGAAGCGGGCGATCAGACTCCTGGTAGCGGCCGGTGACAGCAGCGCGTCCCCCCG
>DASXOA010000270.1:0-3391 GCA_036494675.1 Rugosimonospora sp.
CGTTCGGGCCAGCGCCGGGTGACATCCATAGGCTGCCCGGCAGGGCCTGACCGCGCGCTGTCCAGCCCGGACCCGGACCGGTCAGCCAGGCGAACGCGGCGATCCCGACGAGCACGACCACGACCCCCACCACCGCGATGAGCCGCCGCGGGCACCCCCGCGATGACCGATGGGCGGGCGCCGTCGGTGCCTCGTCCGACCCGCGGTCGTACTCGAACATCACGCCTCCCGGCGAACCAGCGCTCCAATGTGCCGACCTACCGACCACATGCGACCACCGTCGAGCCAGCAGTCAGGATAGTCGGGGCCGGACGCGGTGGGGCCCCGTTCGGCGGATCTGCCCGAGGCCGGACCGGTTCGAGGGATCTGCGGGGCGTTCGTTGGCGCGCGGCCTCCGCCCGGCGGTCACCGCTCCATTGGGGCGAGCTGCCCGTAGAGGTGGACCGGCACGACGACCCGGCGAGACTTTCATCCGACATTGTCTGGCGACCGCCCGGCGATTTCCCGATACTCATCCGGTGATCAGCGTAGTCATCCCGGCGCACAACGAATCCGCAGTCATCGGACGGTTGCTGACCGGCCTGCTTGCCGACGCACATCCCAACGAATTCGACATCGTGGTGGTGGCCAACGGCTGCACCGACCACACCGCCGAAGTGGCGGCCGGTTTCGGCGACGCGGTCAACGTGCTGTCCTCGCCGGTGCCGTCCAAGCACGCCGCCCTGCGCCTCGGCGACGCAAAGGCTGCGGGCTTCCCCCGGCTGTACGTCGACGCGGATGTGGAGCTGAGCACGGACGGCGCCAGGGCACTGGCCGACGCGCTGAACGAGCCCGGGGTACTGGCGGTGGCGCCGCGGCGGGAAATGGTGCTGGACCGCCGGCCGTTCGCCGTCCGCTGGTACTACGAGTTCTGGCAGGACCTTCCGGTGGTCCGCGAGGGACTGTTCGGGCGCGGCGTGATCGGGGTCAACGCGGCCGGCAAGGAGCGGCTGGGCACGGTCCCCGACGTGATGGGCGACGACCTGGCCGCGTCTGTGGCGTTCGAGCCGGCGCAGCGGCGGATCGTGACGGGCGCGACGGTACGGGTCCACGCCCCGCGCACGAGTATGGATCTGGTACGCCGCCGTACCCGCTCGGTCACCTCCACCGAGCAGCTGGCGCAGCGTACGTCCGCAGTCGACTCGGCGCGTACCACCCGAGCCGACCTGCTCGGCGTGGTGCGCCGCCGGCCGGCCATGGCGCTGCGCCTGCCGGTCTTCCTCGGCTTTACCCTGATGGCCCGCCGGCAGGCCGAGCGCCGGGTGGCCGCCGCAGACTTCACCACCTGGGACCGCGACGAAAGCAGCCGGACGTGACAGACGCCAGTGGCGCGGGTGCCGCCGAACAACCGCCGACCGTGGCCATCGTGGTGATCACCTGGAACAGCGCCGCACAGCTGCCCGGCCTGATCGAGTCGATCCCCGAAGGTATGGCCGGTACCCTGTCCCAGCTGATCATCGCGGACAACGCCTCCGCCGACGACACCGTGGCGCTGGCCCAACGGCTGGCACCGGACTGCACCGTCGTGCAGACCGGCCGCAACGCCGGCTACGCCGCGGGCTTCAACGCCGGGCTGGCCGCCGCGGACCGGTATGACGCCGCCCTGATCATCAATCCCGACGTCCGGCTGTCCCCGGGCTGCGTCGCGGCGCTGTATGCGGAACTGGGCGACGGGGTCGGCATCGTGGTACCCCGCATCCGCAACGAGGACGGCACGCTCGCCCGGTCCCTGCGCCGCGAACCGACCATCGCGCGGGCGCTCGGCGAGGCGGTGCTGGGCCAGCGCGCCGGGCGCTTCGCCGCGCTGGGCGAGATGGTGGTGGACGAGTCCGCGTACGCGCAGGCGTCCACCGCGGACTGGGCCACCGGCGCGGTCATGCTCATGTCCGCACGGTGCCTCGCCGACTGCGGGCCCTGGGACGAGTCGTTCTTCCTCTACTCGGAGGAGACCGAGTTCGCGCTGCGCGCCCGGGACCGCGGCCACCTCACCCGGTACCTGCCGTCCGCTGAGGTGACCCACCTGGGTGGGGAATCCCGGGTCTCGCCCCGGCTGTGGAGCCTGCTTCAGGTCAACCGCGTACGGCTGTACCGCAAGCGGCACTCCGCATCGGCGACCGCGCTGTACTGGTCGGCGGTGATGCTGCGGGAGTCCAGCCGGGCGGCGCTCGGGCATACGCGCAGCCGCAGCGCGGCGGTGGCACTCCTGCGTCCGTCCATAGTGGACGGCATGGGCGGCTGAGCCGGGGTGCTGCGCCGGTTCGGGACCGCATAGATCGTTTCGTGGGACACCCTCGTAGTCTGGGTGCCGGGCGGAGTCAGCCAAGTGCCGCGGCGAGGCTCCGTACCACCACCTCCTGGGCGTCCGGGCTGATCTGCGGATAGACGGGCAGCGACATGATCCGGCCGGCGGCGGCCTCGGCGTGCGGGAACGCGCCCCGCCGGTACCCCAGGTGCTCGAACGCCGGGGTCAGGTGCACGGGTGTCGGATAGTGAATACCCGCGCCGATGCCGGCCGCGTTGAGCTGTGCCAGGACTCGGTCGCGGTCGGGTACCCGCACCACGTACAGGTGCCACACGTGCACGTTGCCGGCCAGCGTCACCGGCCGGATCACGTCCAGCCCGCCGAGCAGTCCGTCGTACCGTTCCGCCGCCGCCCGCCGCGCCGCGTTACCGGCCGCCAGCTTGGTCAACTTCGCCCGCAGCACGACCGCCTGCAGCGCATCGAGCCGGCTGTTGCAGCCGACCAGATCGTGCGCGTACTTCGTCAGCCCGCCATGGTTCGCCAGGGTCCGCACCGTCGTCGCTAGCGTCTCGTCGGTGCTCATCACCGCGCCCGCGTCGCCGTACGCGCCGAGGTTCTTGCCCGGGTAGAAACTGGTAGCCGCGATCCCCCACGATCCCGCGCCGCGGCCGAACCGGGTGGCGCCCTGGCACTGCGCGCCATCCTCGACGATCGGCACACCGGTGCCGGCCAACCCCTCGACCAGCCGCTCCATCGGAGCCAACTGCCCGTACAGGTGCACCGGCAGGACCGCCCGGGTGGCCGGAGTGACGGCCGCGAGTACGGCCTCCACGTCGATGAGGTAACTGTCCGGATCCATGTCGACCAGCACCGGCCGGGCACCGGCACGCGCCACAGCCTCGGCCGTGGCGATGAACGTGTTCGCCGGCAGGATCACCTCGCTGCCCGGCCCGACACCGGTCGCGCGCAGCGCCAACTCCAACGCGTCGGTGCCGTTGGCCACCCCGACGCAGTACGGGACGCCGGTGAACGCCGCGTACTCGCGTTCGAACGCGGCCACCTCCTCGCCGCCGACGAACCCGGTCGTCGAGATGACCCGCTTGAAGCCCA
>DASXOA010000271.1:0-9860 GCA_036494675.1 Rugosimonospora sp.
ATCGAGGAAACGCTCGGCTTCTTCGACGACGCGGTGCGCGCCGGCAAGATCCGATACGCGGGCGTCAGTAACTTCCTTGGCTGGCAGCTACAGAAGGCGGCGCTGCTGGCGCAGTTCCGTGGGCTGGCGCCGATCGTGACGCTGCAGCCCCAGTACAACCTGCTGGTACGCGATATCGAGTTCGAGCTGGTGGATGTATGCCGGAACGAGAATATCGGGATCCTGCCGTGGTCGCCGCTGGCCGGTGGTTGGTTGACCGGGAAGTACCTGCGTGATCACGCCCCGACCGGCACGACTCGGCTCGGCGAGGACCCGCAGCGCGGCATGGAGGCCTACGCCCCGCGCAACGCACAGGAACGCACGTGGCAGGTCATCGACACGGTACGGCAGGTCGCCGAGGGGCGTGGGGTGTCCCTGTCGCAGGTGGCGCTGGCCTGGGTCGCGGCCCGGCCCGCGGTCGCGTCGGTGATCCTCGGCGCACGTACGGTTGACCAGCTCGATGACAACCTCGGCGCCGCCGATCTGCACCTGTCCGAGAAGGAGACGTCTCTGCTCACCGAGGCCAGCTCGCCGATCGTGTCCGACTATCCGTACGGCACGCCCGGCGTCCAACAGCGCTCGCGTGCCCTGACCCCTTCCAGTTGACGATGCACGTCGTCAAGGAGGCCAGCAGCGACAGGGTCGTGAGACGAACCTCGAAGCCTCACCCGCCAGCTTCGCCTCGATCCCTGGCCACGGCAATCTCCACAGAACCCTCCCGACCGTCGGCGGCGGAGGCGTGGCGGAGCAGATCCCGGAACCACGCTCCGCTGCGCTTGAGCGAGCGGCGCTGCGACGCGTAGTCGACGGCTACGAGGCCGAACCGCTTGCTGTTGCCCTGACCCCACTCGAAATTGTCCATCAACGACCAGGCGAAGTATCCGCGCACGTCGACTCCTTGTGCGGCAGCCCGGGCAACCGCGCGGATGTGCGCGGCGAGGTAGCCGGTACGCTCTGGATCGTCAACGAACCCGGTCGGATCGACAACGTCATCGAAGGCCGCACCGTTCTCGGTGACGACAAGCGGAACGCCGGGATAGTCGCGGTGCAGCCGCAGCAGGAGGTCGGTCAGCCCCTGCGGATACACCTCCCAGCCCATCGCGGTGACCGGTAAACCACGCCCGCGGGCGCCGTCAGAGGCCTCTACGGACGCGGTGTAGTAGTTGACGCCGAGCACGTCCAGGGGCGCGGCGATGATCCCGCAGTCGCCATCGAGGACCGGCACCGGGGCCGACCGGGCGGCCAGGTCGTCGAGCACGTCCGCCGGGTACCGGCCGCGCATCAGCGGGTCGAGGTAGATCCGCAGCCACAGGCCGTCGGCGCGGCGCGCGGCTTCGATGTCGGCCGGATCGTCGCTGGCCGGCTCGGTGTCGCTGAGGTTCAACGTGATGCCGAGGTTGAGCGGGCCTTGCATGTCGGCGCGGATCGCCTGTGCGGCCAGTCCGTGGCCGAGCAGCTGATGGTGCACGGCGCGGATGGCGGCCGGGAAGTCGCTGCGGCCGGGCGCGGCCTGTGCGTAGGCGTAGCCGAGCATGGCCTGGCACCACGGCTCGTTGAGGGTCGTCCAGTCGCGTACCCGGTCGCCGAGCGCGGCGTAGGTGGCGGCCGCGTAGTCGGCGAACCGGTGGGCGGTGTCGCGTGACGGCCAGCCGCCGGCGTCCTCCAGCTCCTGCGGCAGGTCCCAGTGGTAGAGCGTGACCCACGGCTGGATGTCCCGCCGGAGCAGCTCATCCACCAGCCGGTCGTAGAAGCCGATTCCCCGCGGGTTGACCGGACCACTCCCGCCAGGCTGTACGCGGGGCCACGCGATGGAGAACCGGTAGGTGTTGACGCCGAGCGAGGCGATCAGCGCGACGTCCTCGGGCATCCGGTGGTAGTGGTCGCAGGCGACATCGCCGGTGGTGTGGTCGGCGATCGCGCCCGGGGTGTGCGCGTAGGTGTCCCAGATCGACGGGGTACGTCCGTCCTCGTTGACGGCGCCCTCGATCTGGTATGCGGACGTGGCGACTCCCCACTGGAAGCCGGGCGGCAGGACAGCCAGCTCGGCAGCGAGTTCGGCCGCACTACCGGCGGTCAGGTGGACGGACATCGTGCTCTCTCCCATCTTCCGGTCGTTCATCCCTTCACCGCGCCCAGCAGGATCCCCTTGGCGAAGTGCCGCTGTAGGAACGGGTACAGCAGGAGTATGGGCACGAGGCTGATGACGAGGATCGCCATCTGCAGCGACTGCTGCGGCGGTGGTGGCGCCCCGGCGAGGGCCGAGGTGTCGACGCCGATCGCGGCATTGTCCACGACGTAGGTGCGCAGGACCAGCTGGAGTGGCCACTTGACGGTATCGGCGATGTAGAGCAGGGCGGAGAAGAAGCTGTTCCAGTAGGCAACCGCGTAGAACAGGCCCACGACCGCGAGGATCGCCTTGGACAGCGGCAGAACCACCCGCAGCAGGATGCTCAGCTCACCGGCGCCGTCTATCCGCGCGGCGTCGATGAGCTCCGCCGGCAGTTCGAGGAAGAACTCCCGCATGACGATGACGTTGAAGCCGTTGATCAGCACCGGCAGGATCAGCGACCAGTAGCTGTTGAGCAGACCGAGCTGTTTGACCACCAGGTACATCGGGATGATTCCCGGCGAGAACAGCACGCTGAACAGCAGAACCATCAGGATCGGTTTGGAGCCGAGGCTGCCTGGTCGAGACAGCCCGTACGCCAGCAGAGCCGTACACGACAGGGAGAGCACGGTGCCGACGGCGGTGATGGCGACCGAGACCAGTACGGCACGGGTCACCACCCCGCCCGCGAAGATGGACCGGTAGGCGGTGAGGCTCGGATGGGTGGGCCACAGTACGAAGCCGCCGGCCTCGTCGATCTGGTGCGGGTCGGCGAGGCTGGTCGAGACGACCGCCAGGAACGGCACGACCACCACCAGGCAGCACACCGTCAGAACCAATCCCTTGGCCGCCCGTAACGGCGTCAACAGGACCGCCAGCGCGTGGCCGGCAGGCCGCCGGGCACCGGCGGAAGCACGTCGTTCGCTCATCCCTGATACACCCCGCGCTCCCCGAAGAGGTGGGCCACCTTGTTGGCGCCGAGCACGAGCGCGACGCCGATCAGGCCCTTGACCAACCCGACCGCGGCGGAGACGCCCCAGCCGCCGGCGGTGATGGCGTTGTTGTACACGTAGGTGTCCAGCACCTCCGAAGCGGTGAACCCGACCGCGTTCTGTTGCAGCAGGATCTGTTCGAAGCCGACCGACAGCACGTCGCCGAGGCGCAGGATCAGCACCAATACGATCACCGGCTTGATCCCGGGAAGCGTCACGTGCCACAGCTGGCGCATCCGGGAGGCACCGTCCATCTGCGCCACCTCGTACAGTGCCGGGTCGATGCGGGACAACGCGGCGAGGAACAGGATGGTGCCCCAGCCGGTGTCCTTCCAGATCACCTGACTCGTGATCAGCTCCTTGAACAGGCCGGGGTTGCCGATGATGTCGAAGCCGCCCTGACCGTGGGCGTGCAGGAACGTGTTGACCAGTCCCGCGTTGCCCAGCATGAACTGGAACATGGCCACCACGATCACCCAGGACAGAAAGTGCGGCAGGTACAGCACGGACTGCACGATGCGCTTGAGCCGCTCCGAGACGAGGGAGTTGAGCAGCAGCGCCAGCCCGATGGGTATCGGAAACACGAAGACGACCTGCAGCAGCGAGATGAGCAGCGTGTTGCCGACGGCGTTGAGAAAGGCCGGGTTACCGGTGAAAATGGTCCGGAAGTTGGCCAGCCCGACCCAGGGCGAGCCGGAGATGCCGAGGTAGGGCTGGTAGTCCGTGAAGGCGATCACATTGCCGAGCAGCGGCAGGTAGTGAAAGACCAGTAGCGCCGCGAGGCCGGGCAGCGCGATCGCCAGCAGCATCCGGTCTCGCCGCCAGCGCTGGCGCAGCGACGGCGGGCGGGCCGGCGCTACCGCGCGCGGCGCGACCGGCTCGGCCTTACCGACCGCGGTATCGACGGCCATGCCACCTCCTCAATTCGGCCCGACTGGGCGGACGCGCCAGACCGGGTCAGTAGTACTTCTTCGTGGTTCGCACCTCGACCGGCCAAGCCAGCTCCACACCCAACTCGGTGACCAGGTCCTGGAACTCCTCCAGCCGGCGCGGATCGTTACGCACCTGGCGCGGCGCCAGCCCGGTGTTGAGACAGTGCGCGGCCAGCGCACCGGCGACCTCGCCGATCCCCCACTCCACCGGATGCACGCGGTAGCAGCCGTTGGTGATGTGCGTGCTGCCGATATTCTTCGCCGCGGGCAGCAGGTTCTCCACGCGCACCGGGATCAGGGCGCCCAGCGGAATCTGGAACGGCCAGGTCTCGACGTCGACGAACGTGCGGGGTCCCGCCGGACCGCCCGTGCTCGGGTGCAGGTCGATGCGGTAGCTGCCGATACCCACCGAGTCGTGGAACTCCTCCGCACCGGTCAGTTCACCGCGGGCGGCCACCCCGACGTGCTGCTCCCGCACCGTGAACTCGGCGCGGATGCGCCGGGACTCGCGCACGTACGGGTACTTGGCCAGCCCGTCCGCGGTACCGACGATGTCCTCGCGCAGCCGCAGTCCCGGGTACCCGGTGCCGCCGTCACGGGTGGGTGCCTCGGTCTGCATCCAGTAGAGGAACGAGTGGCTCAGCTGCCGGGCCGCCGCCAGATTGCGCTGCCGCTCGGCCTCCGGCACCCCGACGATCGGGCCGAGCCAGTAGTCGATCTGCGGCCAGTTGACCAGCGTCACGTCGCTGGCCAACGGCTGGGCGAAGTGCCGGCGGTACAGGATCCGCCGGTACCGCCACATGTCGAACGACTCCGGATTGGTGTACCCGCTCGGATCCTCGAAGATGGCCCTGGTGTACGGCGTGAGCTGTGACGGCGATACCTCCCACCAGCTCAACGACGGGGCGGGCCAGAAATCCGCCCGGTAGTCGCGCCAGAAGCTGTAGTCCCGCGGCCGGTCGATGGTGTGGTCCTCGCCCGGCCGGTAGTCCAACGCGAAGCAGAAGGTGAAGGACTGCTGGTCCAGTGGCTGGGCCGGGCCCGGCAGCGCGTGCAGCTCGCCGGTCTGTTCCCGGCTCTCGGCTCCGGTGACGTGTTCGACACCGGCCAGTTCCAGCAGGTCCCCGAGCTCGGTCGCGTCGAGGACGTACGGCGCCGACACCACCAGCTCTGTGCCGCTGTCCTCGTCGAGCAGCGTCACCGCCGCGATCCGGTCGCCGTCGGTATCGACCCCGACCGGCCGGCAACGGGTCAGCACCTCAAGCGAGCGGTCCGCCCGGTACGGGGCGAGCATCTCGTCGATCGCGGCGACCGCTGCCCGGGGCTCGGCACAGATCCGGCTCACCCGGCCGTTGCCCGGATTGAGTGCCGGCGCCGTGCGGGCCGCGTCGGTCAGCGGGTAGTTGCGCCGGTAGTAGTCCCGGATGCCGTCGCGCAGTCGCCGGTATCCCCGTGTGCAGCCGAACTCTTCGATCCACGGGTGCTCATCCGGCGGTACCGCCTGGGCGGTGACCTGCCCGCCGAGCCAGTCGGTCTGCTCGGTGAGGATGACCTGCCGGCCCAGTTGCAGCGCGGCCAGCGCGGCTGCAATGCCGCCTAGGCCGCCACCGACGACCAGGACGTCGCAGCGTCGCTCAGGCATGTGGAGTCTCTCCCTTGTTCGTGAACATGTCGGCCCCGGGCGGCTCAAGGCCCGGGCGGTCGGGGGCTCAGCGGCGGGGTGGCGCCGCCACCGTCGTGCCCAGCCGCAGGTCGCAGTCGAGAACGGCGCGGCGCGGGCGCGTGTCGGCCGGGTCGTCGAGTAGCCCGGCGAGCAACCGGACGGCCTCCACACCCATCCGCCGGCGGGGCGTGACCACCGTGGTGATCGGCTGGTCTCCGGCGTCATCGCCGGGGTAGTCGCCCAGCGCCACGACGGACAGGTCCTCCGGGACCCGCAGCCCCTGCCCCCGCGCGGTCCGGCAGGCCGTCACGGCGGCCGCGTGGTCATCGGTCACCACGCAGGTGACTTGCTGGTCGATGAGGATCCGTACGAGGTTCGCGACGGCTTCCCCGGACGGCACCACCAGCGTGTCCACCGAGTCGATGGCGGTGTCATGCCGGCGGCACCCGGCGATGAATCCGGCATCGCGGTCGATGAGCGCTTCGTGGCGCCAGGCGCTCTGAATTCTGCCGATCCGGCGGTGCCCGTGCTCGACGATGAGGTCGACCATCCGCCGCGCGGCCGAGGCATAGTCGGCCGCCGCGTAGGAGGCTTCACCGCCGGCGATCTCCCGTCGCCCCACGAAGACACACGGATAGCGGTCGCGCAGAAGCTCGGCGAGCTCCTCGCGGTCCTCGTCCTGGCCCAGCAGCACGGCCCCGTCCGCCAGTTGCAGGGTGTTGACGCCGTCCTTGTAGATGCTGCGCCGGCGACCCTCGCCACGCGATCCGGTGAACAGCAGGATGTGGCCGCCCCGCTCCTCCGCCTCTTCTTCGATGCCCTCGAGGAAGTCGTGGTAGAAGCTCCTCGCCTCGGTCGGGAAGGCGGCCTCGTAGGTGAAGACGCCCACGATGTTGTTGCGCCCACCGGCGAGGGTGCGGGCCGCGACGTTGGGCACGTACCCCAGTTGCCGGATGGCATCCCAGACGCGCTCGGCCGTCTGGTCGCTGACCCGCACGCCGCCGCCCCGCCCGTTGACCACGGCGGAGACCACCGCCGGAGAGACGCTGGCGAGCCGCCCGACGTCCGCCTGGGTCGGGCGCTTCCGAGGCTGGGCATCCATCCGAGCGGCCACCTTCTCGATGCTAGTCGATCACGCTGATTAAGCGCTTTATCGCATGGACGTTAGCCGCGCCCGATCGGCCGAGTCAAGCGGAACCTCCCGCTAATTCCCTTGCCTCACCCGCATCCAGGTTTCCTGCTTGTGTTCGGCTGTTGACAGCCGGATTACCCGCTCGTATGGTGTGGCCTCAGCAACTGATGCGCATTATCACAGCAACCTCGGCCTCTCGGCGCTGACCATTCCAGCCGGGGGCGGCGGCGCGGCCCGCTTGGGGCGGGCGCCGGCAAGAGGTCACCCAGAATCACGCCGACATCGATCCGTCCCAACCGCCGTCGTAGGGCGCCCAGCCGGCGCCCGGACCGGTGGCGGGGACGCCACTGTTCCGATGGGAGGACAACCGTGTCCACCGCACGAGCCGTCAGCCGGCGCGAGATCCTGCGCGGCGCCGGCGCCATTGCGTTCACCGCCGCCACCGCCTCGCTCGCCGCCGCCTGCGGCAACAGTCCGAGCGCTGCCGGAGTCACGCAGGCCAACAGCAAGCTGAAGCTGCCCACCTACGTCCCCTACGCTCAGGTGACCCCGGACCTGCCGGCGGGCCAGGATCTGCTGCCCGGGTTCTTCCGCTACCCGGCCAACCTGGTCACCGCCTTCCCGTCGCCACCGGCGACCGGTGCCGGCACCGTCAACATCCTGGTCGACACCTTCACACCCGTGCCGCCGGCCCTGGGCAGCAACAAGTTCTGGCAGGCGCTCAACGCCAAGGTCGGCGCCGACCTGAAATTCAACATGGTTCCGGACAGCGACTACAGCACCAAGGTATCCACCACGCTGGCCGGCGGAGACCTGCCCGACATCGTGATGCTGCCGTCCTGGACCCCGCAGCTGCCACAGGTCCTCAAGTCACTGTTCGCCGACCTGACCGAGTTCCTCTCGGCCGACGCCGTGA
Source organism: Rugosimonospora sp. (assembly GCA_036494675.1). Lineage (GTDB taxonomy): Bacteria > Actinomycetota > Actinomycetes > Mycobacteriales > Micromonosporaceae > Rugosimonospora. The sequence continues at coordinate 7,782 of DASXOA010000271.1, forward strand.
AGGCCTATCCATTCCTCGCCAACATCCCCACCTTCTCCTGGCAGCCGATGGTCGCCAACGGCGGGATCTACGGGCTCCCCACGCCACGAGCCAGCATCGGCTCCATCATGTTCACCCGCGACGACCTCATCGCGCAGCGCTCACTCAACCCGGCACCGCAGAACTACCAGGAATTCCTGGACCTGTGCCGGGGGCTGACCGACGCCAAGGCCGGCCACTGGGCACTGGGCAACGCGGGCGCGACCGGCGGCGGCGCCATGCAGTTCGCGCTGGAGATCGCCGGCGCACCGAACGCCTGGCAGGAGCAGGGCGGCAAGCTCACCAACGCGGTCACCACCGACGCGTACAAGCAGGCGCTGGACATCGTCTCGTCGATGTGGAAGGCCGGCCTGTTCCACCCGGACACCTTCAGCGCCACGTTCCAGCAGCAGCGCGACTGGTTCGGCACCGGGAAGGTGGGGCTGACTGTGGACGGTTACGCGGCGTGGGACATCTTCGTCAACACGTACCCCGGCATCAACGTCGGAGGCCTGGTCGCACCGGCGTACTCGGGCGGGAAGTCACAACACTTCACCGGATCGGGCAGCTACGCGGTCACCGCCATCAAGAAGGGCAGCGCCAGCCGGATCAAGCAACTGCTCCAGGTCTGCAACTGGATGGCCGCCCCGGTCGGCACCACCGAGCATCTGTTCCGGAAGTTCGGCACGGCCGGCACCGACTACACCATGGTCAACGGTGCACCGGTGGCCACCAGCACGGGCGGCGTGGAGACCAAGATACCCATGCAGTACCTCGTGGACGCGGCACCGACGCTGGGCCCCGGCCGGCAGGACATCGTCCAGAAGCAGTACGACTTCCACAAGAAGGTCGCGCCCCTGCTCGTCCCCGACCCGACAGTCGGGCTCTACTCGCCGTCCAACGCCACCAAGGGCGCGGCGATGTACAAGATCCTCTCAGACTCGCTGAGCGAGATTCTCCGCGGGAACCAACCCGTCTCCAGCTGGAGCGAGACGGTGAGCAGCTGGCGCAGCGCCGGCGGTGACCAGGTCACCAAGGAACTGGAAGAGGCGTACGCGCAACTGCACTGACGCACATTCCGATCCGAGGAGGGCGAAGCACATGCACACCGGTACCGAGCAACAAGCCACGCCGCTACGCCGGCGCCGCCGGCGGTTCGTCGCGGTCTCCGGGGCGCTCACCGTGACCCTGGTCGCGGCGGGACTCGCCGCCGTCGCCACCGGCGGCCCGGCCGCTGCGGGCACGACCGGGGTCCACCCCGCCGCCGTCGTCTCAAGCGGCACCGCGGTCACCCGCACCGGCAGCAGCATCATCATCAACCCGCACAGCTGGCAGCAGATCTGGGGAGACGGCTTCGACACCGGGGTCGACTCGCAGAAGTGGGGCGCGATCGAGGGTCTGGTCAACGACAACCTCGGCAACGACCAGGTGTTCACCTCGTTCGATGTCAGCGGCAGCAACGGCAACATGGTCATCAACTCCGAGAAGCGCCAGTACGGCTCGAAGGCGTACACCTCGGGGATGGTGTGGACCAAGGGCCGCTTCTCCTTCACCTACGGCAAGATCGAGATCAGGGCCAAGATCCCGGCGATGGGCACCGGCGTGTGGCCCGCGATGTGGCTGCAGGGCAACGTCAACTCGGCGTGGCCCGGGCCGGGCGGCAACGAGATCGACTTCGCCGAGCTGTGGAACAGCCCGTCCGTGGTCAACCAGGGCCTGCACTACGCGGACACGGCCAACGGCAAGGACCTCGGCCAGAACCAGGGCTGCACCGGAGCCACCGCCTACAACAGCCCGGTCAACCTGTCCGCCGACTACCACATCTACAGCCTGGTCTGGGAGCCCGGCCCCACCCTGACGTACTACGTCGACAACAAGGCCACCTGCCAGGTCAGCCTGACCGGCAACTACTTCAACACCCCGATGTACATCGTGATCGACACCGCCCTGGGCGCGTCGTGGTTCGGCCACCCGGACGCCACGACGCCGTTCCCCCAGCAGTTCGACATCGACTACGTGCACGTGTTCCAGGACCTGAACCTGCAGTGACCGTCGGCGGGG
>DASXOA010000272.1:0-23291 GCA_036494675.1 Rugosimonospora sp.
CAGCGTCCACGCCTCGGTGCGGGCGTCCAGGGCGAGGTTGTAGACCTTCCGGACGCACCCGAACGTCCGCGCCAGCTGCGCGGCCTGCGCGTCGGTTGGGTAGAAGCGGTATTTAAACGCCCGCTTCACAGTCCTGGCCACGGTTCACAAACTAGCAGGCTTGTTCATGAACCCTGCGGGGGCGCGCGGGTAAACGCCGATCCGCCTAAACGGCGGATCGGCTATTCCTGCCCTACTCCGCAGGAGTTCCGTTTCCTCCCCGGCCTGAAGGCCGGAGTATCCACGGAAGGAATCTGATGACCGGACCACGGACCGCCCCCACAGCCCGGTTGCTGCGACGCGGATTCGCCCTGGAGTACACGACGCTCGCCTGGAACGTCGTCGGCATCGCGGTCCTCGCGACCGCGGCGTGGGATGCCCGGTCGGTCGCGCTGGCAGGCTTCGGCCTGGATTCGCTGATCGAAATCCTGGCGTCGATCGTCGTGGTGTGGGAGCTGTCCGGCGCCGGCGAGGCCCGCCAGCGGCGCGCGTTGCGGCTCATCGGTATCGCGTTCACGGGGCTGGCGGTGTACCTGCTGGCACAGTCGACGATCGTGCTGGTGGCCGGATTCCGGCCCCATCACAGCCCGGTGGGCATCGCCTGGACCGCGGTCACCGCGGTGGTGATGGCCGCCCTCGCCGCAGGCAAGGCCCGAACCGGTGCCGCGCTGGGAAATCCCGTACTGCGCACCGAGGGCCGGGTGACGCTGATCGATGCGTTGCTGGCAGCCGCGGTACTGGTCGGGTTGGTGCTCAACGCCGCGCTGGGGTGGTGGTGGGCCGATCCCCTCGCCGGCTACGTGCTGGTCTTCTATGCCCTGCGCGAGGTTCGCGCGGTCTTCACCGCCCACCGCTGACCGCGCGGCCGGGTCGACCCGGACATGGGGATCGTCGGCTACCCGTCCTGGCGCATCCGGTGGAGGAGTGTCGGCAGATCCACCTGAGCGAACCCGATCGCGGCGTCGCTGATGCCGTACGGCACCGTCAGCGTGTCGCCGTGCAGCAGCGCACCGCAGGAGTACACGACGTTGGGCACGTAGCCGTCGCGTTCCTCGTTGTCGGCGGCGAGCAGCGGTGCCCGCAGCGCGGCCCGCACCTGTGCGGGGTTGTCGTGGTCGAGCAGCATCACGCCGATGCTGTACGTGCGCATCGGACCGACGCCGTGGGTGAGCACCAACCACCCGTCGCCGGTGTCGATCGGCGACCCGCAGTTGCCGAGCTGGACCAGTTGCCAGGGCTCGCGGGGGGTCTGAAGGGTCTCGGCGTGGTGCCAGACCTGGGCATCGTCGGACATGCAGAGGCTGACGTTCTCCCGGTCCCAACGCGACAGCGCGAGATACCGGCCGGCCAGCCGGCGGGGGAACATGGCCATGCCCTTGTTGCGCGCTGCCGGCCCGGCCAGTTGGCCGACCTCGAAGGCGGCGAAGTCGGTGGTCGTGAACAGTTGCGGCGCGATGCGATCGCCGTCGTACGCGGTGTAGGTGCCGTAGTAGCTGCTTTCTCCGTCGTCCCCGACGAAGCGGACCAGGCGCACGTCCTCCATTCCGTGGCTCTCCACGGAACTGCCGGGCCAGAGTACGCGCTGACCGATCGGGGAATCGGGCGGAAAGGTGACGGTGTAGTTGGCGTCCGCCACCTGGTTGATCTGCTCGATCGCGCGAAGAGCGGACTGCCGGTCGCGCAGGTAGGCGCGCTGGGCGGAGAGCGCGCCGCGCAACCGGGCGAGGTCGAAGCGGTCGGGCAGGCTGCCCAGCACCAGTTCGACGGTCGCGCGGTCCGCGCCCAGGTCGGCCAGTCTGGCCTGGAACAGCTCGCGGTGGTACACGCCTGGCGTGTGAACGCCGGTGACCAGCGTACGGTCGGGTTCATCGATCACGAGGCCGCTGCCCGGTCCCAGGATCCCGGTGCGGAATTCCACCGACGACAGGTGGCCCTCTCCCACGGCCCGTACGCTCATCACGAACCGCAGCTGCCCGGGGGCCAGGCCGGTCTGGTCGGGGTGCGCGACCATCGACGGGTTGAACAGCGCCGCGGATTCCACCGCGTACTCCATCGTGAAGTAGGCGCCGACGAGCAGTTGGTGGGCCTCGGGAAGCCGGGCGATCTCCGGCCGTCCGTGCGCGGCGACCTGAAAATGCTTGTGCAGAATGGCTTCCAGGTCGCGGTGGCGGCCGGCGAAACCGGCGAGGATGCCGGCCATACAGGCCGATACCGTCGCGTCGTCGAGTTCCTGGATCCGGTCGATGACCGACCGTCCGCGCGAGGCGCCCTCGGGCAACTCCTCGCCAGGCACGAACAGCCGGGCGATGACCCGCCTGGGATCGGGACGCAGCTTGACGTCCAGGCGTACGGCCAGGCCGGATTCGCTCACTGGCGGCCGATGTCGAGCTGCGGGCCGACGTTGTGCGCGCCGACGTTGAGCTGCCGGCCGGTGTCGGGCTGCGCGCCGATGTCGAGCCGGCGCGCGTGTTGCAGGGTGGACAGCAACGCCAGGGTGGATTCCGCACCCTGGTTGGTGCTGGGGCCGTCGCGGCCGAGGCCGTCGAAGCCGCCGCCGGTTCCGGCGTGCATCATCGGCGCCTTCAGGTCGTTGTCGCCGGTGAACCAGGCGACTCCCCGATCGATGGCGGCCGCCCAGAACCGGTCGCCGGTCAGCGCCCAGGCCCTGGCGCACGCGTCGACCAGCGCCGCCGCTTCGATCGGCTGCTGGTCGAAGGCCGGGCGGGGCACCGACGCACGCCATCCTCCCGCCGGAGTCAACGACAGGTGTCCGTCCAGGGTTTCCGTGCGCAGCAGCCATTCCAGCAGCCGCAGGCCGTCGGCGGCCAGGGTGTCGTCGTGGCAGTACGTGCCGGCGACGATCAGAACCTCGGCCAGCACGGCGTTGGCGTACCCCAACCGGTGTTCCGGCCACGGCCACTCCGGATCCTCGCGTGGCCGGTCCGCGGCCTCCGCGATGTCCTTCAGCAGACGCTGCGCGCCTCCGTGGTTCGGGTACCGGTCGAGGACCTCGGCCGCGCCCAGAGCGGCGAAGGCCCGTGCCCGCGGCGCCGGGGAACGTTGCAGCGCACCCATCTCGAAGCAGGCCAACGCGTCGTCACGCAGCCACCCGGCCTCACTGCGGGCGGCGACGGTGCCGAGCCCCCAGAGCGCCCGGCCCCACCAGTCGCCGGTGGCGGGTGCGTCCTGCCACCGGCGGTCGTATCCCAGGCGGTTGCGGAACGCTCCGGTTCCGCTCTGCGCCTGCGTGGTGAAGGCCAGATAGCATTCGAGCAGCCGGCGCAGCTCGGCCGGTGGGTTCGGTTCGCGGCCGAGCACGACCATGCCGCGGGCGACGTCGTCCAGGCAGTAGCCGTGTTCGCGGCGGGGAATCGAGCCCCGCGCGTGCTCCAGCAGGCCGGTGTCGTCCGACATCCGGAGCAGGTGGTCGAAGGTCGGCGGCGGGAAGGTCGGCGGCGGGGTCGCGGTCATCCCGCCACCCCGACCTGGCGGCCGGTCAACCCCTCGGCCACCTGCCAGTACCGGTCCGCCACCCCGGCCCAGTCCAGCGAGGGCGCGATCCTCGCCGCCCGGGCGGTCATCGCGGCCCCGTGAGCGGGGTCGGTGAGCACCCGGTGCACGGCCGCGCCGATCGCCTGCGGGTCGCCATGCGGTACCAGCGTGCCAGCGCCGTCGGCGAGCAACTCCCGCGCGTGCGGGAACACCGTCGACACCACCGGAGTCAGCGACGCCACCGCCTCGATCAGCACGCCGGAGGTCACCTGCTCGTGCGAGTCGTACGGCAGCAGTACCACGTCGGCCCGGCTCACCAACCGTCGCAGGCTGTCCAGGTCGAGGTACCCCGGCTCGAACCGGACCAGGTCGGCGACGCCCAGCGCCTCGGCACGCTCGTGCAGCGAGTCCCGGTACCGTTCGCCTTCCCGGGCCAGTACCCGCGGGTGGGTCTTGCCGGCCACCACGTACAACGGCGAGGGATCGAGCACCCGCAATCCCGGCAGCGCATCGATGCCCCACTCGACGCCCTTGCCGGGCCCGAGCAGGCCCCAGGTGAGGACCACCGGCCGGTGCGATTCCTTCGGTGCCGGCTCCGGGCGCCCGCCCGGCCACGCACCGTGAGAGATCACCACGATCTTCTGCTGATCGATGCGATAGCCGGCGAGCAGCCTGCGCTGCCCGGCCCGGGTCATCGTCACGACCGTGTCGGCGGCCGCGGCCACCTGCTCCAGCACGTGACGCTGATGGTCCGTCGGCTCCGAGAGCACAGTGTGCAGGACGACGACCACCGGTACCCGCAGCCTGCTCAGCACGTCGAGCACCTGGTCCCCGTCCGGGCCTCCGTAGATGCCGTATTCGTGCTGGACCACGACCACGTCGTACCGGTTCAGCCGTTCGGCCGCGGCGGCCGGGTTCCCCCCACGGCCGGTGGCCAGTTCGTAGACCACGCCGGTACCCGAGGTCCAGGTCGGCTCGTCGACCACGCGAACCACACCGACATCCACGCCCGGACGGCTGGCCAGCAGGCTGTCGCGCAGCGCGGCGGTGAAGCTGGCCAACCCGCACCGGGTCGGCAGGTAGGTGCTCAGCAGACCGACGCTGATGCGCCCCGTCGCCGGTCTACCGGCCGTCTGCCGACTCCGGTCACGGTCGTTGCGCAGGCTCCGGGTCATGAACAAGCCACCTTCCTGGTGGATTCGCGCGTCGTGCAATACGGACATGCCGACCACCGCTCTCGCAGGGAGAGACGGCTGGCGGCGGTAGCCGTCAAAACGGCATGGGCGCGAATCGCTGCCGGTATCCGGGCGGCATGTCAGCTCCCGGCGGCTCGGCCAACTGGCCGGGCAACTCCGGTGCGCGTGAGTCAAACCCTACGCGGGTCGGTTCGCACCGACCACCCGACCGGTCCGGCCCACCGCCGGGTCGGCGCTACAGTGGCTAGAAGTCCATGCCCGGGGCACCGCCGGACGCCCCGTTGCCGTCCCCCAACGACTTGTCGGCGACGAGCACCTCGGTGGTGAGGAACAGCGCGGCGATCGATGCCGCGTTCTGCAGGGCCGAGCGGGTGACCTTGGCCGGCTCGACGATGCCCGCCTTCATCATGTCGACGTACTCACCGGTGGCGGCGTCGAGTCCGTGACCGGCGGGAAGGGAGTTGACCTTCTCGGCCACCACGCTGCCCTCGAAGCCGGCGTTCGTGGCGATCTGCTTCAGCGGCGCGGTCAGAGCGACCCGCACGATGCGTGCCCCGGTGGCCTCGTCGCCGGTCAGGTCGAGCTTGTCGAACGCGGTGAGCGCGGCGTTCGCCAGCGCCACTCCGCCGCCGGGCAGCAGGCCCTCTTCGACGGCTGCCTTCGCGTTGCGGACGGCGTCCTCGATGCGGTGCTTGCGCTCCTTGAGTTCCACCTCGGTGGCCGCACCGACCTTGATGACGGCGACGCCGCCGGCCAGCTTGGCCAGCCGCTCCTGGAGCTTCTCCCGGTCGTAGTCGGAGTCGCTCTTCTCGATCTCGGCGCGGATCTGGTTGACCCGACCCCTGATCTGATCGGCGTCGCCGGCACCGTCGACGATGGTCGTCTCGTCCTTGCCGACGATGACCCGGTGTGCCCGGCCCAGCATGTCCAGCCCGACGCCGTCGAGCGTGAGGCCGACCTCCGCGGTGATCACCTGACCACCGGTGAGTACGGCGATGTCCTGGAGCATGGCCTTACGACGGTCGCCGAAGCCCGGGCTCTTGACGGCGACCGAGGAGAACGTGCCGCGCACCTTGTTGACGATCAGGGTGGCCAGGGACTCCCCCTCGACGTCGTCGGCGATGATCAGCAGTGGCTTGCTCGACTGCATGACCTTCTCCAGGATCGGGAGCAGGTCCTTCACGCCGGAGGTGCTGCTGTTGACGATGAGGATGTACGGGTCGTCGAGGACGGCTTCCATCCGCTCGGTGTCGGTGACGAAGTACGGCGAGATGTAGCCCTTGTCGAAGCGCATGCCTTCGGTGAGTTCGAGCTCCAGGCCGAAGGTGTTGCTCTCCTCGACGGTGATGACGCCTTCCTTGCCGACCTTGTCCATCGCCTCGGCGATGAGTTCGCCGACACTCGGGTCCGCGGCCGAGATCGCGGCCGTGGCGGCGATCTGCTCCTTCGTCTCGACATCCCTGGCCTGCTTGCCCAGCGACTCCGTCACCATGGCCACGGCCTGCTCGATGCCGCGCTTGAGCGCGATCGGGTTCGCGCCGGCCGCCACGTTGCGCAGCCCCTCGCGCACCAGCGCCTGAGCCAGCACGGTGGCCGTGGTCGTGCCGTCGCCGGCGACGTCGTCGGTCTTCTTGGCGACTTCCTTGACCAGTTCGGCGCCGAGCTTCTCGTACGGGTCGTCGAGCTCGATCTCCTTGGCGATGCTGACGCCGTCGTTGGTGATGGTGGGAGCACCCCAGGCCTTGGCCAGCACCACGTTGCGGCCCTTCGGGCCGAGCGTCACCTTCACCGTGTCGGCAAGGACGTTCATGCCCCGCTCCAGCCCGCGACGGGCCTCCTCGCCGTAGGCAATCACCTTGGCCATCTACGCCATCCTCTTCTGTGTCGTCCGGCAGTATCGAGGCGGATCAACCGAGGATGGACTTCGACGCGCACCCCGTCCCGGGGGCACCGTCCCATTCGATTGGCACTCGCAAGCTGCGAGTGCTGGCTATGGTTTAGCACTCGCACCTCGCGAGTGCAAGAAGGACTCGCTAGCCGAGGGCATCTTTGTCAGTCTTCTGGTAGTCATGCTCGACGACGATTTCAGACCGAGTTCGACCTGCTGGTCGCGAGGAAGGGCTGAGCAAACCATGACCGAACCGTCAGGACGAGCCACCCGGGACGATGGCACCACACCGCCGTGGTTCTCCGACGCGAAGCTGGGCATCTTCGTGCATTGGGGCGCGTACGCGGTACCTGCCTGGGCGGTGCCGCTCGGCGAACTCGGCGCGGTGGACCCCGACGAGTTCCACGTCTCCGCCCCGTACGCGGAGTGGTACGCCAACACGATCCGGATCCCGGACAGCCCCGCCGCCCGGCATCACGCCGAAACCTACGGGGGTGCGCCGTATGACGCGTTCCTCGACGAGTGGCGTGCCGAACGGTTCGACGCGGCCGGATGGGCCGGGCTGTTCGCCGGCGCCGGCGCCCGGTACGTGGTGCTCACCACCAAACACCACGACGGCATCTGCCTCTGGGACGCGCCCGGCACCGGTACCCGCAACACCGTCCACCGTGGACCGCGCCGGGACATCGTCGGCGAGGTGGCCACCGCGGTACGCGGCGCCGGGATGCGGTTCGGCGCCTACTACTCCGGCGGGCTGGACTGGTACCGCGGCGACTTCCCGCCGATCAGCCGGGACGGGGACCTGGACACGTACCGGCCGCTCGACGACGGGTACGCGCGCTACGCGCACGCCCACGTCGAGGACCTCATCGACCGGTACGCGCCCGACGTGCTGTGGAACGACATCAACTGGCCGGACGCCGGCAAGGATCGGCTGATCGACCTGTTCCACCACTACCACGGCGTGGTACCCGACGGGGTGGTCAACGACCGTTGGAACATCGACCGGTGCGACTATCTCACCAGCGAGTACTCCGCGAACCGGGACCGGGAGACCGCCGGCCGCCCGTGGGAACGATGCCGCGGCATCGGCTACTCGTTCGGCTACAACCGGAACGAGACCGCCGAGCACTGCCTCACCGGTCCGGCGCTGGTGCGGCAGCTCGTCGATGTCGTGGTGCACGGCGGCAACCTGCTGCTCAACGTCGGGCCCCGGGCCGACGGCACCATCTCCGATCTGCAACGGCGACCCCTGGCCGAGCTGGGCGCGTGGCTGGCCGTCAACGGCGAAGCGATCTTCGGTACCCGGCCCTGGCCGGCGACCGCCCCGGCCGGATGTGCCGGACTCACCGCCACCGGTACCCACGTCTACGCCCACTTCGACGGCGCGGAACCGGCCGTCGTGCTGCCACTGTCCACGGCGGACGCCGGCGACCGGCCGGCGGTGAGCCTGCTCGGCCACGGACCGGTCCCGGCCCGGTGGAGCCCCGGCGGGCTGCACTGCGAGCTGCCCCATCCGGCCGGCGACCTACCCGGAGCACTGCGCATCGGTCGAGCTTCGAAGGGACGCGATACCTGACCCGGACGCGCGGTGCCCGGCAAATCCGGTTGGCCGGAGGACGCCGGAAGTCTAGGGTCCGGCCGTGTGACGCGCACCGATGGCTGTGAGCGTACGGCGTGAGCCTCGACGCGGGGCGGGACGCCGGTACGGTCGCGTCGCGGCCGCGACGCGGGCTGAGGCATCATCCCGACTTCCGGCTGCTGTGGGCCGGCCAGTCCGTGTCACTGGTCGGCTCGGCCGTCAGCTTCGTCGCGCTTCCCCTCGTCGCGCTCCTGGTGCTGCACGTCGACGCGTTCCACATGGGCGTGCTGACCGCCGTCGAACGCCTCCCGCCGCTCGTGGTCGGCCCGCTGGCGGGGCCGCTGGCCGACCGCGGTTCGCGCCTCCGCCTGATGGTCGTGGCGGATGCCGGTCGTGCCCTGCTGCTCGCCTGGATCCCCGTCGGCGCGGTGCTCGGCCGACTCGCGTTCTGGCACCTGGTCGTGATCGCCTTCGGCGTCGGCGCCCTCACGTTGCTGTTCAACGTCGCCTATCCGGCGTTCCTGCCGAACGTCATCCCGGCGCAGCGCCTCGCCGAGGGCAACAGCAAGCTTGCCGCCAGCCAGTCGGCGGCCGAAGTGACCGGCTCGGGCCTGGCCTCGCTGCTGATCGCGGCCGGTGGTCCCCCGCTCGGCGTGCTCGCCGACGCGCTCAGCTACGTGGTGTCGTGCTGGTGCCTGCTGCGGTTGCGTACCCGCGACGCGGCCCGGCCGGCGGCCGTACCGACCGCGCTGCGCGACCGGCTTGCCGGCTTCCGGGACGACGTCAGATCCGGCTTTCCGCTGCTGTGGCGCGACCGGGTGCTGCGCACGGTGACGGTGTCCAACGCCATCCTGGCGTTCTTCGCGCAGTTGCAGGCGGCCATCTACTTCATCTTCCTGGTCAGGACGTTGCATCTCGGCCCGGGGCTCATCGGAGCGCTGTTCCTGATCGCCGGGGGCGTCGGGTTCCTCGCCGCGATCTGGTGCGACCGGCTCGCCGCGCGGATCGGAGTCGGGCCGCTGCTGGTCACCGGGCAGGTCATCCTGGTGGCCGGCGGGACGCTGCTGGCCGTGGCGGGCGGGCCCACTCTGCTGGCGGGTACCGCGATCGTCGCGGGCGAGGCGTGCTTCGGCGCCGGGCTCTCGCTGTTCGGCGTGGGCTTCACGACACTGTTCCAGTTGCGTGCCGCGGACGAGGTGCGGGGCCGGCTCATCGGTACGTCCCGGTTCCTGACGTCGGCGTCGGTGCCGGTGGCGGCGGTGCTCGGTGGCGTGATCGGGGTGGCCGTGTCGGTACGGGTGGTGATGGTCGCCGGCGCCGTCGGGATGGCGCTCGGGCTGGTGGCCGTCCTGCGCCGCCGGGTGCTGGCCGTGCGCGGCGTCCCCGGGCCGTAAACCACCGATCGACAGATCCCGACATTCACCATCATCGGTATGTTATGGGCATCCCTTCTTGACGATTCCACGAACTTCGATAAAGCTCTCTGTCCGAGAGAGCGCTCTCTCACGCGTACCACGCCGCGCACCGACCGGCCCTCCCCCGGGTCGGCGCGCCCGGTCGCGGCGCCCGACCCTGATGCACCGTCCCACGTCAGGAGCTGCACATGTCACCGATCCCCCACCCAGCCCGACTCGTGACCCGCCGCAGACCGACCCGCGTCACGGCGGCACTGGCCGCCATCGTGGTCGCGCTGCTGGCCGGCTACACCGTTGTCGCGGTCGGGCAGGCCCACGCGGCAGACTCGCTGCTGTCACAGGGCCGGCCGGCCACCGCCTCCTCCGCCGAGAACGCCGGTACCGCCGCCTCGGCGGCCGTCGACGGCAACACCGGCACCCGCTGGTCATCCGCCTTCAGCGACCCCCAGTGGCTCCAGGTCGACCTCGGCGCCACCGCGACCATCGACCAGGTCGTCCTGAACTGGGAGGCGGCCTACGCGAAGTCCTTCCAGATCCAGGTATCCGCCGACGCCACCAACTGGACCACCATCTACAGCACCACCACCGGTGCCGGCGGCACCCAGACCCTGAACGTCACCGGCACCGGCCGCTACGTCCGGATGTACGGCACCGTGCGGGCCACCGCCTACGGGTACTCGCTGTGGGAGTTCCAGGTCTACGGCTCCACCGGCGGTGGGGGCACCCCGGGCTGCGGCACCGCCAACGCGGCACAGGGCCGGACGGCCACCGCCTCCTCCGCCGAGAACGCCGGTACCGCCGCCTCGGCGGCCGTCGACGGCAACACCGGCACCCGCTGGTCATCCGCCTTCAGCGACCCGCAGTGGCTCCAGGTCGACCTGGGCGGCACGGCCACCATCTGCCAGGCGGTGCTGACCTGGGAGGCGGCCTACGCCAAGTCCTTCCAGATCCAGGTATCCGCCGACGCTACCAACTGGACCACCATCTACAGCACCACCACCGGTACCGGCGGCACCCAGACCCTGAACGTCACCGGCACCGGCCGCTACATCCGGATGTACGGCACCGTGCGGGCCACCGCCTACGGGTACTCGCTGTGGGAATTCGCCGTCCACACGACCGGCACCACGGGTCCGACCCAGGGTCCGTCGCAGAGCCCGACGCCGACTCCGACCAGCACGGGCAACCCGCCGCCCGCGTCGTTCTGGGGCGACACCAGCACCATCCCCGCCGCCCAGAACGTCCTCATGGTCAAGGTGCTCAACCGCACCAACGGCCAGTACCCCGACAGCCAGGTGTACTGGAGCTTCAACGGCCAGACGCACTCGATCGCCGAGCAGCCCTACATCGACATGGCGGCCAACTCCGCCGGCCGGATGTACTTCTACCTCGGCTCGCCCACCAGCCAGTACTACGACTTCATCGAGTTCACCGTCGGGGCGACGGTGTTCAACGGCAACACCACCCGGGTGGACGCCTTCGGGCTCAAGCTGGCCATGCGGCTGCACGCCCACGACGGGTACGACGTGTCGGTCGGCGAGGACTACAACACGTTCTCCGAGAGCCGGACCGCGACGTTCCAGCGGTTCATGAACTCGGTACCGACCGAGTTCAAGCCGCTCGCGCAGGACCAGGCGCCGTACCGGATCCCGGCACCGGGCAGCGACCCGAACTTCCGCACCGGCGGCCAGTACGCAAACTACTTCACCAGCTACGCCGCGTCGGTCGGGGTCAACGCCCCCACGTCGGACATCACCGGCTGCGCGGGCGTGCTGGCCAACAACCCGGGCGAGTGCGCGGCCCTCAACCGGCACGTCGCCCAGTTGCCGCAGTCACAGTGGTCGGATCCCAGCCAGTACTACCTGGCGGCCCCGGCGAACTACTACGCGAAGTTCTGGCACGACAACGCCATCAACCACCTGGCGTACGGATTCCCTTACGACGACTACGCCGGGCAGTCCTCGTTCATCTCGCACGGCAGCCCGCAGTGGCTGTTGGTCGCCGTCGGCTGGTAGACCCGCCGACCGCCGGCCGGTAGGCCGTCGACCGGACGCGGCGGCCGTTCCCATTCGGGGGACGGCCGCCGCGTCGGTGTCCGGTACGCATTGCCGGATAGAATCGACCGCCCTGCCGGTACGGATAGAATCCGGACAGTCGCGCGGCTCAGTCCCGGCCGTTTGTATGAACGCCATCGTTGGAAGTCCACGGTAGAAAGAGGCAACCATCGTCGTCGTTCTTCTGGCCCATAATGGCGGGATATCACATGTCGAGTGATCCGGGCGGGACCGACAGGTGCAGGATCCGCGTGGTGAGCATCTATTCCACGTCGTGGCGCCACCTGGGCACCGAGCGGGAGGACCTGAGCTCGAAGCTCGAACTGGGCGGCCTGACCCGGCACTACGAGCTCTACAAGGACCAGTTGCCCCGGCTGCTACCGTTCTCGATTCTCGGCGGCCCATTCGACACCGGCGATATCGAGATTTCGCAGCCGGTCCCCGGTGTCGAGATGACCGAGTCCGATGCCGTGCTCTTTGCCCTGCCCTCGAATCAGGTCGTGCTCGCGGTGACTCTGGGGTTCACCACGGCACCGCTGTCGGATGCGCCGAGCGTCGCGGCGATCAGTCGGGTGCTGGAGCAGAGCATCGAGGGCGCGGTCAACATCCGGGGTCGGGGCCTGACCGAACATGTGGACGCGTTGAAGCAGGACGACCTGATCCGGGACGTGCTCAGCACCGACGAGACGGCGCAGGGTGCCGGCGAAACGCTGCTGCCCGAACGCCACCAACTGGTCTTCATCGCCCGCCGCGACAAGGACGACTGGGTACCGACCCAGTCCGTGATCAACGAGCTGGTGTACCGGGACACCCCGCCCTATCGCGAGGAGTTCGGCAGCCCGAAGATTCCCGAACAGCTCAACCTCTCCGAACTGTCCGACGACGGCTCCGTGATCCGGCCCAGTTGGCCATCGGTCGCCGGACAGCGCGAGGCATCGACCTCGAAAGTCATCACGCTCGGCGTGGTGACGCCGTATGTCAGCCTGCTCTACAACCACCAGCGCTATGTCGAGGACAGCATCTTCCTGTCCACTGTCCACGCGGTCGGCACCGCCTCCCGGTTCCGCCAGATCTGGCACGAGGCGTACCAGCAGGTGCGCCGGTTCCGCGACCAGAAGCAGCGGCAGACGACCGGTCTGCAGACCCGCGCGGACCTTGAGGAACTCGCCGACCATCTGGGCAACCTCGAATTCGACCTCACGTTCAGCGTCGAGTTCCCGTTGATGCGAATCGAGACGTTCCACACCGCGCTGTACGAGGCCATGGACCTCTCCAATCAGGCCAAGGCGCTCAGCCAGATGTTCGACCAGCTGGACGGCAGCCTCCATTCGGAGCTGACGGCGATCGATGTCCGGGAGCGGCGCCGCGACGACGGCCGGCAGCGATGGAACGCGTTCGCGGCCGGCATTCTGAGCCTCATCGGTGTCTCGGTCGGCTTCGTCATCGCGTTCCTGGGCGTCAACACCAAGGAGGTCCCGGGCGGCGAGAGCGAACTGTCCATGTGGGACCCGCACTTCGCCGACCTGTACCTGATCGCCGCGCTGTTCGCGCTGACCCCGGCCTTCCTTATCGCCTTCCCGTACCTGCGGGACTGGGCGGCGGCACGGCACTCCGGGTCGGCGGTGTGGTCCGGGCTCGCCGGGATGGTCCTCGGTGTCGGGCTCTTCGCCGCGACCTTCGTCGAGGACCATCACGGGACCGGACGCGCGATCGTGCTCGACGCCATCGTGAAGGCGATCGCCGTCTTCGCCCTGCTGATCGGGCTGAGCCTGGTGGGACTGTGGCTGCGCCGGCGGCTGCCGAAGTGGCTGCGGGCAGTGCGGAACCGGCGGCGCCGGCAGGCCGCGAGCTGACCATTCACGGCCGCCGACCTGCGGCTATGCTCGCGATCATGGGGGATCCGGATCGACTGGCCGAGGCGTTCGACGCGGTGGCGGGCGGCTACGACGACGCGTACCACGACCACGTCGCCCGGGCGCTGGTCGAACTCGTCGCGCCCGCGGGCGACGAATCCGTGGCCGACGTCGCGTGCGGGACCGGGGCGGTGGCCCTGACGATCGCCCGGCAGCGCCCGCCGACCGGTCCCGCGGTACTGGCCGTCGACATCTCGGCGGAAATGGTGGCGGCCGGTCGGGCCCGCGCGGAGCGGCTCGGCCGGCCGGTCGCCGTCGACTGGCGGGTGGGCCCGGCCGTACCGCTGCCGGTCCCGGACGGGGTCGTCGACGTGATCCTGTGCGCCTCGTCCCTGCACTTCCTGGGTACCGGGGCGATTGTCGACTGGCGACGCGCGCTGCGCCCCGGCGGCCGGTGCGGGTTCACGCTGCCGGTCGCGTCCCTGTTCCGGGCCGGCGGCGTGTTCGCCGACCTGGTCGCCGCGGACCTGCCGCTGCCCGAGACCGAGCAGGAGGCGTGCGCGCTAGCAGGGGACACCGGTTTCGTCGACGCCGCGGCGCGGACGATCGCCGTCGGCTCCCGCCGGGTGATCCTGATCATGGCCACGAACCGTCCTCAACATGGCGACGAACCCGGGGTCGTGAATCGATGAGCCCGACCGTGGACGGAAATTCGCTCGATCGCGTCGGCCGCTACCGTTAGGGTCTGGTGGTTCCCGCCGGCCACCGTACCGGTCTCCACTCGCCGGCCGGATCGTAGGAGAGTGAGGAAACCGTGGAACGGATGAGCGAACAGGACATCCGGCGCTCGATCGTCAATTGTTCGCGCGGTGAGGCCGCGAGCATGACCCTCCCGAGGGAGTTGGAGACGCTCGACTGGGAGAGTCTGACCTTCCTGGCGTGGCGGGATCCGAAGGCGCCGCTGCGCGGGTACCTGGTCACGTGGAAGGACGGCGGGGTGGTCGGCATCCAGTTGCGCGCCGCCGAATCGAAGATGTCGCGCAGGGTCTCGACGATGTGCTTTCTGTGCCGCACCAGCCAGCCGGGGAGCAACGTCTCGCTGTTCGTGGCGCGCCGCGCGGGACAGGCCGGGCGGAACGGCAACACCGTGGGCACGTACATCTGCGCGGATCTGGTCTGTTCCCGCAACGTACTGATGGAAAAACCATCGGCGTCCCTGCATCCCGACCCGGGGCGCAGCGTCGCCCAGCGGGTGGACGGGCTGCGGGCCCGGACGGACTCCTTCATCGACGAGGTGCTCGGCTCCTCCCTCAGCGCCTGACGCTTTCGCGGGTGGTGGACCGCCCGGCGGTAGGGTGCGGCGGTGTTCACCGTCGAGGAACGTGATCGCGTCCGGGAGCTCCTGCTCTCGCTCGCCGAGGCCGATCCCGCCATCGGCGGCGCCGCCATCATCGGCTCGTACGCGGCCGACGGCGGCGACCGGTGGTCGGACATCGACCTGGCGTTGCGCGTCGACGGTCCGCCGCACGCGACGATGGAACGCTGGACGGAGTCGCTGTACGGGGACTTCGCCGCGGTACACCACTGGGACCTGCCCGCCGGCTCCACGATCTACCGGGTCTTCCTGCTGCCCGGTTGGCTGGAGGTCGACCTCGCGTTCGCGCCGGCCGCCGACTTCGGCCCGCGCGGCCCGCACTGGCGCGTCGTCTTCGACCGGCCGCCGTCCGAACCCGCCGCGCCACCCGAGCCAACCGCGCCGCCCGAGCCGACCGCGAGACCGGGCCACCACGGCCCGGTCGGCCTGGCCTGGCACCACGCCCTGCACGCGCGCGTGTGCGTCGAGCGGCGCAGGGCCTGGCAGGCGGAGTACTGGATCGGTGCCGTCCGGAACCAGGTCATCGCGCTGGCCTGCCTGCGCCTGGGCCACCCCACCGCCTACGCCAAGGGCGCCCACCTGCTGCCGGCGGAGTTGACCGCGCCGCTGGAGGCGACCCTGGTCCGGTCGCTCGACTCGGCGGAACTCAACCGCGCGCTCGCCGCCGCCATCGCCGCCCTGGCGGCGGAGTTGGAACGCACCGACCCGGCCCTGGCGGCGGGGCTGCGACCCATGCTCTCCGAACTCGTCGACTCGTAGGCCGGATCGCCGCGTGAGACCGGCGCTCGCCGGAGAATATCCGTTGCCGGCGCGGCCGCCGAACGCCTAGCCTCACAGCCATGTTCGCCACGGTCGGCTTCGCGCGGCCCGCAGGCATCGGCCTGCCGGGCGCCGCCACCGTGCGCGCAGGACTGGCACGACTGGATAGCTGACCCTTCTCCCGACGCAGCAGAACCGCGGAGGAGGGTGTCACCTTGTCGTTCTGGCGCGGCCTTTCCCTTCGCGGAGTGGCGCCCGCCCGCGCACGTCGTCCGCCAGCACTCCTTCCCTCTGGGGAGAAGCCACCATGGCAAAGAGTCAGTTCGTCCGGAGCAAGCCACACCTCAACATCGGCACGATGGGGCACGTCGACCACGGGAAGACCACCCTGACCGCCGCGATGACGAAGATTCTGGCGGACCGGGACCCGGCCGCCAACCGGTTCGTGTCCTTCGACCGCATCGACCGGGCACCCGAGGAGGTCGTCCGGGGCATCACCATCAACATCGCGCACGTCGAGTACGAGACCGCGACGCGGCACTACGCTCACGTGGACATGCCCGGCCACGCCGACTACGTGAAGAACATGATCACCGGTGCGGCTCAGGTCGACGGGGCGATCCTGGTCGTCTCCGCGCTCGACGGCGCGATGCCGCAGACCCGCGAGCATGTGCTCCTGGCCCGGCGGGTCGGCGTGCCGTACCTGGTGGTGGCGTTGAACAAGTCCGACGCGGTCGACGACGGCGACCTGCTCGACCTCGTCGAACTGGAGGTGCGTGAACTGCTGTCGTCGTACGGGTTTCCGGGCGAGGAGGTACCGGTGGTCCGGGTGTCGGCGCTGCGCGCGCTGCACGGTGAGCCCCGCTGGGTACAGTCCATTGTGGACCTTCTCGACGCGGTCGACCGGTACGTGCCCGTCCCGCCGCGCGACCTGGCCGAGCCGTTCCTGATGCCGGTCGAGAACGTGCTGACCATCTCCGGTCGCGGCACCGTGGTCACCGGGGCCGTCGAGCGCGGCACTCTGAGCGTCGGCGAACCGGTCGACATCGTCGGGCTCGGCCCGACGCTGTCCAGCGTCGCCACCGGACTGGAGACGTTCGGCCGGTCCCTGGAGCGGGCGCAGGCCGGCGACGACGCCGCCGTACTGCTGCGCGGGATCCGGCGCGGCCAGGTACGGCGCGGCCAGGTGGTCGCGGTACCGGGCAGCGTCCGGCCCCACCGGCGCTTCCGCGCCCAGTTGTCCGCGCTGACGACCGCCGAGGGCGGACGGCACACGCCCTTCTTCGCCAACTACCGGCCGCAGTTCTACTTCCGTACCGCGGACGTACCGGGCTCCGTCGACCTGGGTGGGCTGCCCATGGTCGTACCCGGCGACACCGTCGAGATGGACGTGGAGCTCGGCACCCCGGTGGCGATGGACCCCGGCCTCGGCTTCGCCGTGCGCGAAGGCGGTCGCACGGTGGCCGCCGGCACCGTGACGAGCCTGCTCGACTGAGCGCGGCGCGGGCACCCTCCACATCGGAGGGTGCCCGTTCGCGGGTGGCGCACGGTGGCTGCGGGCCTGTTCGCACGTCGCGGCGCGCCGCGACTATGGGCACGTTCCCGCGTCGCGGGCGGGCGCGCGGTGGCTACTGTGTCTCTGGTGAGCGGGCTACGGGTGGCGGTGGCCGGCGCCGGGCTGGGTGGGCTGTGCCTGGCGCAGGGTCTGGCGCGCGCCGGCATGCGGGTCGACGTCTACGAGCGCGACCCCGCCCTGGACGCGCGGCAGCAGGGCTACCGGCTGCACGTCGACGCGCGGGCCGGCCTGGCCCTGCGCCGCTGCCTGCCACCCGAACTGTTCGACCTGTTCCTGGCGACCACCGGCCGGCCCGGAAAGGCGTTCACCGTGCTGTCCCCCGCGCTGCGGGTGATGCACGAGACCCCGGGTGACGAGGCGCCGGGCGACCCGGATCGCGACCCGGACGACCCCGCGCGTCTGTCCACATCGGTCAACCGGCAGACCCTGCGCGAGATCCTGATCGCCGGCATCGATGACCGTGTCCACTTCGGACACGAACTCGTCGACTTCGAGCAGGACGGCACCGGCGTGCGGCTGCGCTTCGCCGACGGCTCCACCGCCGAGGCCGGCGTACTGGTCGGCGCGGACGGCGTCAACTCGGTGGTCCGCCGCCGGTACCTGCCCGGCGCGGACATCGTCGACACCGGATCGCGGTGCGTCTACGGCAGGACACCGCTGGACGAGTCGACCCTGCCGCTCGTACCGGCCCCGATGCACGACGGGTTCACCGCCATCGTCGGCGGCCGCATCGGCATGGCGGCGGGGCTCGTCCGGTTCCGGCAGCGTCCGGACGAGGCCGCAGCCACCATCGCGCCGGGTGTCGCGCTCAGCCCGACCGCCGACTATCTCATGTGGGCGATCTCGGCGCGGCGGGACCGGTTCCCCCTGCCGGACGAGCGGATGGGCGCACTCGACGCGGCCAGCCTGCACGAGGTCGCGACCGCGATGGTCCGGTCCTGGCATCCGGATCTGCGCGCCCTGGTCGGCCGGGCCGACGTCGACGGGACGTTCTTCATCCGGGTACGCAGTTCGGTCCCGGTACCCGCCTGGAAGCCCAGCCGCGTCACGGTACTCGGCGACGCGATCCACGCGATGAGCCCGGCGCGCGGATCGGGGGCGAACACGGCGCTGCAGGACGCCGGCCTCCTGTGCGAGGCGCTGGCCGGTGCGGCCGGCGACCCGACCGCGATCGTCGAGGCGATCGGCGGGTACGAGGAGCGGTTGCGCGACTACGGCTTCGCGGCGGTACGCGCCTCACGCGAGGCCGAAGCCACGACGGCCCGGCGGGGGCGCGGCCCGTGGCTTTGGCTGTTCGACCACCTGCCCCGGCGGCCGGAGCGCTGATTAGCAGGATGACGCCGGGCAGCATGCTGCTGCGTGTATCGCGGGCGTATCGAAAATCGCATACGCCACCGCAACAGTCTTCCGTCTTCAGTGGAGGCATGGACCACAGCGGTCCGTGTCGAGGGCATGGTGCCTCGGCGTGGAGGTGATCGATGAATATCCGCGGGATGGCAGGACGCTGGTAGGCATGGCCACCATGAAGAATCAGGAGATCCCATGAATGACACCGTTTCCGCCTCGCCGTGGCGGCGACGATCCCTGCTCGCCGCGCTCGGTGCCGCGCCGCTGGCCGCCAGCGGGGTGCTGGCCACCGCCGACGCCGCCTCCGCCGCGCCCGAGCCGTCCGGAGACGACCGGATCCCACCCGGCACCCTGCCGGGCGGAGCCTACGACCGGTACGTGGCGGAGCTTGCCGCGCAGGGCAAGTTCTCCGGTGTGGTGCTGCTGTCGCACCGGGGTCGGACAGTGCTGTCCCGCAGCTACGGCATGGCCGACCAGGAGAAGGGGATCCCCAACCGCGAGGGCACGGCGTTCAGTCTCAGTTCGGCGGGCAAGCCGTTCCACGCGGTGGCCATCCTGCAACTGGCGCAGCGGGGCAAGCTGCAGCTGACGGATACGGTGGGCGCCCACCTGACCGGCTTCGCCACAGACATCGCCGACCAGGTGACCATCCACCACCTGCTCTCCGGCACCTCCGGGCTGGACGCCCCGGATGAGGACGTGCAACGCGTCTTCCAGAGCCGGGACGAGGTGCACGAGTACTACGAGCAGCGGGCCCGGCAGGCGAAACTGGTGGGCGTCCCGGGCACTCCCGACACCGCTCACGCGGAGCCCGAGGTCACCATTTCCGCGCTGATCGTGGAGGCCGTGGCCGGCACAACGTACTGGGACTACGTCGAGGAGAACATCTTCAAGCGCTGCGGCATGACCGGCTCGGCCTTCTACACCAGGCCGCAGTGGCTCACCGACGAGCACCTCGCGCACCCGTACATGACGGTGGCCGACGGCAGCCAGGTAGACGCCCTCCGCAACCTGGACCAGGGCAGCCCGTACGACTACGTACTCGGCAAGAACCCGGGCCGCGCCTTCATCGACGCCCCCGGGGACGGCGGCTTCGCCACCGCGCCGGACCTGGTCCGGTTCGCCGACGCGCTGGGCGACGGCACGCTGCTGGACCGACCCTGGGCCGACGTGCTCACCGCCGCCAAGATTCCTCTAGGACCGGCGTCGTTCGGCGCGTACGGGATCCCGATCCACATCTCCAACGGCCAGTGGCAGTACCAGCGCGCCGGTGGCAGCCCCGGTGTCGGCGCCAACTGGAGCATCTACCCGAACACCGGCTGGGTCGCCGTCACCCTCATCAACCGCGACTCCGACGGCGTCTCGCTGCAGGACCTCCTCGGGCAGGAGGCAAAGGCGATCACCGGGGAATCCCCCGGCGGCGGGGCAGGTGGCTGAGGCCTGCCTGGCGACGACGCCGAGGATTCCGTGTATCGCGGACGTATCCAAAACCGCATACGCCGCGGCAACAGCCCTCCGTCTCCAATAGGGGCATGAAGCAGAGTGCGTCCCTGTCGGCGCCGCCCCGTCGTACGCGCCGGATTGTGCTTGTCGGTCTGGCGGTCCTCGGCCTGGCGGGCGTGGCGTTCGTCGTGCGGCGGTCGCTTCTGATGGCCGCACCGAGGTGTATGGCGGGACGGTGGCACGGCTGCTACGACACGGACAACGGTGTGCTGCTGATGATGCTGGTCGGGTTGCCGTTGGCCGCCCTGGTGGTGTGGGCTCTGGTGCGCCGTCGGCGTGCCGCCGGCGTCACCTCGGCGTGGCGGATGTCGCTGGCCGAGGTGGGCATGGTCTACGGGACGGTGCCGCTCGTCTGGATCACCCTGATGCCGGGGCCGGGTGCCGGCATCGTCCCCGGCCGGGTGAGCCTGATCCCGCTGCGGGACCTGGTCACGATGGGGCCGGTCGGGATCGGCGGCAACCTGCTGATCTTCGCGGCGCTGGGATTCTTCGCCCCGATCCGGTTCACGGCGCTGGCATCCGTGCCGCGGATCCTGGCGCTCGGGGCGGGCTGCTCGGCCCTGGTCGAGACCGCACAGTACGTCCTGCGACTGGACCGGGTGTCCTCCGTGGATGACGTCCTGGTCAACGCCGCCGGCGCTCTGCTGGCCGGGTTGGCGTCACGCCGCTGGTGGAGCACTGCGGCGGAGGTGCCGTCGGACCAGCCGCGACCAGCACCAGCACCAGCACCAGCGGACGAGTCGCGTGTCCGGTGTGCACGTATCAACGATATTTTGTGCTGATCATAGGATTCAAGCATGCGCGTACTGATCGTGGAGGACGAGCCCTACCTGGCTGAAGCCGTCCGTGACGGTCTGCGGCTGGAGGCGATCGCCGCCGACATCGCCGGCGACGGCGACTCCGCCTTGGAACTGCTCAGCGTCAACTCCTACGACCTCGCGGTCCTCGACCGCGACATCCCCGGACCCTCCGGCGACGAGGTCGCCCGGCACATCGTCGCCTCCGGCAGCGGCATCCCGATCCTCATGCTCACCGCCGCCGACCGCATCGACGACAAGGCTTCCGGGTTCGAGCTCGGCGCCGACGACTACCTCACCAAACCGTTCGAGCTGCGGGAACTCGTCCTGCGGCTGAGGGCGCTCGACCGCAGACGCGCGTACGCCCGGCCCCCGGTCCGCGAGATCGCGGGCCTGCGGCTCGACCCCTTCCGCCGGGAGGTCTTCCGCGACGGACGCTACGTGGCGCTCACCCGCAAACAGTTCGCCATGCTGGAAGTTCTCATCGCCGCCGAGGGTGGGGTGGTCAGCGCCGAAGAGTTACTGGAACAGGCCTGGGACGAGAACACCAACCCCCTCACCAACGCCGTGCGCATCACCGTCTCCGCACTGCGCAAACGGCTCGGCGAACCATGGATCATCGCCACTGTTCCCGGCGTCGGCTACCGCATCGACACGCAACCGGCGGCCGGAGGCGAGCGTGGATAGAGAACCGGGATTGAGCGTTCGCGTCAAACTCGCCCTCAGCTACGCCGGATTCCTCATGCTTGCCGGCGCTCTGCTGCTCGCGGCGGTGTGGGTGTTCCTCCTGCGTTACGTCCCCAACCGTGCGTCGCTCATCGTCCCCGGCCCCACCAACACCCTCGCTGCTGGTGTTTTTCCCGTCCGGTCCAACCTCTTGCACGTTTTCGCTCCGAGGGCAGCCGCAATATTGGTATTCCTGCTGGCGTTCGGCCTCGTCGGAGGGTGGATCCTCGCCGCCCGAATGCTCGCACCACTCACACAGATCACGGATGCGGCACGGATGGCCGGGAACGGGTCGCTGTCCCACCGGATCCGCATGACGGGCCGCCGGGACGAATTCCGGGAACTCTCCGACGCGTTCGACTCGATGCTCGAACCTCTCGAGTCCCACGTCGCCGAGCAGCAGAGGTTCGCCGCGAACGCCTCCCACGAACTGCGCACCCCGCTGGCGATCTCACGGACGCTCCTCGATATCGCCCGCAAGGACCCCACGCGGGGTCGGGACGAACTCATCGAACGCCTGCACGCGGTCAATACCCGGGCGATCGACCTCACCGAGGCCCTCCTACTGCTCAGCCGCGGCGACCGCGGGAACTTCACCCGCGAGAGCGTCGACCTCTCCCTCATCACCGAGGAAGCCGTCGAAACGCTGCTTCCCGTCGCCGAGCAGCGCCGGATCACGCTCGACGTCATCGGCGGGGTGGCCCGGACGAACGGCTCCGCCGAACTCCTGCTGCGGATGGTGACGAACCTCATCCAGAACGCCATAGTCCACAACCTCCCCGCCGACGGCACCGTGACGGTCCACATCGAGGCGCACGGCGACACAACCGTGCTTCAGGTCGAGAACACGGGCCACCGGCTCCCACCCGAACTGGTACCGACCCTCACCGAACCCTTCCAGCGCGGAACGGAACGCGTACGCACGGACGGGCACGCCGGCGTCGGCCTCGGCCTGGCCATCGTCCACAGCATCGTCCGCGCGCACGGCGGGACCCTCGACCTCGTCCCCAGCCCCGCCGGCGGTCTCCTGGTCACGGTCCGGCTTCCCGGCACGCCGTAGCCTCCGCCCGAACGTGGCCTCGTTCGGGCCTGCACCCCGAGCCGTATACCGCAGGCGTCGCCTCTAGCTGTCAGCCGCCGTTCAGTTGGCCCGCCGGCCGGCGGGGCATCAGCAGCACGGTCGCCGCGCCGACCCCCGCGACGATGACCAGCCCAACGAATACATGGTGCGTCGCCTCGTACAGGCTCGTCTTCAGGTACCCGGCCACCTCGGACGGCTGTCCCGCGCTGCCCAGTACGAGGCTGGTGGCGTCCGTACCGGTGGGCAGCCGCCCGGCCAGCGCCGCCGGCGGGTGGGCGAGCCGCTCGTCCAGGATGGCGTTCGCGATCGCGCCGAACACCGCCGCTCCCAGTGCGCTGCCCATCGAGCGGAAGAACATGTTGGTACCGGTGACCACGCCCCGGCGGTCCCAGCCGACCACGGACTGGACGGCCACCAGCGTGGGGCTGGCGACGAGCCCGAGCCCGATTCCGATGACGAAGCACGCCCCGGCCACGGTCAGCGGCGTGGTGCCCTGGGAGAGCAGCAGGCACATGATCGTGCCGGCGACGACGACGCCGCTGCCGATCAGCGCGGTGTCGCGGAATCCGATGCGCAGGTAGATCCGGCCGGACACCGAGGCGGCCAGC
>DASXOA010000273.1:0-5609 GCA_036494675.1 Rugosimonospora sp.
GGAGAGCAGCGCCACCCGGCCGGCGTTCGCGGACAGGTGCGGTGAGGTCTCGTCGTCCCCGTCCTCATCCGGCCGCAGGCTGGTGTAGACACAACCCGTGCCGTAGCTGCCGTCGCTGTGGGCCGGACCGCGGTCGCAGACCACGACGGTGTGCCCGAACCCCTCGTACGCCCCCTCGGCGATGTTGTCCGCCTCGGTCTCGAACGCGACGTACCGGCCGTCCGCCGACATGGAGGGCGAGGCGCTGGGGCCGTCGGACGCCACGTCGACCGGCGGCGCGTCGGGGCCGTCAGAGCCTGCGTGCCCGCGGGACAGGTAGGTGGTGGTGTGCCGCACCGTGTCGCGCACGTAGACGTCGAGCTCCTGGTTGTTCGAGTTGTCGTTGCCGGCGTCCAGCGGATCCAGCCCGGAGCGCGTGGCGAACGCGACGAACCGGCCGTCCGCCGAGATCGCCGGCTCCTGGCTGTCCAGGTTCCCGAATCCCCCGGTGCCGGTGACCGAGATCGCCTCGGTGGCACCGTCGGACGCGGCGGCAAGCGCGGGCCGGTCGTGTCCGGCGAGTACCAGCGCGCCGAAGACCAGCAGCAGTGCGACGGACGCGAACAGCCAGCGTGAGCGCGCCATCCGGCTCACCTGGTCGCGGGTGGACACCCTGCGCACGAGGCCTCCTCGCCTGCCGGACAGTCGGCCGGACAGTCGGCGGGACAGTCGGCCGGACATTCGGCCGGATGGAACCAGGCCGCATCTGGCACGTTAGGTAGCGTGCGCGGCAACGGGCAGCCGACTGACGGACGTCTATCGGGGAGCGGCCCGCTGCCCTAACGGGCACCGGGGAGCGCCCCCGCTGGTACCCGGCCGAGTCTGCTGCCCGGCCGCGCCGGCTCGCAGGATCGCGGCATGGGTCTCACCGCTTCGCTCCGGGAGCCGGATCTGCGCGTCGTGCCGGGTCAGGAGGTTACCTGCCAGGTCATCCTGCTCAACACCGGTGCGGTGGTGGATCAGGTGACCGTGGACGTCGTCGGCGCAGCCGTCGGCTGGTCCACCGTTACGCCACCCGTCAGCAACCTGTACCCGGGCGAGAGCGCCGCGGTGAACGTCGTCTTCCATCCGCCACGGGTGCCGGAGTCGCGGGCCGGCCTGGTGCCGTTCGGGGTACGGGCCGTGTCCCGGGAGGATCCGGCGGGCTCGATCGTCGAAGAGGGCGTGGTCGAGGTCGAGCCGTTCACCGACCTGGGCGCCATCATCAGGCCGACCACCTCCCGCGGGCGTCGCAAGGGCAATCACCGCCTGACGGTGGTCAACCGCGGCAACGTACCGGTCAACGCGGCGATCCACTTCGTGGACCCGGAGGACATGCTGACCTTCCGGGTCAACCGGCCGGTCGTGCTCACTGATCCCGGGGTCGCCGACGAACTGCGGGTACAGGCGATTCCCCGCAAGCGGTTCGTCCGCGGGCCGAACCAGACCCGGCCGTTCCAGGTGATGGTCGCGCCGGAGGACGGCGATCCGGTCCTCACCGACGCGGAGATGGTCCAACTGCCCCTGCTGGCGAAGTGGGTCATGCCGGCCGCCGCCGCTGTCCTCGCGTTGCTGGTGCTCGGGACCGTGCTGTGGTTGACCCTGCTCAAGCCGACCATCAAGTCCGCCGCCACCGATGCGGTCAACGCGCAGATGTCGCCGCTGTCGGCCGCCGTCGACAAGGCCAACCAGCAGGCGCAGCAGGCACAGCAGGCGGCCGGGCAGGCGGCCAGCGCGGCGGCCGGCACCGACCCGGGCGGAGGCGGGGCCGGTGCGGGGGGCGCTTCGGCGTCACCGAACGCGGCGAACCCGCCGCTGGACCAGCCGGTGGACTTCAGGATCCAGTCGGACGCCGCGCCCCGTACCGACAACGGGTTCAACACGTTCACCGCCAGCGGCCAGAACACGAAGCCGTTGGACATCACCGACATCCAGCTCCAGAACCCGTTGGGAGACACCGGCATCATCGAGATCCGCCGCAACAACAAGGTGTGGCTGCGTTTCGGGCTGGACAACTTCCGGGACTACGACGACCACTTCGTGGTGCCCGTCCACTTCAACAAGGGCGACACGGTGACGTTCGCGGTCTCCTGCAAGAATCCGGGCGGCAAGCACTGCACCCCGGCGTTCACCTTCTCGGGACGGACCACCAGTTGATGGAGCCATCGCGTTGACCCAGACCGCGTGCCGGGCTACGGCGGCGACCCGTGAGGGGTACCCGCCGCGACCCGGCACCGGCTGTGCTTTCCCGGCGGCCTCAGATCAGACCCTGGCGCAGCGCATACGCGACGGCATGCGTCCGGTTGCGCAACTGGAAGCGGTTCACCACGTCGTGCAGGATGGTCTTCACGGTGCGCTGGGAGTACGACAGGTGCAGCGCGATCTCCGCCGTGTCCCAGCCGTCGGCCACGAGTTTGAGCACCAGCGCCTCCCGTTCGGACAGTCCCGCCATGTTCAACCCGCGCGGGGTGAGCACCTGTCGTTGCAGCCGGGAAACCTGAGTCAGCAGGCGTCCGAGCAGGTCCGGGGGCAGCGCGGCCTCGCCGGTCGCCGCGGTGCGGATCAGCCGTACCAGGGCCTCGGGCGTGGCCTCGGAGCGCCGGGCGACCGCCCGTACCCCCAACTCCACGGCGACCAGAAGATCGCGGTCGGCCAGTTCGGTGGTGACCAGCACGAACCGGGTCTGCCCGTGAGCCTGGCGCGCCCGCAGTTGACGGGTGAGCTCGTCGTCGAGGCGGTCGGCGATGGTCAGCACCACGCATTCGGACCCGGCGTCGTGCTCACCCACCAGGACAACCTCGTGACAGGAACGCAGGGCGGCGGCGACGCCCGCCTTGGATATCGGATCGGAGGCGGACAGAAGAACTGAAAGTCTGGTCAGAGTCGAGGATTGCATGAGACCCTCCTCGGTCGGGAATGCGCTCCGGGGACACTGCGCCAGCGGCGGGGACGCCGTCGAATGACGGCCGCCGCAGCGGAGAGTGTGGAGTTCTCGTTGGCGCGCGGCGGCGTTGCCCGCCGCTGCGGCCAATCTGATCCGGCGCCTCCCCAGCACATGATGAACACACCGGTGATCCACCCAACGCGAAGAGTCGGAATGTGGTCACTGAGCGCGTCTGTCTACTATGGACTAACGCGTGAGTGGTTCGTGAGCGGGACTCGCAAATACCGGCGGGGGCGGCGAAGCACGCTTCGCCGCCCCCGCTCCACCGGGTATCGGTCACGGGCGGGGCGACGAAACACGCTTGGCTTCGCCGCCCCGCCGGATTATCGGTCAGCTGATCAATTCCGGTTGCCGGGGCTCGCCGTCGGGCAGGCCCGGTCCGCCGCGCCGCCGCCGCAACATGGTCACCAGGTACAGCGCGCCACCCGCCAGGAGCAGACCGCCACCCCCGATGCTCATCTTGGCCAGGTTGCTACCGGTGACCGGCAGGTTGCCGGACGACAGCACGGTCAGGGTGACCGTCGCGGACAGGCCGGACGTCTCGCCCCTGACGGTGATGTCCTCGGCGCCAGGATCATTGAACCGCATGCGCACCGAGAAGGCCCCGGTCGAGTCGGTCCGGAGCGTGACGGGTGGGGCCGGTGGCCCACCGTCGGCCAGTGGCATCCGGTACGCGACCGTGGTCATCACCGGTCCCGTGTGGCTGTTGCGGTTCGTGGCGCCACCCGGGCGGCCGGCCGCGATCGTCCGGTGGGCGCTGGTGATGTCCGCCAACTCGCCGAGGCCGAAGCCGCTGCCGCTGAGGGTCACCGTGTCACCGGCGGTGATCGTGGTGCTGGACAGGGTCAGTGCGGGTGGCGGGGGTGGATAGTCCGGCTGGGCCTGCGCCACCGCCGGAGTGGCCACGATGGCCAGTGCACCGGCGAGAGCGCTGATGATGCGGGTGAGCCGCATGATGAGTCCTTTCCTACTGAGCACACGCAGGTGCGGGATTGATATGGGTGGTCCATGGCGCCACGCCCGGGGTGAGCCAGAGCTGGGCGGTATTGGCCGGCACGGCCGGGGTCAGCAGTGTCACGTCCAGGACGTGGCTGCTCCCCGGGGCGAGATCGACGTTGATCACGCCGACCTGCCGCTTGCCCTGAACGCCGCTGCCCAGTGGCGCCGGGGCGCCGTCGAGCCGTGCGGCCACGAGCGATCCGCGTGCCGGGCTGAAGAGGTACACCAGGGTGCGGGCGGTGTACGGGTTGCCGGCCAGCCCCAGCCCGAGTACGGCCGGCGTCAGGCCGGAACTGGGCGCGGTGGACCCGAGCGTGAGCCGCAGGTCCAGTTCCCGCCGACCGTCGCCGCGGCACGCGCCGACGGTCAGGGTGGCCGAGTGGGTCAGGTAGTAGTCGAGCTTCGCGCCACTGCCGTCGTTGAGGAACACGCCGACGGTGGGTACGGTCTCGTGCTGCGGCAGGACCCCGGTGAGCTGGGTTCCGGCCAGGGCATCCTCCTCGCCGGCGCGGGCACTCCAGAACAGGACGCGGCGCTCGGCGGTGGCCTGATCCAGCGCGGCCAGTACGGCGCGGGGATTGGACTGGCGGTGCATGACCGCGTCGAAGATCGCCAGTACGGATGCCGCGAAGTAGCCGTGCCGGTCGCTGTCGGACTCGATGTCCCGGTACGGCTGCGAGAGCAGCGCCTGCACCGCAGTACCGGCGTCGAGCGTGGGTTTGCCCGGCATGGACACCGGCCCGATGGCGCGCAGGAGATACGACAGCGCGACCGGGTCGGTGGCCAGCACGCCGTCCACGGTCACCCCGGTCCGCCGCCGGTACATCTCGCGGAACAGTTTTGCCGCGGTGGGGAAGTCCGGAGTGAGGTTCACGTCCGCGGGGAAGGTGCCGATCCGGTCCGTGTACAGCGCCCTGGTGGCCGCGTCCAGCGGCAGCACCGGCTGGTCGAACACCTGCAGGTCGCCGCCCGCACCCCGGTTGGACATGGTCAGTTGGCCGTGATCGGCCTGGACGACCGCGTAGGCGCCGAAGATCCCGCCGGTCGACCGGGACTCGGCGAGATTCTGCAGGAGCAGCAGGTACGTGCGCGGGCCGTCGGCGCCGAGCAGCGCCGGCAGCAGGGCGGTGCCACGGTGGCCGGCCGAGGTCAGCGCGGACAGCCGTTCGATCTGGGTACGCAGGGTCTGGACCGCGTCGTGGATCGGCGGCAGCAGGCCGCTGGCCGGCACGGCGTCGAGCCGGGCGCGGGCCTGCTGGACGACGGCGTCGGCCGAGGCGAGCGCGGGCGCCGAGGCGCGCAGCGCGGCGAGGTCCAGGTGACCGGCGGTGGGCAGCAGCGCGGACGGGTTGAGCGCCACGAGCGCCGGGAACGCCCGGCTCGCGAGGTCGTCGACGGACGCGGCGATGGCGCGTACCGCGACGACGTCGCGCCCCGCGTACGGCGTGTGGGCGGCGCTCCACCAGGCCGGTCCGCTGGTGACGTCGTGGGCGCCGGCCGCCTGGTCCTGGAGTGCGGCCAGCGTCCGGCGTGCCTGGGTGGTCTCTCCGGCCAGGACCTGCTCGCTCAGATCGCCGGCCAGGCCCGCGGCGCTGGCGAGATGGCCGTGGGCTTCCCAGCCGCGCAGCACCAGCCAGCCGGCGCCGAG
>DASXOA010000274.1:0-6485 GCA_036494675.1 Rugosimonospora sp.
ACAACCCCGGGCCTTCCCCACCATGACAACGACCTGCGGAGGCGATATTACGACCCGCCCCCCGACCGGACAACCACACACAGAACCCCGGCAAACACCCCCACCACACCACCACCATGCCCACCCCCGGGATCAGCCACCAACCAGCTTCCCCCCGGATACCCCCGGTACGCCGTCGACCGGTCAATGCCCTGCACCTACACACCCAGCCAGACTCACGTGACAAACGCCGTCTAAAACCTGCTTACGCACCTCATAACACGCTGAACCCCCAACAGTTCCGAACCCCGGAGCTGATGAGCATCTGCACGATCAGCTCCCGCAGGCCGCGCTCCCCCACGATCTGGTTCCAGATCCCGGCCCGGTCACGCAGGATGCGTTCGATGATCAGCAGTCCGCCCGGCGGATGTTCCGACATGATGTGCCCACCCCACAGATCGACGAAATTGAGTGGGGTCACGCTACCGTCGGCAGCCGCGCCATGCTGCCCCGACGCCCTACGCTGTGGGCCATGGACGGAGCGCAACAGCGGGCGTCGGACGACGACCGGCGGTGGGTGGTTCACGCGCTGGAACGGCACACCGCGGCCGGCCGGCTAAACCTCGACGAGTACGCCGAACGGGTCGACCGCGCGCTCGCCGCCCGTACCCACGGCGAACTCGCCCAGGTGACCACCGACCTGCCGGCGGAACCGCTGCCCGACCCCGAGGCGGCCGCGGCACAATCCCGGGCCGGCCAGCTCGGCATCGCGTTCGTGCTGGCGTTCCTGGCCCTGATCGTGGTCGCCGGGCTGGTCGCGCTGCGTTAGCCGAGCTGGTCGCGCTGCGTTAGCCGGAGCCGGAGCGCCTAGACTTCGACCACGTTCGGGAAGATCATCGGGCGGCGGCGGTACGTGTCGTTGACCCACCTGCCCACCGTGCGGCGCACGATCTGCTGGAGCTGGTGCGGGTCCGTGATGCCCTCCGTCGCGGCCCGGTCCAGCGCCTCGGTCACCAGCGGAAGCATCCCCTCGAACACCGCCGGATCGTCGGAGAAGCCCTTCGCCGAGACCGTCGGGCCGCCGACCACCTTCCCGGTCACCGAGTCCACCACGACCGTCGCCGCGATGAACCCGCCGTCGCCCAGGATGCGCCGCTCGGTGAGCAGCGACTCGTTCACGTCGCCGACGGCCAGGCCGTCCACGTACACGTACCGGCTCTTGACGTGGCCGACCAGGCGGGCCTGGCCGTCGACCAGGTCGACGACGTCCCCGTCCTCGCAGAGCACGACGCGTTCCGGCGCCACCCCGGACTCCACCGCCAGCCGGGCGTGCGCCCGTAGGTGCCGCCACTCACCGTGTACCGGCAGGAAGTTGCTCGGCTTGACGACGTTGAGCAGGTACAGCAGCTCGCCGGCCGGGGAGTGGCCGGACACGTGCACCTTGGCGACGTCCTTGTGCACCACGAACGCGCCCGCCCGGGACAGCTGGTTGATGACCCGGTAGACCGCGGTCTCGTTGCCGGGTACCAGCGAGGACGCGAGCACCACGGTGTCGCCCGGCGCGACCACGATGTGCCGGTGGTCGCCGGTCGCCATCCGTCCCAGCGCGCTCATCGGTTCGCCCTGCGACCCGGTGGACATCAGGACGATCCGGTTGGGCTCCAGGGTGGTCGCCTCGTCGAGCCCGACCACCAGGCCGCCCGGGATGCGCAGGAGGCCCAGGTCGCGTGCGATGCCCATGTTGCGCACCATGGAGCGCCCGATGAAGGCGACCTTACGGTCGTGCGCGGCGGCGGAGTCGAGCACCTGCTGGACCCGATGGACGTGCGACGCGAACGACGCGACGATGATCCGGCCCTTGGCGGCGCGGAAGATGCTGTCCAGTACCGGGCCGATCTCGCGCTCCGGCGCGACGAAGCCCGGGATCTCGGCGTTGGTCGAGTCGGCGAGCAGGAGGTCCACGCCGTCCGCGCCGAGCCGGGCGAAGCCCGGGATGTCGGTGAGCCGGCCGTCCAGCGGTAGCTGGTCCATCTTGAAGTCGCCGGTGTGCAGCACGACCCCGGCCGAGGTGCGGATGGCCACCGCGAGCGCGTCCGGGATGGAGTGGTTGACCGCGAAGAACTCGCACCGGAACGGACCGAGCAGCTCGGTCTGTCCCTCGTGGACGGTCAGGGTGTACGGCTCGATCCGCCGCTCGGCCAGCTTAGCCTCGACCAGGGCCAGGGTGAACTGGGAGCCGACCAGCGGGATGTCGGGCTTGTGGGCGAGCAGGTACGGCACCGCGCCGATGTGGTCCTCGTGCCCGTGGGTGAGCACGATGGCCTGCACGTCCTGGAGCCGGTCCAGGATGGCCGAGAAGTCCGGCAGGATGAGGTCGACACCCGGCTGGTCGACGTCGGGGAAGAGCACCCCGCAGTCGACGACGAGCAGCTTCCCCTCGTACTCGAAGACGGTCATGTTGCGGCCGATGGCGCCAAGCCCGCCCAGCGGGATGATCCGCAGGGCGCCGGCCGCGAGCGGCGGCGGCGGGACGTCGACGGCGTTCTCGGACGAGTACGGGTTCATGACGCCACCCGTACCGTCGCTGTTACGGCGGCTCCGTTCACCATGGTGAGGACTCCTCGTTCACTCGCGGGGTCGACCCCGGCATGACGATCCCGGCGCTGGCGCAGTCCTCGCGCAGCGTGGCGATCTCCGCCTCGGTCGCGTCCACCATCGGCGGGCGGACCGGCCCGCTGGGCAACCCGAGCAGCTTCAACGCCGCTTTCACCAGGATCACTCCCTGCGAACGGAAGATGCCGGTGAACAACGGCAACAATTCGCGGTGCAGGGCCAGTGCCCCGCCGACGTCCCCCGCCTCGTGGGCCAGGATCATGCGCTTGGCCCGCGCGCCTGTCAGATGCGTGGAAGTGCCGACCAGCCCGACGCCGCCGATCGCGAGCAGCGGCAGGGTCACCGCGTCGTCCCCGCTGTAGAAGGCGAGGTCGCTGCGGCTGGTGACCCAGGACGTCGCGGTGAGGTCGCCCTTCGCGTCCTTGACCGCCACGATGCGCTCGTGCTCGGCGAGCCGGACCAGCGTGTCGGTGGCGATCGCCGTGCCCGCGCGATGCGGAATGTCGTAGAGCACCACCGGTAGCGCCGACGCGTCGGCGACCGCGGTGAAGTGTGCGATGAGGCCCGACTGCGGCGGCTTGTTGTAGTAAGGAGTGACCGCGAGCACCGCGTGGGCGCCGGCCTTCTCGGCGGCGCGGGTCAACTCCACGGTGTGGTGGGTGTCGTTGGTACCGACCCCGGCCACCACCGACGCCCGGTCACCCACCGCCTCGACCACGGCGCGCAGCAGGGCGTCCTTCTCGGC
The DNA here is from genome assembly GCA_036494675.1 of Rugosimonospora sp. Classification (GTDB taxonomy): domain Bacteria; phylum Actinomycetota; class Actinomycetes; order Mycobacteriales; family Micromonosporaceae; genus Rugosimonospora. Next base: position 3,338 of record DASXOA010000274.1, read on the forward strand.
GTCGCTGGTGGTCGGCGCCTCGCCGGTGGTGCCGCTGATCACGAGCCCGTCGTTGCCCTGCTCGTCCACGAGGTAGGTGGCCAGCGAAGCGGCGCCGTCGAGGTCCACCGAGCCATCCGGGCGGAACGGCGTGACCATGGCGGTCAGCAGCCGGCCGAAGGGCCGACGCGGGTCGGTAACCGTGCTAGTCATGTTCTCAACCTAACCGACTGGAGCGATGTGGCGGACGTCGACGGCGACCGGCTGGACGGGCGTCGCCGGCCGGAGGAACGCCTAATCGCCAGTCAGGACTCCCATGCGTAGGGGCTCGCCGCGATCTCGGTGCCGTCGTCGAGCGACGAGATGGTGAAGTCGGCGAATACGTTGGGCGCCACGTTCGTGAGCTGGCGCAGGCACTCCACGGCGAGTTCGCGGATCTCCACGTCGGCGTGCTCGGAGGCGCGCATCGCGATGAAGTGCCGCCAGGCCCGGTAGTTGCCGGTGACGACGATCCGGGTCTCGGTCGCGTTGGGCAGGACCGCACGGGCCGCCTGCCGGGCCTGCTTGCGGCGCAGGGTCGCGTTGGGCACGTCGGCGAACCGCTTCTCCAGCCCCTCCAGCAACTCCGTGTACGCCCGTACCGCCGTCTCCGAAGCCTCCACGAACTTCGTGTGCAGCTCGGGATCGTTGGCGATCACGTCCGGTTCGACCAGCGCGGCGTTGCGCTCGGGCACGTAGCGCTGGGACAGCTGGCTGTACGAGAAGTGCCGGTGGCGGATCAGTTCGTGGGTGAAGGAGCGGGACACGCCGGTGAAGTAGAAGGTCACGGTGCCGTGCTCCAGCACGGACAGGTGCCCGACGTCGAGAATGTGGGTCAGGTAGCCGGCGTTGGTCGCGGTGGCCGGGTTCGGCTTGCTCCACGACTGGTAGCAGGCCCGGCCGGCGAACTCGGCCAGCGCCTGGCCGCCGTCCGTGTCGGTGGACCACGGCACATCCTCGGGTGCCTCGAAGTGCGTCCAGGCGATGAGCTTCACCTGGGGCTCAACGATCTCCGGCACGGCAGCTCCCCTCGTCACTCTCCGAGCCTAGCGGTCGACCGGGTGAGCGCGGACGTTGGAGCGCCTGCAGGCCTGTCGCGGTGACGACATCATGATGACGGTTGACTGACGTCATATCCGGTGTCATAGTGACGTCATGGACCTCACCCCGTACCTCGACTCCCTACGCCGGGACCTCGCCGCCAGCGCCGCGCCTGGCGGCCCGGACGTCCGCGACGCCGCCGACCTGCTCACCGGCTCGCTGGACGCCTCGGCCCGGCTCACCATGATGGAGTTGCTCGCCGACGCCGCGGCCGAGATCACCGCCCGGCTCGGCTCGGCCACCATCGAGGTGCGCCTCCGCGGCCGCGACGCCGACCTCGTGGTCACCGAGGTGGCCATGGTCGACGACGAGGCACCGCCGGCGGCACCGGTACCGGAGACCGGCGACGTCGCCCGGATCACGCTGCGCCTGCCCGAGCCGCTCAAGGATCAGGTGGAGCGTGCCGCCTCGGCCGAGGGCGCCTCGGTCAACGCCTGGCTGGTCAAGGCGGTCGCCGCGGCACTGCGCCGGGGCGCCCCCGGACAGCCCGACCAGCCGAGCCAGCCACGCTCCTTCGGCCGGCGCCTGACCGGGTACGCCCAGGCCTGACGGCCGGGCCGCCACGCGAACCGTTCCGCCCACCGGCGCGAAGCCGTCGGCGGCAGCCATCCCGAACAGCCCTCACCAGCAGAAGATGCCCCGGAAGGATGAACGATCATGCCTGAATTTCCCTGCCCCACGCCCGTCACCGTCAGCGTCCGCCTCGGCGGAGGCGCACTGGACATCACCGCGGAGCCGCGGGACACCGCGAGCGTCACGATCAGCCCGTGGGACGGCAGCGACGCCGCCCGGGACGCCGCCGAGCACACCACCGTGGACATGCGCGGCGACCGGCTGATCGTCGAGGCACCCGAGGCCGGCAGCGGATGGCTGCTGCGCCGCGGCACCCGGGTACGGGTGGACATCCGGGTACCGCTGGACTGCGCATTGGAGATCAGGGCGGCCTCGGCCGACGTGCGGTGCCGCGGCCGGTACGGCGACACGTACGTGCGCAGCGCGTCCGGGGACGTCGCGGTCGAGCACGTCGCCGGCGACGCGTCGATCAAAACGGCCAGCGGCCACATCCTCGTGGACCGGGTGGACGGCCGCTCCGCCGTCGACGCCGCCTCCGGTGACGTCACAGTGACGCTAGCCGGCGGCGACGTGACGGCACATACCACCAGCGGCGACATGACCGTCGATGAGGCCGGAGGATCGGTCCAGGCCACCGCCGCGTCCGGCAGCGTACGGGTCGGCCGCGCCCGGCACGGCACGATCAAGGTGAAGTCGGCCTCGGGCGGCGTGAGCGTCGGCGTCGCGCAGGGCACCAGCGTCTGGCTCGATGTGAGCACGGCGTCCGGGCGTACCCGCAGCGACCTGGACGTGTCCGAAGCGCCGGCAGCCGGCGGCCAGCCGGACCTCACCGTCGCACTGCGCACCGCGAGCGGCGACATCGACATCCACCGGGTGGTCGCGTCCGCGACGGCGTGAACCGCCGAAACGGGTCGGGGGCGGGCCACCACCGGTCCGCTCCCGACCGTGAAGGTCAGACGAAGACCGAGGACGTCAGACGAAGAACCAGGTGAACGGGGCCCAGGGCAGGTTGCGCGCGACGGTGAACACGCCCCAGGCGGCCAGGAACAGCGAGATCGCCTTCGGGGACAGCCGCAACGGAGGCAGCTTCCGCTTGAACGCCGTGTCGGCGACCCAGGTGATGTAGGCGTAGACCAGGAACGGCGCGGCGAACACGGCCAGCAGGTGCGACCGGGCCGCGGCCGGGATGTTGCCGTGCAGCAGGTACCAGAAGGCGCGGGTGCCGCCGCAGCCCGGGCAGTCGAGCCCGGTCAGCGCCTTGAACGCGCAGCCGCCGGTGGGACCGGCCACCCCGGTGGTGGGGTTGAACTTCTCCACGTAGAACACGGACATCCCGAAGCAGGCCAGCAGCGCCAGCGGCGCGAGCCAGCTCGGCTTGACGTAGATGAAGTGCATCAGCCGGGAGAACCGGCTCGGCGGCGCGACCTGGTAGCCGGCCCACTCGGGCGGGTAACCG
>DASXOA010000275.1:0-19183 GCA_036494675.1 Rugosimonospora sp.
GCCTCGGTCAGCTCAAGGTCGTGGCAGCGGGCCACCCGCACGCCGGCCCGCAGCAGGCGCGGATAGCACTCCGCGGTCGAGGTCCACAGCAGCCGCGCGTCGGGCGCGGCCCGCACGTCGGCGGCCAGATCGGCGCTCCACCATGCCGGGCCGAGCGGCCGGGCGGCGTCGTCCAGCCGGCACAGCCACGCTCCCCCGGCCGGGCCGATCGCGGGCGTCCGCTCGGCCTCCACGTCGCGGTCCGGGCGGTCCGGCCGGTCGGGGCGGTCCGCGTCGGGGACCGGGCCCCCAGCAGAGCCTGGATCATCGGCCGAGCCCGACCGATCGACGGCGCCCGGCTCAGCGGCGAAACCCGATCCGTCGGCGGAGTCCGGCCCGCCGGTGAAGGGCGGGCCGGACTCGAAGCGCGGCCCACCCACACCGGAGTCATCCGGCACGACCGCGATCAGCACACCCGCATTCTGCGCCGCGGGTATGACATCGCCGCTACTTGACCGCCCCGGCGGTCAGGCCGGACTGGATCTGGCGCTGGAATACGCCGTACACCAGGATCATCGGCAGGATCGCCAGGACCAGCGCCGCGAACAGCGCCGGCCAGTCGGACTGGTACCCGGCCTGGGTGGAGATGTCCGCGATGCCCTGAGTCAGTACCCACTTGCTCTTGTCCTGCCCGCCGCTCATCAACACGACCGGGATGTTGTACTGGCTCCACTGCCCGAGGATGTTGAAGATGCCGACGCTGATCAGCCCGGGCTTCGCCATCGGCAGCATCACCTGGAAGAACAGCCGGCTGTGCGACGCCCCGTCGATCATCGCGGCCTCGGCGACCGAGTTGGGCAGCGTTCGGAAGAACGCGCAGAGGAAGAACACGGTGAACGGCAGCGAGTAGGCGATGTAGACCAGGATCAGGCCGCCCCGCGTGTTGGTCGTGATGAACTGCCCGAGCAGCGGCACCTCGGTGCCCATGTTCTTCACCACGAAGAACAGCGGGCTCAGGGCGAGGAAGACCGGGAAGGCCAGGCCGCCCAGGAAGACGTAGTAGATGAACCGGTTCCCGACGAACCGGTACCGGGCCAGCACGTACGCGGCCATCGAGCCGAACAGCATCGTGCCGAACGTGCTCAACGCGACCACGACGACGCTGTTGAAGAAGTACGTGCCCAGGTGCGCCTTGCTCCACGCCCGGGCGTAGTTGTCCCAGCGCAGGTGATGCGGCAACGCCCAGGCGCTGCCGAAGATCTCGGTGTTGTTCTTGAACGAGGCGAGCAGGGTCCACACCATCGGCCCGAGCACCAGGATCGCCCAGACCGCCAGCGCGATGTGGCCCAACCTGGACAGCATGCTGACCTCGGACTTGCGCTTGCCGGCCGGCGAAGCGGCCACCGGGCGGGCGGCCGGGGTCTCGGTCGAGCTGTCCCGCGTGTTGATTGTCATGGTCGGCCGCTCTCAGTACTCGATGCTCTCGCGCCTGGACAGGCGCAGGGTCAGCACGGCGAAGGTGAGCGTCAGGAAGAACAGGACCACACCCATCGCCGACGCGTACCCGAAGCGTGAATAGACGAACGCGTCGCGGTAGATCTCGTTGGCCAGCACCGTGGTCGCGCCGTCCGGGCCGCCGTTGTCGACGGTCAGGATGTTGACCAGGGCGAAGGCGTCGAAGGCCGCGATGCCCAGGTACACCCAGGCCACCTGGACCGTGTCGAACAGCAGGGGCAGGGTCACCCGGAAGAACAGGGTGACCCGGGTGGCCCCGTCGATCTCGGCCGCCTCGTAGATGTCGGCCGGAATCGACGACATGCCGGCGGAGAACAGCACCACGTAGAAGCCGACCGACTGCCAGACCAGTACGCCGATGATGGTCCACATGGCGATGGTCGGGTTGGTCAGGAAGCCGATGTTGGTGGCTCCCGCCGCGTGCACGATCGAGTTGATCGCACCCGCGTTGTCCGGCCTCAGGATCTCCTGGAACAGTACGGCGATGATCGCCAGCGACAGGACCTGGGGAAGGAAGAACACCACCCGGTAGAACTTCGATCCCCAGACCCCACGCGTCTTTCCGCCGCTCGATCGCCCGCCGACGTTCAGCATGAACGACAGGAACAGGGCGATCGCGATCGTGATCAGCGGCAGGGCAAGCAACAACATGATGTTGTGCTCCACGGCCTTCCAGAACACCGGATCGTGGAACAGCTTCGTGTAGTTGGCGAACCCGATGAAGTGCAGGTTCGCCGAGATGCCGTGCCAGTCGGTGAACGACAGGTAGAAGGCCTGTGCATACGGCCAGATGACGTAGACCGCGTACAGCACCACCGGAATCACCAGGAAGCCGGCGATGAATGGATACTTGCCGTGCCGCATGACCGCTACTCTCCGCTCAGCGCGAGAACTTCGGGATGGAGGAATCCTTCTTGATGGAGTCGGCCTTCGCCTGCATCCGCTGGCAGAAGTGGTCCGCCGTGCCGCCCTGGTAGAACAGCTCGTTGGTGGCCGCACGAAGCTCGGTGTCCAGGTCCTTGTACCACCCGTCGAAGCGGTAGTAGAAGGCCGTCTTGGCCTTGCTCAGCGCGTCGCTGGAGCTGGCCAGGCCCGGAGACAGCTGCATGCCGTCCGAGGCGTGCGCCACCGAGGTGAGCGAACCGGTCGCCGTGGTGAAGTCCTTGGCGCCTTCCTTGGACAGCATCCGGCGAAGGTACTCCATGCCACCCTTGGGGTTCTTGCCCTTCGCCGCCACGATGAACGGCTCACCGGCGGTGGCGAACACCGACGAGGTATCCAGCTTGTCCGAGGAGGTCAGGCTGGGTACCGGCATCATCGCGTAGTTGAAGGTGGCCGGGGTGCTGGCCTTCATCTCGTTCTCCACCCAGTTGCCCGAGGGGTAGAAGGCCAGCTGGTCCTGGTCCTGCTTGAGCTGCACGTTGGTGTGGATCAGGCCCAGGTAGGACTTGTCGGAGTACTTGGCACCGATCTGGGCCCACGCCGCCGCGGACTGCTTGATCGGGTCGGCCATCCACGCGCCGTCGGCAAGATTGTCGATGTTCTTGAGGATGTCCGCGCCGCCGAGCTTCGCCGCGCTGGTCAGGATCACCAGGTACTGGTAGTACGCGGCGTTGGCACCGGCGTAGCCGTACGGCGTGATGCCGGCCGCCTTGATCTTGTCGAGCAGGGCGGTGAAGTCCGACCAGGTCGTCGGGACGGTCCAGCCCTTGGTCTGGAACAGCTTCGCGTTGTACCAGATGCCGTACACCGTGAAGACGTAGTTCATCACGTACGGCTTGCCGCTGTACGTGCCGACCTCGACGGTGCCGTCCACCAGGGTGTCCTTGACCGTCTTGCTCGCGTCGTCGACCGACGGCGCGTCGAGCAGAGTGGTCAGGTCCTGCAGCTGGCCGTCGCCGATCAGGGCGCCGAAGTCCATGAACTTGGTACCCGAGTTGTCCACCACGTCCGGCGGGTTGCCACCGGAGAAGCGCGGCTGCAGCGTGCCCTGGATGTCCTGGGTGCTGGACTCGGTGACCTTGGCCTTGGGGAAGGCCTTCTCGTACAGCGGCACGTGGTACTTGGTGGCGTAGGTGTCGCCGTAGCCACCGGCGAAGATGACCACCTCGACCGTGGCGGCCGGGTCGACACCCAGCGGGTTGACCGAGCTCTTGGCACCGCCGGTGCTCTGGTCCGAGGGCGTCGAGCCGCCGCCGGTGGCACAGGCCTCAAGCAGACCCACGGCCGGTATCGCGAGCAGGCCCATCGCGCTGGCCCGCTTCAGAACCGTACGACGACTCAGGTCGGGCTTGGCCATCTCGGCTGCGCCCGGGTTCTCTGGGGAAAGGGACATCCGTGTCTCCTTGGAATTCGGGTCAGGCCGTGCGCCGGATGCGACCGGCGTACCGCGACTCGAGGGTGGTGTTGTGCTCGTCCCCTCCGGGGACATTTGCGGACAGGTAAATCGGGGGTACCTGGCCGGCATCCTGGAGCTGCCGTGCCACCTCGACGGCCACCAACTGCCCGAGTAGGGCGGAGGTGATCGAGGAGATGGCGCCGACCGTGCCGCCGCTGGGTAGGGGCAGCAGTGCGTCGCCGTACGGCGCGCCGTTGTCCAGCACGACATCGGCGATCTCGGCAAGCCGGCGCCCGGACGGGTGTCGTGGCGCCACCCGTGCGGTGTGCTCGGCCGAGGTGATGGCGATGAGCGGATGAGCGTGCTGCTTGACCAGCAGCGCAAACTCGACGATGCAGCCGTTGATGCCCGAGTTCGACGCGACCACGAACACGTCCTGGGGACGCGGCGCGGCGAGTGCGTAGAGCCGGTGGGCGATCTCGGGATCCCGTTCGAGCTTGTCGTCGTGCAGCACCTCCCGCGGGGCGTCGCCGAACACCACGACGTCCCGCAGCGAGATCTTGTTGGTGGGTACCAGTCCGCCGGGCCGACCCACCAGTTCCATGGCCAGCGCCTCGGAGTGGCCGGTGCCGAACGCCTGCAGCACGCCGCCGGCCCGCAGCGCCCCGGCGATCAGATCGACCGCCCGGGACACCTCGCCGCCGGTGGTGGCCACGACGCGGTCGATGACCTCACGGGCAGCGTCCGCGTACGCCTGCGCGCCCGCGTTCATGACCTCGCCAAAATCGCGCTCGCTCATTCACCCTCCTCTTTCGCCGCCCAGTGCCCGGCCACCGCCCGTGCGGTGGCCTGGAAGGCCGCGTGGGACCGGTCGTGAGTCCGCTGCGCGACGGCGATGTAGAGCAGGTCGAGCACGACCAGCTGGGGGTGTCGCCCGGACAGCGCGTCGGTGCGGAACGCCGTCGGCTGCATGGCGTGGATGAGCACGACGTCGGCGATCTCGGCCAGCGGCGAGCGCGGGATGCTGGTCAACGCGACCGTCGTGGCGCCGTGGCTGCCCGCCTCGGCGAGCACCTCGATGGTCTCCCGGGTCTGTCCGCTGTGCGAGACGCCGATCGCCACGTCGCCCGAGCCGAGCAGCGCCGCGCTGGCCAACCCGTTGTGCAGGTCGGTCCACGACCAGGCGGCCAGGCCGATGCGGTGCAGGCACAGCTGCATCTCGGCGCCGACCAGCCCGCTGCCGCCGATGCCGTACAGGTCGATGCGGTGGGAGGCGGCCAGCGCGTCGGCCGCCCGTTCGATCGCCGCCAGATCCAGCAGTGCGGCGGTGTCGGCCAGTGCCCGGGTGTCCGCCGCGATGATCTGCTGCAGGACCCGGTCCAGCGGGTCGGTCGGCTGGATCTCCCGACCGATGTCCACGCTCCAGCCGGCGGAACGGGCCGCCCGCCCGGTTTCGCTGGCGATGCCCAGCCGCAGCTCGGCGTAGCCCTCGAAGCCCAGCGCGCGGCAGAAGCGGGTCACCGTGGCCGGCGAGGTGCCGCTGCGCTCGGCCAGCTCCACGATGGTCGCCCGGGCCGCACCCGCCGGATCGCTGAGCACCAGTTCAGCGACGCGCTGCAACGCGCCGGTGAACTCCGGCAGCCGGGACCGGACCCGTACGAGCACGCCCTCGGGGGCCGGCATGGACGACGTGACGCGCGAGTCGACCACCGCGGTGCCCGCGACGGTGGCCTCCTGCTCTGTCATCCACGCCGCCTTTCAACAAAGACTGTTAACTGATAGTGGTAAAATTTCTTACTGCGGCCCCCTCCTTGTCAAGAAGATGGTCGAAGTTTTCAAAGTTGTTACCTTCCCGGTGCACGCGGACGGCCGCCGCGAGACCGCCCTCGCACCGGCGTCGGCGACCGCCCGGCTCGGCTCACCCGACACCCGAGCCAGCGATGTCCGCCCACGTCGGAGCCGCTTTGCCGAAACGGGCCCGACCGCGTGGACGGTCCGGGCGACGCACGAAAAACGGCACCACCGGGGGTACCGCTCGGGCGATCCGAGCCGTTGCGCCGGTGGTGCCGTCGACCCGCCGCGAACGAGCGAAACGGGGCGTGAATACGTCCGAGGTCAGACCGCGGCGACCTCCTGGTCGACCGTGGCGATCGCTGTGGTAAGAATTTCCAATCCCTCGCGGGCCTCCTCGACGGTCAACGTCATCGGCGGCCCGATCCGCAACGTGTTCCCGTACAGGCCGCCCTTGCCGACCAGCAGGCCACCGCGCCGGCACTCCTCGAAGACCCGAGCCGTCGCGTACCCGTTGGGGTTGGTACCGCCCGGTTCGACGAACTCGACCGCCAGCATCAGCCCCCTGCCCCGGACGTCGCCGACGATCGGGTACCGCCGGGTCGCCTCGGCCAGCCCGTCGAGCAGCAGCCGACCCTGGTCACGGGCGTTGGCCTGCAGATCATGGTCGATCAGGTAGTCCAGCACGGCGTTGCCACCGGCCGTGGACAGCGGATTCCCGCCGAACGTGGAGAACGAGATACCCTCCACCGACTCGATGACCTCCGCCCGGCCCACCACACCGGCCAGGGCCAGCCCGTTGCCGATGCCCTTGGCAAAGGTCAGCAGGTCGGGGGTCACGCCATGGGCCTGGTACCCCCAGAAGTGCTCACCGGTACGACCCCAGCCGGTCTGCACCTCGTCGGAGATGAACAGCACGCCGTACTCGTCGAGGACCTTGCGGTACGCGGCGAACAGCCCGTCCGGCCCGTGGACGAAACCTCCGACCCCCTGCACCGGCTCGGCGATCAACGCGGCCACCGTGCCGCTGGTCGTGGTCGCCACGACCTCCCGCAGGTCGGCGACCGCCGCTTCGATGTGCCGCTCGTCGTCGAGCCCGGCGAGCAGGCCGCGCAGCCGGTCACCGGAGTGCAGGTAGCTGACGTTCAGCGGGGACAGGCCCGAGGCCGACCAGCCCCGGTTGCCGGTGATGCCCATCGTCGCGTAGGTGCGGCCGTGGTAGCTGTTGCGGATCGCGAGGATCTGGTTGGAGCGCCGGTAGTTGGTGGCGAACATCAGCGCCGCCTCGTTGGCCTCGCTGCCGGAGTTGGTGAAGAACACCCGCGCATCCGGAATCCCGGACAGCCGCGCGATCTTCTCGGCCAGCTCCACCTGGCTGCGGATCAGGTACAGCGTGGAGGTGTGCACGACGCCGGTACGCAGTTGGCGCTCGAGTGCCTCGCGAACCTCGGGGATGTCGTACCCGAGCATGTTGGTCAGCACGCCACCGAAGAAGTCCAGATAGGTGCGCCCCCGCGCGTCGGTGACCCGCCGCCCCGAGCCGGAGACGATTTCGATCGGCTCGTCGTAGTAGAGCAGCTGCCACCCGGGCAGCACGGCCTTGTGCCTCGCCAACAGATCGTCAGAGGTCATGTATGCACGCTGCCACCGGCCCCGGGGCGCGGACAAGGGGCACGGTGCACCCGGAACGCCCGCCCGCCTGACACACCGTCACCCCGCCGGCGCGCCAGGCCGCGAGTTGCTCAGACCCGCCAGGACAGAACCTTGCTTGCTCACCGCAACGCCGAGCACACTGTCCGCCATGGTGATTGGCAGTCCCACCGTGAGACGGCGACGTCTGGGCCTCATCCTGCGCGGCCTACGGGAGCGCCAGGGGCTCACCGGCGAGCAGGTCGGCGCGGCTGTGGAGCGCTCCGGTTCATGGGTGAGCCGGGTGGAGACCGGACGCGTGGGCCTGCGCGGCCGGGACCTCACCGACCTGCTGGACCTCTTCCAGGTCGCGGACGCCGACGTGCGCGCCGAACTCGGCGCCCTGGCCCGCGAGGGCAAGCAGCGCGGCTGGTGGAGCAAGTACGCCGACTCGCTGTCCGGACCGTACGCGACCTACATCGGGTTCGAGGCGGAAGCGGCGCGGCTGCAGGTCTACGAGACGCTGACCGTGCACGGCCTGCTGCAGACCGAGGACTACGCGCGCGCCCTGTTCCGGGCCGGGCTGCCGGCCCTGGACGCCGATGCCGTCGAGCGCCGGGTCAAGGTCCGGCTCGCCCGGCAGACCGCGCTGCTGGCACCCGCACCCGAATCCTCGGACCCGGCCGGCCCGTTGGAGCTATGGGCGGTCTTTGATGAGTCCGTGCTCCATCGACACATCGGCGGTGAGGACGTGCTGCGTGGCCAGTTGGGGTATCTGCGCCAGGCGACCGAGCTACCGAACGTGACGGTACAGATCCTGCCGTTCACCGCGGGCGCGCACCCCGGCATGGTCGGCTCGTTCACCGTGATCAAATTCGCCGCCGAGGACGATCCCGACGTCGTTTACGTCGAAGGTGTGACCGGGGATATCTTCACCGAATCCGAGGACGCACGGTGGTATAACGTGGTATTTGAACATTTGTTAGCTAATGCCCTCAGTCCTTCCACGTCACGGGAGCGCATCCACCGGGCGTTCGAAGAGCTGAGCTGAGCGTTCGAGGAGCTGAGACCCATGTCCGCTCTCACCGCGCAGTGGCGCAAGAGCAGCTACAGCAGCACCAACGGTTCCTGCGTCGAGGTACGCAGGTCGACCGGCGCCGTCCAGGTCCGCGACACGAAGGACCGCGGCGGCCCGGTACTGTCCTTCGACCCGCATTCCTGGCACAGCTTCATCGTGGCGGTCCGCGCCGGCCATTTCGACGACTGACAGGCACCCGCCGACCCCGGATCGTAGCCGCGTCGCGGGACGCGGCCACGATCCGTGCAGCGGGCGCCTGCCCAATCCCACCGGCCGTGATGAACGATGCGGCCGGATCGTTCCATCCCCGTCTAGCCTGGCGGCGGTGTCCATCTGACCGCGTCCCGTTCGTAGTCATGGGTACGGCAACTCCGACACCAGGAGCAGGAGACGGACCATGAAGTACATGCTGCTGATCCACAGCGCCGCGACGACCGAACCCGCGGAGGGCGCCGAGCCGGAGAGCGAGAGCTTCTTCCAGGACTGGCAGAACTACGACAAGGCGGTGAAGGAGGCCGGGATCTGGGTCTCCGGGCACTCCCTGGCGGACCTGACCACCGCCACCACGGTCCGGGTCGACGCCACCGGCGACCGGATCATCACCGACGGGCCGTTCGCCGAGACCCGCGAGGTCCTCGGCGGGTACTACGTCATCGACGTGCCCGACCTCGACGTCGCGCTCGACTGGGCCGCCCGCTGCCCGGGCTCCCGCAACGGCGGATCGGTCGTGGTGCGGCCGGTCGCCGAGTTCGACGTCTGACCGGCGATGCACGAGCCGGCCGCCGGCGCCGTGACACCGGCGTACTCACCGGTGGCCTCCTCGGTGGAGGCCATGTTCCGCGAGGAACGCGGCCGGCTGCTCGCCGCCCTCGTCCGCCGCTTCGGCGACCTCGACCTGGCCGAGGACGTCGCCTCCGAGGCGATCGAAGCGGCGCTGACGCACTGGCCGGTCGACGGCGTCCCGCCCAGGCCCGGCGCCTGGCTGATGACCACGGCGCGGCGCCGGGCCGTCGACCGGCTGCGCCGGGATCAGGCGTACGCGGCCCGGCTCGCCCTCCTGCAGGTCGAGGCGGACCGGGCCGGCCCCACCCCACCCGTGGACGCCGACGGCGACCTGCCCGACGAGCGGCTGCGACTGTTCTTCACCTGTGCCCACCCGGCCCTGGCCGCCGAGGACCGTGGCGCGCTGATCCTGCGCTGCCTCGCCGGGCTGACCACGCCCGAGGTCGCCCGGGCCTTCCTCGTGCCGTCCGCGACGATGGCCAAACGCATCGTGCGGGCGAAGAAGAAGATCCGCGAAGCCCGGATCCCGTTCCGGGTACCCGACGCGGACGAGCTGCCGCAGCGGCTGCCGGGAGTACTCCAGGTCCTGTACTCGATCTTCACCGAAGGCTACGCGGCCAGCTCCGGCCCGGATCTGCAGCGGCCCGACCTTGCCGAGGAGTCCATCCGGCTCGCCCGGATCCTGCGCAGGTTGCTACCCGCCGAACGGGAAGTCGCCGGCCTGCTCGGACTGATGCTGCTCGTCCACGCGCGCCACGACGCCCGTACCGGGCCGGGCGGCGAACTCGTCCTGCTCGACGGCCAGGACCGCGGCCGGTGGGACCGCACGATGATCGAGGAGGGACGCGGACTGGTCCTCGTCACGTTGAGCGGCGGGCCGCCCGGCCCGTACGGGGTGCAGGCCGCGATCGCCGCTCTGCACGACGAGGCCGCGGACGTCACGACCACCGACTGGCCGCAGATCGTGGCGCTCTACGACGTGCTCCTCGTGCTCGTGCCGTCTCCGGTCGTCGCGCTCAACCGTGGCGTGGCGGTGGCGATGCGCGACGGGCCACGGGCAGGCCTCGCGCTGCTGGACGAGTTGGCCGCCGAGCCCCGGCTGCGCGGCTACCACCCGTACCCGGCGGCCCGGGCGGACCTGCTGTACCGGCTGGGCCGGTTCCCCGAAGCGGCGGCGGCCTACCGGCAGGCGCTCGACCTGGCCGGTACCGAACCGGAACGCGCGCACCTGCGACGCAGGCTGGACAGCCTGGGACTCAGCTGACAGCGCGCGCGTACCTGCTCGCCGACGACATCCGTACCTTCTGTCGATCCCTGCGTTGACGGTCGTGCCGCACCGGCACGATCTCTCCTGCCCGGACAGAGGCTGCCTGCGACCCGTCCGGTCGCAGGCAGCCTCTCGGCACGGGCGCCTCTACTTGACGCCGACCACGCTCGTCGGCTTGTCGACCCTCACCGGCAGGCCGTAGCTCGACAGCTCCACCGTCACGGGGGTCGTCTCGGTGAAGGCGCTGCCGTCCTTCGTCCCGTGATCCGTGCGCCGGTAGGCCACCTTCGCGATCCGCTTGTCGGCGTTGAGCGTCACGTCGCCGACGAACGCCTGGCTCAGGGTCGTCCTGGCCGTGGCGGGGGTGTCCACCGTGACCTCGAAGTGGAAGACCCGCGGGCCGGTCTGGCTGACGGTCGCACCCGAGTTGCGCAGCGTCTCGAACAACTGCTGCGGGTCGACCGACGCGCTCGGCGCCCCGTTCAGGTTCTGGTCGTAGCTGAGCCGGTCGTACGTGCCCGGGTCCTGCTTCCAGTCCGGGGAGCCCGACGAGCTGACGTACCGGACCCCGTTGACCAGCCGCTCTTCGTAGGTGACGCCGGCACCCGAGGATGTCGAGTTCAGGTACCCGGTGGCCGACGCCGGATCGAACGCGCCATCCGTGGTCTGCACACTGCCCGGGCCGTAGGTCTGCGTGACCTTCACCCGGTAGCTGATGTTCTGGCTGGCCGCGACCGCGGCGGCGAGTTGCGGCCGCGGTGCCGGGACCTGCGCCGCGGCGCCCGGACGGCTCTGCGCCAGGGCGCCCGGACCTCTCTGTGCCCACGGCTGAGCGACGGCGGCCACCGTGACGCCGCCCACCGCCACGACCGCGAGGGACGCGGTCGCCACCATCGTGGCCGTGCGGCGACGCCCGGCCCGCTGACCCCGGCTCAGCACCGCCAGAGCCGGCGGCGCCGAACCGACCTCGTCGTCCATCATGTCGTGCAGCCGGTTGGCCAGCTGCGATTCGAGGATGTTCATCGGTCTTCCCTGTCCCCCTGGTAGGTGGGCTCGCGCATCAGGTACCGGAGCTTTTCCAGCGCGCGGGCGTATTGACTCTTGACCGTGCCGACCGAGCAACCGAGCGCCTCCGCGATCTGGCGTTCGGAGAGGTCTTCGTAGAGCCGCAGGACAGCGACCGCCCGCTGCCGGGGAGGCAACGACATCAGGGCGCGCCTGGCCTCGATGTCGGAGTCGAACCCGGTCGGGGCCGCCCGGTCCGGAACGTCCGCGACCAGGTTCTCGCGCCGGTGCCGCCGCCACATGGAGGTGTGGTTGTTCACCAGCGCCCGGCGCAGGTACGCGTGCAGGTCGTCCCGGCGCGACAGCTTGCGCCACCGCTCGTACATCTTGACCAAACTGTCCTGCAGCAACTCCTCGGCCTGCCATCGGTCGCCGGTCAGCAGCATCGCCAACCGCACATGGCGCTGCCAGGCCGACTCGACGAATGCCACAAACGATGTGTCCGCCGCTGACAGCGGCCTCGCTCGGTCCATCACGCACCTACCACGGTTCAACCACCGGAAAGGTTGTATCCGGCATCCGGCACCATCCGCGACCGCCCGCGGGGCCGTCGTCCGGCAGCGTGCCGGGGCATGATGCGGGGATGATTTCTCCGGCCGAGGTGCTGGCCACGACCGACTGGGCCGAGCTCGAACACGCCTACGAGAACGCGGCCGACCTGCCCGACCAGTTGGCACTGCTGTTGAGCGAGGATCCGGATGCGGCCGGCGACGCGTTGGGTGTCCTGGACGCGGCTGTGCTCCATCAGGGCAGCATCTACTCCGCCACCGCACCGGCCGCCCGGTTCGTCGCGAGCATCCTGAACGATCCGCGTACCGGGATCGAGTGTGGAACGGCTCTGCCCTGGGACCAACGGGTACGACCGTTGCGCGCCGCACTGCTGGAATGGCTCGCCAATGTCGCGCTCAGCGCCGCCGGTGACGAGGAAGCCTACGACGAGGAAGCCGGCGAGAGCGACCCGGCGGTCGACGCGTGCCGGGCGCTGCGGCTCGAGTTGTACCGCGCCGTGGCGCCGTTTCTCGACGACCCGACCGCATCCGTCCACTCGGCGGCACTTCACGCCGCCGGTCAGCTCCTGCGGGCGAGCGACCTGGCCGAACACCGGTCGGCACTGGCGCACCGCCTGCGGGAATCGGCGCTGGGCAGCGCGCCGGTCCAACGCGCCCGCATCGCGCTGACACTGGCCGGCTGGAACCTCGCCCCGCGTGACCTACTGGCCGACCCGGATCCGGCGGTGCGCGCGTACGCGGCCATCGCACCCGCGCTGGACGACGATCCCCTCGCTCTCGCCGAGGTACGCGCCGCGCTACGCGACCCGGCCGTCGCCGACGCGTGGTTCGACGGCGAGGAGATTCACCAACTTCACGGATGGTTCCGCATCAACCTCGTGGCCGCACTGCTGCGCCGCACAACGACGTTCGAAGACGTCGAGCAGGAAGCATCGGCCGTCGCCCGGACGGTTCACCCCCGGGGCCGTGCCATCGGTCTCGGGCCGATGCTGCAACGCGCGTTCCCCCACCCGGCAGGCCCGTTGTCTCCGGCACAACAACGGTTCCGGGCGATCCTCGACGAGCAGCCGGAGGCGTGAACGCCCACGCATGGTGCACGCCTGCCGTGGACCCGAAAGTCAGGTGCCTCCGCGCGGACCGGCGGCCCCGCTCCACTCAGGACAGTGGTGACCGGTAGAGGACTTCCACGAACATGATGGTGTCGTCGCCGACGTCGAGGATGAGGTAACCCGCCCGTCGGCCACGAGCGCTTCGGCCAACTCGTCGGCGAAGGCGGGCCACACCTCGCGCACCAGGGGCGCCTGCCGTTGCCGGACATCCATCCCAGCAACGGTAGCCGCGGTGCACTGCGGCAACCGGGGCGGCCTCCGGCACCGGTGGCGACACGGGCCCGGCAACTGGTTGGGGCGCTGCAACTTCGACGGCGCGGCGACCACACACCGCACCCCGGCCGAGGTCGACTGCGGGGCCAGATCGAAGCCAGTCGGCCCGGCCTCATAGGCCGCAGCGACCGGTACCGGCAGCTCCCGCAGCCAGCCAAGTACCGATTCCGGCGACGGGACCAGCCGCAACCGCAGCACCTGACCGGTCACCGTGTCCAGGCCGCAGGCCACGATCGATCGCGCGTCCACGTCCAGACCAACACTCGTACGCTCAATGAGCACCGGGGCCTCCCGCAAATATCGGCACTACCGACGAGCCAACTCCTCGCCGGCAATCCACGTCAGGTTGCGAGTGAGGCCCCGGCGCGGTCAACCAGGCTGCTCATACCGTCTAGGTGACGCGCCGGTCCGATTGGTCCGGCGAGTCGCGCCGAAAGCTCCATGTCCGCCATGTCGGTCCTCTGCGAGCATCAGCTCGGACACCGGTATTCTTTGATGTATATACATCTCACGCTTGGAGGTGGAGCCCAGATGGGCCGGAGAAACAGCCGCCGTCGGCAGGCGGCGGCGCCGCCTCCGCCGCCCGCAGCACCGACGCCACCGCCCGCTCCCCCCTCGCCGGCCCGCCGCGGGTGGCGGAAGCTGGGCTGGTGGACGGACCGAGCCGGAATCATGACGGCGATCGGACTGGTCCTCGCCGTCGTCGCGATCGTCGTTCCGTTGATCGTTACCTCCGGCGGCAATTCGGACGCGTCGCCGGGTGGCAGCCCGCGCCTCACCTACGTCGTCCAGCGCCTCGACCCTGACGGTGCAGACGACTTCTGGGCCGTGCCGACTACGCTGACCACCAAGGACCTCGCCGGCATCCCGGCCGCGGGCTCAGCGTTCCACGACTGGATCCGACCGCACGGCGGGATCCAGGTGGGCGGCGAGTTCACCCGGATCGAGCTCACGAACCCGGGCGGTGGCCAGGTCCGAATCGTCGGCCTCGCGGCGAAGGTCACCCGCTCCGCACCGGCTCCGACCGGATCGCTGTTCTGTGGGTACTCGCAGGGCAACGGGCAGATCAACAAGGTCGAGATCAACCTGACCGACCCGGCGCCGCAGGCCCGCCAACCTGACGGATCCGGCACCGGCGACCTTTACTTCGCCGACAACGGCGACATCACGCTGGACCATGGCGAGACGATCACGCTGACCATCACCGCCCTGCCACAACGCGGGATGGTCACAACCTGGTCGCCGGTCGTGAGGTACACGACCGACGGCGGCCCGGAGCGCTCGCTCACGATCGTCGGTCCTGAGCCGTTCCAAGTGTCGGACAAATCCGCGCTCTATAACACCTACCTGCAATCGGCGGGCAAGGACTTCACCTCGTCGGTCAAGTGGACCCTGCCCGAGGGCCGATACGAGCGGGTACCGGCGGCCCAATGCTGAAACGTCGCCGGTGTGCGGGTCTGGCTGTGGCCGCGGTCCTGGTGGCCGGGCTGTCCGCTGGTACGACATCGGCTCACGCCGAACCACACTCGCCCGCAGCGTCGCTGATCCGAGTCACCGGCCAGGACGCGACCCTGCTACCGGCGACCGACGGTGAGTACGAGTCGGAGGACCCGGCCTGGGTGGTCGCTGCGCCCACATTCGCAAGCCCCGCGACACCTCCGGCCGACATGATCACCTGCGGCCAGCTGCACCGGTGGGAGCACGACCACGGCGCGATCGACATGGGCGGTACACAGGTCATGGTGCAGCTCTGGGCGCCCCGCACGGCCGTGCACGTCAACGTGGCCGCAGTCGTCGCGCACGTCACGCAACGCCGAGCGCCGTTCGAGACTCAGGCGATCGAGTGCTCGCCGATGGAGCACGTTCCGCAGCAGAGCGAACTGATCTACGGCGACTACGAGCTGTATAGCCCGTCCGACTCGCAGACGCCGAAGCTGGACGGATACCTGACCGACACGCCTATCACCCTCGCCCTACCGGACGGCTCCTATGACCTGGGCACGGGCGACACCGCCTGGTTCCCGGTCACGGTGCAGGCGATGGACGGCTGGTACGACTGGACGATCGAGGTCCGGATGACAGTCAACGGCGTGCCGACCAGTGCGACGGCGTCCGACGCAAACGGCCATTCATTCAGCACAAACTCCGGCTTCCGCGGCACCTGGGCGCGGTCCGAGGCGTACGTGTGGTGCGCCTCCGATCCGCACCCGCATCTCGAAGTCCAGACGGCGCCGTTCCTGTGTCCGGACGGGTTGTGACGGCCATGCGGATGCGCGATCTCGTCCGGCCGGCGCTCGCGGTCGTTGTCGCGCTCGCGGCGGCCGGCGTGGTGGCCGCCGATCAGAGCTCCGGCGCGGCGGCATCGGGCGACCTGTATGCGCTGTCGACGACAACCGGCCTGTCGCTGATGAGCGGCACGCACGTCGTTGCGCGCGCCGCTGTCGACAAGTTCTACGAGGCGCAGTCGCCCGGCTTCACGCAGGACAATCGGTACGCGTACCTCGACGAGGTCTACACCGCGGATGAGAACGCGATCCTGGCGATCGACGTCCGGACCGGTGCAACGACCAGAATCCAGTGCCAGTGTCAGACTGTGACCGCCGCCGGCGGCAGCGCAGTCGCCTGGTTCGACGAGAACGGCGCCTTGATGGAGGCCGATCTCAGCGCGCATCCGGCCCGCGCGTACCGCCGGGCGGTGACGCTACCTGCGGTGCCGGGCGTCGATCAGTACCCGTACACGGTGGTCGCCGGGGACGACGGCACTCTCATGGTCGCCTCGCAGGCCGTCAGCCCGATCACACCCCAGCTGCTCATCATCAACCCGGCCGGGCAGGTCGGACGGTTGCGTACCCCGCCACCAGCGTTCGTGCCCGGTCCCGCTGCCGTGTGGCCGGGCGACAACCGCACGAGCGCGGCCGTCGCGGTAGTGATCCCGGATCTCCCCTCCGCGTGCGGGCACGTGGGTGTCGATCTGATCAACCCGCTGACGGGTCGCCTGACGAGCACCGACACCAGCCGGATCAGCGCCGGCACAGCCATGTCAGAGCGGGTCGATGATCTGTGGTGGGGAGCCGACGCCACGCTCTACGCCGCCGTCACGCTGAGCGGCTGCGATCCGAGTCAGGACCAGAAGCACGAGATCTGGCGCCTGCACGGGTATGACTGGCAGACGATCGGCCCGGACCTGGTCGTCGACGCGCGGCAGATTTCTCCGACGACCACGATCGCGACCCTGGGTACGTACTCCTCGAAACTGATCGTGACGTCGACGTTCTCGCCCGTCGCGACCAACGGCGAGGTCGTCGGCATGGCCACGCCGCTACCACCGGCCGGTGACCTGTCGATGACCCTCCGGCTCGGATCGAGCCCGTGCCACCGGACCGCGCTTGCCGCGCAGCCGCCCCGATTCCTCGGCCCCGCCACCGTCACCTCGTACGCCTGCCGCGACGGCTACGCGTACGCCGCGTACGCGCAAGGGTCCGGCGCGGCAAAGGTCACCCGCGGCCAGATCCTGGCCGCGATCGGCCCCGGCTGGCAGGTCATCGCCGCCGGCACCGCATGGGACGGCCGGATCCTCGACCAGGATCTCCGATACGCAGGCCTCGATGTGACCGCGTTCCAGGACCGGTTCCCGCAGACGACGGAGCAGATCTCGTACACCGCACCGGACATGAGCCGGCTGGTCGGTGGCTGGACCGAGGAACAGGGCAGCCAGGGCACAGGCCGGCTCGTGATCACGAACGATGCCCACGCACAGTTCACCTACCGGGTCGGGTCCGGGCCCGAGTATCACGTAACGCTGCTGTTCGTGCGCAGCACCAAGGACACGGCGATCGCGTTCGCGAGCGTGAGCGACGACCCGAACGTCAAGGTGAGCTCGAGGTTCTACTTCGAGATCACCTCGCCGACATCGCTCAGGGTGTACAAGCCGTACGGTTACGGCGACGTCTACCTCAAGGACGGAAGCTCGTGACAGCCTCCCGCATCGGCGCGCTCATCGCGGCGGGCGTCCTCGCCACCGGATGCTCCTCGACGGCGAAACCGGCACCGGGCGGCATCATCCCGATCGTGGTCTCGCCCACACCCTCAGCGGTCGCCACTTTCCGGGCGGATCTGGCCGGTTTCGTCGGCGACTGGAACCAACACGCCGGACACATGACCATCGCCACGGATGGGGCGATCCGGTTGACGTACCAGGCCAACACCGGCACCTACCCGCCCCCGTTTCCCAACCTCACCCTCACCGTGCAGAACGTGACCAGGGGCGTCGTGACCGCGGTCGTGGCGACGTCCGACTTCGCGCCGATCAGCGTCGGCACGGCATTCACCTTGCGCCTCAGTGACCCCGGGATCGTCAAGTTGACCTTCCCGGACCGGACGTCCAGCACGTGGTGCGACGAGACGCAGTTCGCGGCGGGGACCTGCGGTGCGTAGGGCGGTCATCGCACTCGCCGTGGCCATCGTGGTCGGTACGGCCGGGTGTTCCGGTTCATCGAAGCCAGCTACGCCGAGCGACATCATCCCGCTCCAGGCGTCAAGCGCGGCCACCGGTGGCGTTGGTACGTCCGATCTCCACGTCGGCCAATCGTCAACGGAGCTCATCGTCAAGAGCGGGTGCGAGGCACCCTGTACGGTCACCGGGATGGTGCCCCTTCCACATACGAAATGGGGTCCGGGAACGCTGGTGACGACCGGAGCCTCCGACGGAGTTCACCCGCAGGTGCAGAACATCTTCGTCCTGGACGCAACCGGTACGGTGCAGTGGCGCTTCAAGACTGACTCATGGCAATTTCTGCGTGCGAACACCCCGGTCACCGACAAGACCGGCCACATCTTCCTGGAATACAACCCCGGACGCTACGACGGGCTTGTCGTGCTGGCGATGACGTCGCAGGGCGTCGACGACTTCCAGAGCCTGCCGAAATCGGGCGACCTGGTCGGTCGGTTCTACGGCGGCGTGACCGTTGATCCGCACAAGACCGGAACATTCCAGGTTCTCGTCTCGACCAACACGTGCGATCCGGACTGCGCGGCCGCGAACTACGTCGACGCCACGTTCGTGTGGAACGGCCACGACTACATTGAGCACCCGGGTGACCCGAAATAGAGTAGGTTCGCCCGACAACGGAAGTGATCCCATGGCGCCGGCCACCCCCGCGAGCCCGGCAATCGTGAACGCGGGATCACGTAGAGCGCGATGCGGATGGTCTTGTCCGCGCGGCTTCTGGCTCCGACCCGCTCACCGGAGCCGGCGCGGCTACCGGGCTCGCGGCTGTCAGGCGACGGAGGCGAGGCCATGACCGGGACCGATCCGCTGGCCCGCATGCTGCACGAGGTCGGCGACGAGATGCCGCCGGCACGGCTGCCGGCCGGCATGTGGCGCACGGCCCAGCGGCGGCGCCGCGGTAAGCGGATCACCGCGTTCGCCGCGGTGGTGGCGGTCCTGGCGGTGGCGCTGCTGGCGTGGCCCGGCGGTACGGGCTCGCCGAGCCAGCCCGGCACGCCGGCACCCCGGCCGGTCGTACCGTCCACTGTGTACCAGCCCCGGTTCTGGCAGCCGACCGTCCAGGACTCGCCCCAGGGTGCGGCGTCGATGTTGTTCAGCGGCAGCGGTCCCGGGCTGGGCGGGATCTATTACCAGTCCAATGTGGCCGTTGTCGCGGCCGGCGGCTCGTACCGGATGCTGCTGGGCGAGATGAACCTGCAGGCGGGTACCGACCCCCTGCTGTCCCCGGACGGCTCGCACGTGGCCCTGTCCTGGAGCGCCACCCACGGCTCGCCACTCGACGCGTTCTCATCCGGCGCCTCGGTCTGGGTGGCCGACCTGGGCACCGGAAAGGTGCGCCG